>DASSDW010000156.1:0-21900 GCA_035696925.1 Actinomycetota bacterium
CAGCCCTCGAGCTTGATCAGCGCGTCCCTCCCGGTGGCGGCGCGCGCCAGTCGGATCGCCGACATCGCCGCCTCGGTCCCGGAGGACACGAGTCGAACCTGTTCGATCGAGGGCACCATCGAGACGATCCGCTCCGCGAGGAGGACCTCCGCTTCCGTGGGGATGCCGAACGAGGTCCCTCGGGCAGCAGCCTCCGCGGCGGCGTCCACGATCTCCTTCCGCGCGTGGCCGAAGATCGAGGCGCCCCACGACTGGCAGAGATCGACGTACCGCGTGCCGTCGGCGTCCTCCAGATAGGCGCCGTCGCCTCGAACGGCGAACCGCGGCGTGCCACCGACGGCGCCGAACGCGCGCACCGGTGAGTTCACCCCGCCGGGGATCGATCGCTTCGCTCGCTCGAAGAGCTCGTCGGATCCGCCCATCGGCCGGACAGTCTATGGCTGTGGTTGGATGCGACCCCATGACCGTCGGGAGCGATGACGTCCGGGCCGCCGCCGAGCGGATCGCCGGTCGGATCCGTCGAACGCCGGTGCTCGAGCTCGATGAGCTCCGCGGTGCGTCGGTTGTGGCCAAGCTCGAGCTGCTGCAGCACACCGGCTCGTTCAAGCCTCGCGGCGCGTTCAACAAACTCCTCTCCAGCGACGTTCCGGCCGCGGGGGTGATCGCGGCCTCCGGTGGGAACTTCGGCCTCGCCGTGGCCTACGCAGCCCGCGAGTCCGGCGTCCTTGCCGAGGTCTTCATCCCGTCGACCTCGCCGACGACGAAGGTGGAGCGCGTCCGCGCCCACGGCGCGAACGTCACGATCGTCGACGGCTATTGGGCCGAGGCGCAGGAGGCGGCGAGCGCTCGTGCCGCCGAGACCGGCGCGCTCCTGATGCACCCGTTCGATCAGCCCGAGGTGATCGCCGGTCAGGGGACGCTCGGGCTGGAGATCGAGGAGCAGGTGCCCGATGTCGACACGATCCTGATGGGCGTCGGCGGTGGTGGGCCGCTCGCCGGGATCGCTGCGTGGTGCGGCGACCGGGTTCGGGTGATCGGCGTCGAGCCCGAGGGCTGCGCGTCGATGACGGCGGCGCTCGTAGCCGGCGAACCGGTCGTGGTGGAGGTCGGCGGCCTCGGTTCGGATTCCCTCGGCGCCGCACGGGTGGGTGACCACGTCTTCCCGATCGTTCGAGATCGCGTCGACCGGATGGCCCTGGTGACGGAGGATCAGATCCGGGAGGCGCAGCGGGCCCTCTGGGAGGATGCCCGCTTGATCGTCGAGCCCGGCGGGGCGGCGGCGTTTGCGGCCCTCCGATCGGGCGCCTTCGACGTCTCGCCCGGCGAGCGCGTATGCGTCGTGCTCTCCGGTGGGAACTGCGATCCCTCGACCGTCACGTCTCTGACGTAGCCGAGCGGAACCTCAGGCGATCTTCGCGTCGAGGAGCTCGCGCAGCTTCGTGGTCGTGTTCCAGTTCCGGATCGTCATCTGCTTGTAGACGGGTAGCGAGGCCACTCGGTTCAGGCGGCTCGAGGTCGCCCGGCTCGTGACCCTCGAGAAGTAGACCACGCCCGTGCCGGCCCAGATCCGGTCCACGCCCTCCTTCGTCGGGAGGCTGGCCACCGCCTGCTTCGCCGTGACGGACGGCTTCAGGAAGCACACGTCGTAGCGGTACTTCGCCGGCTCTCGGCCGAAGCCCTTCGGCGCCTTGTCGACGACCGCGCGCATCTGGCTCCGGCTCTTCACGACGACGCTCGCCTCGTAGTGAGCGAACGCTTTCCGGATCGTCCGCTCGACCCGGTCGGTCAGCGCGGCCTGGCTCGAGGACGGACCGGTGAACACGACATTGCCACTCTGGATGTAGGTCCCGACATCCTCGAAGCCCGCGTCCTCGAAGCACGCCTTCAACGCCGGCATCGGGATCGGATTCTTGCCACCGACGTTGATCCCGCGGAGCAGGGCGACGTAGCGAGGCATCGAAGGCTCGGGCTCAGCCGCGGAGCCAGTCCGCGGCGTCCTTCGCATGGTAGGTGAGGATCAGGTCCGCTCCGGCCCGACGGATCGACGTGAGCAGCTCGAGCACCACGCGCCGCTCGTCGAGCCAACCGTTCGCGGCCGCCGCCTTCACCATCGCGTACTCGCCGCTCACGTGATACGCGGCCATCGGGAACCTCGTCTCGTCCTTCGCGCGCCGGATCACATCGAGGTACGGCAGCGCCGGCTTCACCATCACGATGTCGGCGCCCTCGTCGATGTCCGTGCGGATCTCCCGGAGCGCCTCCTGCAGGTTCGCGGGATCCTCCTGGTAGCCCGTACGGTCCCCGAAACGGGGCGCGCCCTCGGCCGCCTCGCGGAACGGGCCGTACAGCGCCGAAGCGAACTTCGCGGCGTAGGCGAGGATGCCGATGTCCTGATGACCGGCCGCATCCATCGCGTCACGGATCCCGGCGACCTGGCCGTCCATCATCCCGCTGGGGCCGACGAGGTGGGCGCCGGCCTCGGCCTGCGCGAGCGCGATCCGCTGGTAGAGCTCCACCGTCGCGTCGTTGTCCACCTCACCGAGGTCGTTGAGGACACCACAATGCCCGTGGTCGGTGTACTCGTCGAGGCAGAGGTCGCCGATCACCACGGCCTCGTCGCCGAACTCGGACCGGAGCGCCGCGATCGACTGCTGACCGATCCCCTCGGGGTTCCAGGCCTCCGACCCCTCGGGGTCCTTCCGCGCGGGTACCGCGAAGAGGATGAACGCGCGCACACCGCGTTCCGCGATCTCGACGGCCTCCTTGCGGAGCGACTCGATCGTGTGTTGCGACTGGCCCGGCATCGACGCGATCGGCGCAGGCTCGGTGAGCGCTTCCTTGACGAAGAGGGGCGCGATCAGGTCGCCGGGCCGCACGTCCGTCTCGCGGATCAGCGAACGGAGCGCGGGAGTCCGTCGCATGCGGCGCGGTCGTGAATCAGGGAAGCTCACGAGCCAGAGCGTACCGCGGCCGAGATCACGAGGCCGACGATCGAGGGGAGGGAGGATGGAGCCGAAGAAGCGCTGGGACGGCTACGCGTCGTTCTCGTACCTGGAGCCGGGTGTCGACTACAAGGAGTTCGAGCTTTCCCCGCAGCTCGGTCGCGTGGAGCCGTTCGTGTACCCGCTCACGGACGAGCAGGACGAACGCGCGGAACGGCTGCTCCGCGAGAGCGTGTGCATCTCCCTGCACGACCATTGCGGCATCACGCCCGTCGACATGACGCAGAACGACGAGTACGTCCGCGAGGGCAGGGAGTCGTACGGCTACGAGGGACTGGCCGCCTCCGGACTGGACGCGGTTTTCGAGAACTTCCTCGACGGGACGGCCACGATCACGTCGAAGGGCGGCTGGAAGTGGACCGACGTGATCCACGACCTCGGGATGCATCTGGCGGACGTCGCGCACCAATCGACGGTGTTCGTCGGCGGCACCGTGGACGACATCGTGGAGGCGCAGCGGAGCGGTCGGATCGCGATGGTGCCGTGCATGGAGGGCGCCGCGATGATCGAGAACGAGCTCGACCGCCTCGACGTGCTCTTCGGCTTGGGCGTCCGGATGTGCGGCGTCGCGTACAGCGAGTCGAACCAGCTCGGAGGCGGTGTGAAGGATCCCGGCGACGGCGGTCTCACCAGGTTCGGCCTCGACGCGGTGCGGCGGATGAACCGGCTGGGCATGGCGATCGACGTCTCGCACACCGGTGACGTGACGGCGATGCAAACCTGCGAGGTGAGCGAGCGACCGGTCTTCCTATCGCACTCGGGCGCACGGGCGCTGTTCTCCGAACGGAAGCTGAAGGAGGACGACCTGCTGAAGGCGGTCGCGGAGACCGGCGGTGTGATCGGGATCGAGGGCTCCCCGCACACGACGATCTCGCCGGCGCACCCGCGGCATTCGCTCGAGGGGGTGATGGACCACTTCGAGTACTGCGTCGAGGTGATGGGGATCGACCACGTCGGGTTCGGGCCCGACACGTTCTTCGGCGACCACGTGGGGCTCCACGTGCTGTACGCGGGCAACCTCGACACCGGGGAGGTCGGTGAGTACGAGCCGGTCGAGTACGTCGAGGGGATGGAGAATCCCTCGGAGTTCCCGAACGTGATCCGGTGGCTGGTTGGCCACGACTACACCGACGAGCAGATCGCGAAGGTCGTGGGGGGCAACGCGCTGACGGCGCTGCGCGAGGTCTGGATCTAGCGCGGTCCGGTCGACGCGAGCGCGCGCTCGAGGGCCGCGACGAGACCTTCGATCGTATGGGGCCGTGCGACGGCTGCCGGGTGGAGACCGGCGTTGCGGGCAGCCGCTGCGGTGACGGGGCCGATGCAGACCACCACCCTGGGCGTCCCCTTCGCGGTGCCGAGCGAGTTGGTGAAGCCCCGGACCGTGGAGGCGCTCGTGAACGTCACGGCGTCGACCTCCCCGCGGCGGAACGCGTCGCGCGCCTCGTGCGGGAGGGACGTGGCGAGGACCGTCCGGTAGGCGTCGATCCGTTCGGTCTCCCAGCCCTTCGCCGCCAACGCCGCCTCCAATCCCGCCGGGGCGATGTCGGCGCGGGCGCACAAGACGTGTCCGGTACCGCGAGGGAACGCCCGCGCGAGCGCCGAGGTCGTGAACGTCGACGGCTGCAGGTCGGGATCACGTCGTGTCCAGCGACGGAACGCCTCCGCGGTGCCGTCGCCGATCACCGCGACCTTCGCGCGGACGTCGCGCGGGGAGACGAGCCGCTCGCGCAACACGTCAACGGTCGCCCGGCTCGTGAGCGTGATCCAGTCGAACCGGCCGGCGGCGAGCTCTTTCAACGCCGAGGTGAGCGCCGCGGAGCGCCCGGGAACGATCCGGATCGTCGGTGCGACCAGGACGCGCGCTCCGCGCCGCTCGAGCGCTCGCACCAGCGGCTCCGCCTGCTCGGCCGGGCGCGTGACGACGATCGTCCGCCCGGCGAGGGTGCGTTTCACTCCTGCGTCCCCTGCACCTCCGCGAGGATCCGGTCGGCGCCGTCGGCCCGCAGGCGCTCCGCGAGGGCCGACGCGACGATGCTCGGATCGGTGCTCTCGGACGCCGTCCTCACCACCTTCGCGCCGTCGAGCGTCGCGACGAGCGCCACCATGCGGATCCGGTCCCCCTTCGCCGCGGCGAGCGCCCCGAGCGGGAGGTCGCAGCCTCCGCCGAGGAGCTGGACGAGGGCCCGTTCCGCCTCCAGCGCGCGGCGCGAGGGCAGGTGATCGAGCACGGAGACGACGGCCCTCGTGGTCCGGTCCTCGGCACGCACCTGCACGGCGAGGCTTCCCTGGCCGGGTGCCGGCACCATCTCGTCCACACGGAGACGCCGGGAGTTCGGCGGGTCGATCCCGAGGCGCCCGAGCCCCGCCGCCGCGAGCACGAGTCCGTCCACCTCACCGTCGGCGAGCTTCCGGAGCCGGGTGTCGACGTTGCCGCGGATCTCGGTGACACCCATGCCGGGGAAACCGGCGAGCAGCTGGGCGCGACGCCGGACGCTGGAGGTGCCCACCACGAGCCCCGGTGGGAGGGTGGCCTCGCGGCCGATGAGGACGTCGAGCGGGTCGGCGCGCCTCGGGACGGCGGCGATCACGATGTCGTCCTCGTCCTCGGCGGGGAGGTCCTTCGCCGAATGGACCGCGACGTCCACCTCACCCGTGCGAAGCGCCTCTAGGATCCGGTCGACCCAGAGACCCTTCATCCCGGACGGCGACTCGGTGGATGCCACCCCCTCGTCGCCCGACGTCGACATCGGGACGATCTCCGATCGGAAGGCGTTCGCGGACAGGAGCGCGGCCACCTCTTCCGCCTGCGCCAGGGCCAGGGCGGAGCGCCGCGTCGCGATCCGGAGGGTGGTCACTCCTCGTCGAGGAGGGAAGGATCGAGGCCGAGGAGATCGACGAGCAGGGCCGCGTGCGTGCGCTCCGAGCCCGGTTCGGACCGTTCCTTCAGCGCCACGATCGGGTCGTGGAGGAGCTTCGCGACGATCCCGCGCGCGAGGGCTTCGACCGCCGCGATCTCGTCGGGGGTGAGGTCCGCGAGGCGGCTCGCGTGCCTCGCTACCTCGCTCTCCAGAACCGCGTCGCCACGGCGACGGATCGCGCGGATCACCGGGGAGAGCTCGTCGCCGCGGCGACGCACGACGAACCGGCGCACCTCCTCGGCGACGATGTCGCGCGCTCGCTCGACCGCCTCGTCCTCCTCCGCGGAACCACGGTCGCGCAGCGCGCCGACGTCGAAGAGCGTCACCCCTGGGAGTGCGCCGGCCTCGGGCTCGACGTCGCGCGGCACGGCGAGGTCGAGCAGCACGAGCGGGGACGCATCAGCCGTCCGAGCAGCACGGACCTGCTCCGCGTGGACCACCACGCCGGTCGCTCCCGTGGCCGAGAGGACGAGGTCCGCCCCTCGCAGCGCGTCGGGAAGCGAGGCGAGATCGCCCGGCTCCGCCCGGCTCCGCTCGGCGAGCGCTCGAGCGTGCGGGAGCGAGCGGTTGAGGATGCGGATCTTCCCCACCCCGCGCTGGCGCAGGTGCTTCACGCCGAGGGAGGCCATCGTACCGGCGCCGATCACCACGACCGATCGACCGGACAGGTCGCCGAGCACCTCCTCCGCGAGCACAGCGGCGCGCTCGACGAACGCGTCGGGAGCGGCCCCGAGCGACGTCTCCTGACGGATCCGTCGCCCTGCCCGCGAGGCCGCGTGGAACAGGGCTTGCATCCGGGAACCGGCCGCGCCTTCGCCAACGGCGAGGCGCAGCGCCTCCCGAACCTGGCTCTGGATCTGCGTCTCGCCGAGGACCATCGAATCGAGGCCCCCGGCGACCGAGAACAGGTGCTCGACGGCGTCACGTTCCCAGTGCGCGTAGAGGCCGTCCGCGATGTCCGCCTCCGCCACGCCTCGCGTCTCCGCGAGCAGTCGCTTCAGCGTCAGGAACCCCGCGTGGTAGCTGGGAACCAGCCCGTACATCTCGACGCGGTTGCACGTGGATAGGACCACGGTCTCCTCCACGTCGTCCACGTCCCGGACCCGCCGATACACCTTCACCAGGTCGTCCTCGGCGAACGCGAGCCGCTCGAGCAGGTCGATCGTTGCGCGCCGGAACGAGATCCCGAGGGCGAGGACGGCCATGACCGGGGAATCCTACCCAGCGACGGTCCCGAGACGACCGGGATCGAACGGCTCCGGGTCGAACGGGACGTCGTGCCCGAGCAGGATCGACGTGATCAGCTGCCCCGTGCCGGCGCCGAGGATCACGCCCTCCGAGCCGTGCCCGGCGGCGACGGAGAGACCGTCGGCGAGCCTGCCGACGAACGGACGCTCGTCCGGGGTCATCGGCCTGATCCCCCACCAACCCGACCGCACCCGCGCCTCGGCGAGCATCGGCACCAGCCGGATCGCGCCACGGACGATCGTCGCGGGAACGCCGGGCTCCTCCGCCTCGGGTGTGAGCACCGGCTGTCGGGACGAACCCGCGATCAGGGATCCGTCCGTCGCCGGATGCAGGAGCGTCGAGGTCGCCGCGGACACCTCCTCCAGGTCGCCCGCACGCACGGCGCCGTCCTCCCACCGCCCGGTGGCCAGCTCCCAACCCGCCGAGGCCACGAGGCGGTGCAGCGGGTCCGGACCCGGGTCCAGCCGGACGAGCCAGCCGCGGGCTCCCCCGATCGGTAGCCGATGACCGGCGGGATCCAGCAAGGCGTGCGTCCACGGGCCGGTGGCGACGACCACCTCGTCGGCGTCGATCCGGCCTTCGTCCGTGACGACGCCGACCACGCGCTCCCCGCGCTCGATGAGAGCCCGAGCCGGAAGATGATGGCGGACCGTCGCTCCCCGGTCGACCGCAATCAGCGCGAGGGCGACCGTGAGGGCCGCCGGGGCGAGCCGGTGGCCGTGGTGGACGAGCCAGCCGCCGAGGACCTCGCGTGAGAGCGTGGGTTCGAGCCGGAGGGCGTCCTCCGCTCCGAGCTCCTCCACCTCCACGCCCGCCGCGTGGTAGGGATCGTGGGCGCGCGCTCCAAGAGCCATCTCGTCCTCGTCGAGGGCGACCGCCAGGAGACCGATCGGATCTGGGTCGAGCCGGTACGGGACCGGGCTGTCGTCGACGAGCTCGAGGTAGCGACCGAGGCTCGCCCGGGCCATCGGGAGCAGCTGCGGGTCGGTGGGCGTGACCCACAGGCCGTTGTTGCGGCCCGAGGCGCCTGCGGCCAGCTCCTCCCGCTCGAGGAGCGCGACCGACGCGCCGGCGCGCGCCAGCTCGTACGCGCACGCCGCGCCGACGATCCCCCCGCCCACGACGACGACGTCCGGCATGCCGCGGAGGAGCCTACCCCCGTCCGTCCGGGAACCGGGTCTCGATAGACTCGGCCGCGGAGACGTGGCTGAGTGGCCGAAAGCAGCCGCCTGCTAAGCGGTTAGGGGGGTAACACTCCCTCGGAGGTTCGAATCCTCCCGTCTCCGCGGGAGCGGGGGCCGCGGCCGCTGTTCGGATGCCAGCATGGAAACGCATCGGCGCCTCGAAGCCCTCGGGGCGGACCGCTTCCTCACGAAACCGTTGAACCTCCAGCTGTTCCTGCAGACTCTCGACGAGCTGCTGGCGTGGTCCCACCGTGTCGCCCGGATCCGATCGCTCGAGGTGCTTCCGGGATCACGCTGAGCGATGGGACCAGCACCAAGTTGACTCGGGTGACGATTGTGAGGGGGATGACGCATGCCGATACTGAGACCTCCGTGATGGCTCGAACCGCACCCCCTCGCGCTGGGCCGAACACCTGATGACGACCGTCGCCGTCCACCTGGGCGCCCGGATCCTCATCGTCGACGATGAGAGACCGAACGTGCTGCTCCTGGAACGGATCCTGGCTGAGGCTCAGTACACGGACGTCATCTCCACGACGGATCCGACGAAGGTGCGGGATCTGGTGGGAGAGTTCGGGCCGGACCTGATCCTGCTCGACCTCCACATGCCCGGCATGGACGGCTTCGCCGTGATGGAGCAGCTCCGTTCGTCCGATCCGACGTCGGACACGCCCATCCTGGTCCTGACGGCGGACAGCACCCGCGAGGCGAAGCACCGGGCGCTCGTCGCCGGTGCCCGAGACTTCCTCACGAAGCCGCTGGACATGGAGGAGGTGCTCCTGCGCATCGGCAACATCCTCAACGTCCGTTTCCTCGACCGAGCCCTCCGAGAAGAGAAGGCGCATCTCGAGGAGCGGATCCTCGCACGGACGAAGGATCTCGAGGACGCCCAAACGGAGACGTTCGAACGGCTGGCGTTGGCCGCCGAGTTCAGGGACGACGACACGGGTGAGCACACGCGACGCGTAGGGACGAGCGCCGCGCTGATCGCGACCGAGCTCGGTCTTCCCACGCACGAGATCGACATGCTGCGCAGGGCCGCCGCGCTCCACGACGTCGGCAAGATCGGGGTCCCCGACTCGATCCTGCTCGCCCCTCGGAAGCTCACCGTCGAGGAGTTCGAGGTCGTGAAGAAGCACACCCAGATCGGTGCGAGTCTGCTGTCCGGGAGCAGGTCGCCGATCCTCGCGATGGCGGAGAAGGTCGCCTGGTCACATCACGAGCGGTGGGACGGCAACGGGTACGCAGGGCTCTCCGGTCCTGACATCCCGCTCGTCGGACGGATCACGACCGTCGCCGACGTCTTCGACGCCCTCACGCACGAGCGTCCGTACAAGTCCGCCTGGCCGATCGACGAGGCGATCGCCGAGATCCGCGCGCAGCGGGGCAAGCAGTTCGACCCTGAGGCGGCCGACGCGTTCCTCAGGATCGTGGAGGAGCGTCCCGCCGATTTCCTCACGGGTGTGTGAGGGTCACGCCAGCGCGGCGTCGATCACCGCGAGGAAGCGCTCCACGTCGAGCGGCTTGTGCACGAACCCCTGGATCCCGAGCCCGCGGAGCCGGGTGATCGCGTCGGTATCCGTCTCGGCAGAAACAGCGAGCACGGGGATGTCACGCGTGGCGGGGGTGGCCCGCAAGCGGATGAGTGCCTCCTCGCCGGTCATGTCGGGGAGGTGAAGATCGAGGAGGACGAGATCCGGCCGCTGGTCGATCGCCAGCTGCAGGCCCCTCCCGCCGTGCATCGCCCTGAGCAGGGTGACGCCGGGTCGATGCTCGAGGATCCCCTGCACCAGTTCGATGTTCGCGAGGTTGTCCTCGATGCAGAGGATGGTGCGATCCGTGAGAGCGGCACCGCCGGTTCCCGCCGAGCCGGAGAGACGGTCGATCGCTCTGATCGGGTCCGTCGAGGAGGCGAGGTCGAGCGTCACCGTGGTCCCCTGGCCGGCTGCGCTCTCGGCGGAGATCGTTCCGCCCATCGCTTCGGTCAGCGCCCTCGCCAGTGGCAGGCCCAGACCCGCGCCGACGTCGACCGAGGCCGCGTCGGCTCGCTCGAACACGGCGAAGAGCGTGTGGAGATGGTCCGGTGAGATGCCCTGACCCGTGTCGACGATCTCGAGGCGAGTTCTGTCGTCGCCGGTGTGCCAGGCGATGCGAACCCTGCCGCCTTCGTCGTTGAATCGGACCGCGTTCGACAGGAGGTAGGTGAGCACCTGTCGGAGTCGTTGACGATCCGCGAGGACGAACGCGTCCGATCCCGATCCGACCTCGATCTGGATCGCGCGTTCGGCGGCGTGCATCCGCTCCGATGCGACCGCCTCAGCGACCACCTCGCCGAGGGCGACGGGCTCGATCGAGAGCGAGAGCTGGCCGGCCTGCACGGTGCTGATGTCGAGGATGTCGTTGATCAGCTCGAGGAGGCGATGCCCCGCCGTGAGGATGTGTTCGACGCTCTCGTGGTCCTTCTCATCGAGTCCCGAGGCCTCCAGCAACTGCCCGAAGCCGAGGATCGCGTTCATCGGGGTTCTCAGCTCGTGGCTGGCGCGCGAGAGGAACTCGCTCTTCGCGCGGCTCGCCCGCTCGGCGACCTCCTTCGCGGCGCCGAGCTCTCGGTTCCTGATCTCCAGCTCGGCGGTCCGCTCGTGGACCCTGCGCTCCAGGTCCGCGTTCAACGCCGCCAGGGCGAGCTGGGCATCCTTCTCCGCCGTGATGTCCGAGACGATCCCTCGGAAGAAGCCCTCCGCCTCGCTGTCCGTGAACGCGATCGCCTCGTCCCGGACCCATACGACATGACCGTCTCGATGACGCATCCGATACTCGACGGTCTCGCCTTCGGCTGCCTTCTGACTCTCCGCCTCCCCTGCCAGGACCTCGGCACGGTCATCCTCGTGGATCCGGTCCCACCACAGATCCGGGTTCGCCATCAGGTCGGCGGCCGGATACCCGAGCAGGTCCTCGATGCGCGGACTGAGGTAGCGCCAGCGGCCGGGATCTCCGAACTCCCATTCGTAGACGACGATCGGCGCCTGCTCGACGAGGGCTCGATACCGGGCTTCGGCGTCGCCGGATCGGGAGTGAACGGCACCCGGTGGCGGTTGCTCTGTCAAGGATCCAGCTCGATCCCTTGGAAACGTCTGATCGGTGTGTTCGCGCAGGACACGGACGTAGTTGAACCCGCGAACGAGCCTCTGGCAAGGCGGTCGGTCGCCCGGGCAATCGCGAAATCGACCACTGGTAGAGTTGCCTCTCGGCGCCGGTAGCTCAATGGACAGAGCATCTGACTACGGATCAGAAGGTTGGGGGTTCGACTCCCTCCCGGCGCGCTTCCGCAGGTCAGAAGCCGTGTGCATACCGCTCTGACGCCTCGGTCGGCGACGTACAGCGCTCACCGAGCGAACCGACCGACGATCGCAGAGTCGATGATCGGTTCTCCCTGAGGACGGCCAGCCGTCGATCGCTAGGCCGGTCCCGCTGGTCAACTAGGACCCTGACCTCAGCTCGTCCAATGAGGCGAGATGGCGTCGACGCCGTGCGGTGTCGTCACGGGCTGGAGAGCGGAGCCGTCCGGCCGGGCGGCCCAGATCGTGGCCCCGCGGGCCTGCTGCATCGAGAACACGATCCACCCGCCGTCGGGCGACCACGATGCCGCCCTGGCACCGGCCCCCCGCGGCAGCTCGAGAGGGATACGATGCAGGCCACTGCCGTCCGGATGCACGAGGAAGAGCTGCCCGTAGGGCCGCTGGAACAAGATCCATTCGCCGCTCGGAGACCACGCGTTGTCGAGGAACGACGCGCCCCAGGGCGTGATGCGGATTGGACGCCCGCCGGCGGCGTCCACGACGAAGAGCGCCCCCGCTCCGTCGGGCTGGATGCCGGGTCTGGTGCGCATGAAGACCACCCGCGACCCGTCGGGCGAGTAGGAGGGCGGTCCGTCGAATCCGGAGGTGAGCCGAACGAGGTCACCTCCATCGGACGCGCGCACCGTATAGATCCCGTTTCGCTGGTTGTCCTCGCGACCGAAGCCCTCGAGCACGATCCTCGTCCCGTCCGGCGACACGCTGCCGCAGCCGAGGTTCAGGGCCGGGTCGTCGACCGCGTCGAGCGGGCGGAGGTTCGAGCCGTCGGGTTCGATGACCGCTGGGCGGAGCGGGCTCGTCGCGGTGAACTCGGCGTCGTTCGTGACGAGGATCCGGTCTCCATCGGGGAACCACACGGCGCACGAAGCATCGATACTGAGGTCCGTCAACCTCGAGCCGTCCGTCGCGATCTTGAACCAGTGAGCGAGCGACGTCCGGGCATCCCACTCCCCGTACAGGATCGTGCCGGGCGGAAGCGCGCTGGTCATGGGAGCTCGCTCGCCGCCCGGGGTAAGCGCTGTAACGACGAAGACCGTCGTGACGGCGGCGATAGCGATCGCCACGACGCCGGTCGTCACGCGCTGGCCACGGTCACGAGCCCGACGGGTCCGCTCGAACCGCTCAAGTGGATCGACATCCGCGTCCCACAGAGCCCCCGGCTCGCCGACGGCTCGGCGGATGTTCCCCGCTGCTCGCCGGCCTCGCTCGTCGAGGTTCATGCCTCGTCCTCCTCGGTGCGCAGTCGACGGGCGAGCTCCCGGCGACCGTCGAACAGATGCTTCTTCACCGTGCCCGGCGCCATGTCCAGGATCGTCGCAACCTCGGCCACCGGGAGATCCTCCAGGTAATGGAGCGCCACGGCCTGCGACTGTCGCCGCGGCAACGAGCGGACCGCGTCCCAGAACTCGGCATCCTCCGGCGGCAGCTCGGGCAGGCCGCGCCGTTCGCCGACGCCGAGTCGCATCAAGGTTTTCGCCTCGACCATGCGTCGACGGAAGGCGGACACCGAGAGGTTCACGACCACGCGGCGCACCCACGCGCCGGGCTGCTCGTAGGCCGAGACGCGGGGCCAGTTCCGGTGAGCGGCGAGGAAGGCCTCCTGCGCCAAGTCCTCAGCGAGCCACCGGCTTCCGGAGAGTGCGTATGCGAGCCCGACCACAGCTTGGTAGTCCTTCATGTAGAAGTCCTCGAACGATGCCCGCTGCGAGGCGACGAAGCTTTCCGAACCCTCCCGCACGAGCCTGCTCCTCGCCTCGGGGACCGACCGAGAGCGGGTCATCTTCACCCGCCGAGGGTGACTCGCGCCAGACGGGCGCGAGGTTCAGTCGAGGGCGCCCCGGCCACCGGGGAGCAGGCCTCGGTGGCCGGGGTGGTGTGCCCTCGCTCAGGGGGCTAGCGGCGGAGCCGGTCCCCAATCTGCCGACTCGTCGGGCTCCGGGGAGTCCGTCAGTTGGACGAGGTCCGTGCCGTCGACCGCGACGGTGAACAGGTCCACCTGCCCGGTCCGTTCGAGGAAGAGAGAGAACACGATCCTTCCACCGTCGGGCGACCATCCGGGTCCGTAGGCGAAGGCATCGCCCTCGCCGAAGTTGACGGGGATCGTGTGGGGTTGCGTTCCGTCCGGCGTGATCGTGCGGAGCCCGCCCTTCTGCGTGAACACGATCCGCGACCCGTCGGGGGACCAGTTCCCTGAGGCATCGGACGACCAGGGAGTGATCCGGGTCGCGCCCGTCCCGTCGGGATCGGCAACGAAAAGCGCCATCGGTCGCTGCCTCCGCCCGGCGTCCTCGCGCGCGAACAGGATCTGGGTCCCGTCCGGCGAATAGTCGGCGGGGATGTCGTGCCCGCCACTGCGATTCGAGGTGATCCGGGTGACATCGCTGGTGGCGACGTCGACCGAGAACAGCCCCGGGAGACGCTCTGGATGGACATCGTCCCACCCTTCACACAGGAGCGCGCCGCCGTCGGGGGCCCACGCGAAACACGCGACGTTCAACGTCGCGCTCGCGATGTCGAGCGAGGTGACGTTCGAGCCATCGGCGTCGACGAGGGCGGTCCCGATCCGACCGTCCTCCATGACGACGATCGCGGCGATCCTCGTCCCGTCCGGCGACCATCGGCCGATCGACAGATCGGGATACTCGAGGGGATCCGAGCCGTCAGGGTCGAGCGAAGTGAGGTGACAGTCGTCGCACGATTCCGTGTCGATGACGAAGAGGATCCGGCCACTCGGGCCGGGGACCTTCCCCTCCGCACGTCCGATGGGACCCGCGCAGCCCAACGACCCCGCGACGAGCACTACCAACATAAGCCCGACCAATCGTTCCGGTTTCCTCGCCATCGCTCCTCCGATCGGATCCGGCGTCGACCACGTCGACGATTCGAAGGATGACTCGCGCGTCGACTCGCAAAGGTTCACTGGCTTGTCCAGGTGCTCCGTCGACCCGGAGGTAGAGCTGGAGTCGTTGCCCGGAGCGTCGAAGCGGGAAATGGGACAGGTGATAACTCGGCGCACAGCGCTCGGAGCCGACCTGCGGAAACGCTGCTCTGCACACCGTTCAGCCCCACCTGACTACGGATCAGAAGGTTGGGGGTTCGACTCCCTCCCGGCGCGCTTCCCGCAGGTCAGACGCAAGTGACGGTACCCGGCCTCCTGGTTGAGGCTGTCGCACACCGCTCGATCGATCCGGGACTCCTTCCTTTCCGGCCGATGAGCTGCAACGTTCTGGCGTCCATGGGCGTTAGCTATGCGATGTGATCACACGGGACATGAGCTCGCTCCATGTGAGGGACTTCGATGCGTTCTTCGATCAGGAGTACACGCCGCTCCTGCGGCTGATGTTCGCCATGACGGGGAGCCACGTGGAGGCAGAGGAGCTTGCACAGGAGGCGATGACGCGAGCGCTGGAACGATGGGATCGCGTGAGCGCGATGGGTTCGCCGGCGGGATATGTGTACCGAACCGCGGTGAACCTGAACCGCAGTCGGTTGCGTCGCCTGCGACGCCAGCTCCGCTGGGCCAGGGACTCGGCGCGCTCATCCAACCCAGACCCTGAGACGGTCGGGGCCCTCGTGGCTGCCCTCGGGATGCTCCCGACCGCTCAACGCGAGGCCCTCCTGATGGTCGAGTGGCTTGGACTTCCCTCCGACGAGGCGGCGCGGATCCTCGGCATCTCTCCGTCCTCGGTACGCAGCCGCGTGTCCCGGGCCAAGGCGGCGTTGGCCGCTGATGAGGATGATCCAGATGTCTGAGCTGAAGGAGCGGCTCGACCGCGAACTCGCCGAGGTCTCGCCTGCGATCGATGCTCGTGCCGCGATCGAGAGACGCGCCGATGGGCGCAGGCGGCGCCGACGCCTCGCTGTCGTCCCGGCCACTCTGCTGGTGACCGCAACGATCATCGCGGGACTGACATACGCCTTCCGGGCTGGTCCGCAGCCGCCCGGCCCAGCGCAGGATGGGTCGATCCGCGTTCCCGGCGAGCCCGTGGAGGCGATCGCTGTGGGGGATGCCCTGTGGGTCCTCACACAAGAGCCAGGATGCGAGGGCCCGGTCTGCTCAGGGTTCGTCGCGAAGGTCGATACGCGACTTGGTCAAGTACTTGCTCGGGTCCCGATGACCTCCCCGCAAGCGGTCGCAGCCGGAGCGGGGAGCATCTGGGTAGCGAGCTTCGCCGATGACACCGTTGTTCGGTTCGACCCGACTACCGCTCGCATCGAGGCGACGATCCAGCTGATCCTGCCGTTCGAGGTGGCTGACGGAGATCGCCGGTTCCTGCCGTTCGACCTCGACGCGACCGACGACGCAGTGTGGGTCTCGACCGGGCGAGGGGTGGTCGCCCACATCGATCCCTCGACGAACGACGTTGTCGGCATGGCACGGCTGCCTGGGGGCACCGGCGGACCTGTTGCGATCGGGAACGTGGGTGTCTGGGTAGCGGACAGCCTGAACGGTGCGATCCTCGTGGATCCCGTGAGTCATCGCGTCGTTGATGCTGTGAGGCTTGACGACGAGGCCGGTCAGCGCTTTTCCATGAACACACTCGTTGCGCGGGGCGGGGCTGTCTGGGTGGTCGGCAACTGGGCGCATCCGGTCGAGGACTTCGAGGGCACTGGATACGTCACGGGAGAAGGCCACGCCGTCGTCGAGATCGACGAAAGTGATCGCAACGTCGATTCCATCCTCCACATCCGAGACGGCCCGGCCTGGCTCCTGGATGGGGATGACCTTTGGGTGGTCGAAGACGACGGGGCCCACCTGAGGCATGTCGATGTCGATGGTCGGGCCCTCAGCTCATTCGTCCCCGTTCCGTTCGGACGTCCGCTCACCGTCTCAGGCACGATCGCGTGGTCGGCCGTTGGCGAGAGCATCCGAAGCTGGGAGTTGCCGGACGGCACACCCGGCCCAACAGCGACACCTAGCCCCACGGTAACGGCGGAGCCCGAACGAGGCACCGGGCCCATCCGCGGCGCGTTCTATCCCCCCACGTACCGGGAAGGCGAGAACATCGTCATGCCGGTGACGTTCGTGGACGGCACGACCGCCGAAGTGGTGTTCCGTGGTGACCTGAGGGCCGATGAGCTCGGGACGTACGGCGAGATCGTCGGGGGCGTGGTGGAAATAGACCGAGCCATCTACTTCCGCTACGGGACCGGCTCGTGGTTCAAGGGCTCCGGTCCCCTCGCGACATACGAAGGACACGGAGGGAGCACGGTGGAGGAGTGGATGCCCACGGACTCATTCCCATTCATCGGTGACTGCTCGGTCCTGGTGTTCCGGTTCGGGGATTGGTACGTCGGCGTGAGAACGTGCGATAACCAGCTTTCGTCTGAGGAGAAGGCGCAATGGGCCAGGCTGCTGACCGGAAGACAGACGGAGGACGGATTCCTCGTCCTCGACCCCGATCGGCCTCTGACGATCGCCCGGGTGGGTGAGCACGAGGGTCCCCACCTCTGGCTCATCGGGCCGCAGACTTCCCCGTTCATCACGCTTCGGCCCGGTCCATGCAGGTTGTATGAACCGGCGAAGAATCAGGAGGTGCGGGTGATGCCGGACGGTCAGGAGGTGCTCATCGCCCGGCTAGCCGGCCAGGTCGAGACCTGGGACGCGAACTGGTGCGAGAACGACATGATGTCTGTGGGCGTGCAGTCTCCGGATCGGGCCTACGTGGAGGCTGCTGCCGAAGGCCTGAGGATCCGGAACATCACCCTCGCCTCCTAGCCATTCCTCCCGCTTCACCCGGGACGGTTGGCACGTACAGGTCGCGCCCTTGGGACAGGTGATAACTCGGCGCACAGCGCTCCGAGCCGACCTGCGGAAACGCTGCTCCGCACACCGTTCAGTCCCACCTGACTACGGATCAGAAGGTTGGGGGTTCGACTCCCTCCCGGCGCGCTAGCAGGTCAACGCGTGCGTCCCTTGCGGTACACCGCTCGGACAGCGGATGGTTCGCCCCCACACGAGATGAGGGGAGAGCAGTGGGGATCGAGATGCAACCTCGCGCAGCCTCGCCCACTACGGTCGGACGACAGGGTCGTCGAGATGCGTCGGCGGCGGTGTAGGAGCGGCAATGGCCACGTTGATCTACGCGTCGAACATGTCCCTCGACGGCTGTACCGAGGACGAACGCGGCGCCTTCGACTGGGCCCCACCGAACGACGACGTGTTCGCGTTCATCACCGACCTCATGTGGTCCGCGGGCACCTACCTCTACGGGCGGCGCATGTACGACACGATGGCCGTCTGGGAAACCAACGCCGCGTTGGCCGAGCAGTCGGATCTCATGACTATGCCAACGTCTGGAAGGTGGCCGATAAGGTCGTCTACTCCACGACCCTGGACGCGGTGTCAACCGCCAACACCCAACTCGAACGCCGCTTCGACCCCGGAGCGGTGCACGACCTGAAGGCCGCGGCCAGCCGCGATCTCCTCATGGGAGGCCCGAACCTCGCGGCACAGGCCTTCAAGGCCGGGCTGGTGGACGAGTGCCACCTGTTCATCTGGCCCGTCGTCGGGGGCAATCCGGCGCTGGCGATCGATACGCGCGCCGATCTCGAGCTCCTGGATGAGCGCCGATTCAGCAACGGCGTCGTATACCTTCGCTGCCGTCTTCTGTAAGAAGCCGCGTCCGCTTCGACGGGAACGCTCAGGCTTCGACTCACTCGGGACTGACCGGTGGGGCGCACGGCGCTCGGAGGGCGACCTGCGGAAACGCTGCCGCACACCGTTCAGCCCCGTCTGACTACGGATCGGAACGTTGGGGGTTTCGACTCCCTCACGGCGCGCTGATCCGCGATCACTCCGGCCATGGTGGAGCGGATCGCTAACGGCTGTCCTCTCTTCGGACCTTGTCCTCTCGCTTCGACCCACCATGTCGTCACCGACCATAGTGTGGAGCGCCTGGAGAGCCCTGCCGATGTTCTCCCCTGTGTCCCGACCACCGTCTTCACGGATGGGCCTTCCCCCGGCTCTCTGTCGAGCCTCGCCGTTGATCAACAGCGCGGCCTCGAGACCCCGGAAGCCGTGGGTCTCCACCTTCTTGTCTTCCAGGTCCGTGTAGACCGCGAAGAAGTGTTCGATCTCGGCGAGCAAGTGGGACGGAGGTCGTCAAGGCCCAGGACGTGAGACGGCGCCGAATCGCGGACCGGGACGCACAGGATCTGGTCATCCTGTCCTTTCCCATCTCTCATCCTGAAGACTCCGACCGGTCGCGCGACGATCCGGCATCCAGGGAAGCTTGGCTCTCCGACGAGAACGAGAGCAACGAGAGGATCGCCTGCCGGCTCGCTGAAGCGGCGGCCTCGGCGGAGTTTGTTCGGCTCGTGCAGGAGCACCTCGAGCTGGATCACGTCACGGTTATGTTGATGTCTGAGCGCGTGCGCCGAACGTCGAGTCATGGATGGAGGTCGCCGGGTCATGAAGCGAGCGACGATCAGCCTGCTGTCGCTGGGTGGGACGATCGCCATGACCGGCGAGAAAGGCGAGCGGGTCGTGCCGACCCTGGCGAGCGAGACCCTGTTGGCCGGGCTGCCGCAGATCGACGAGATCGCCGACGTCGAAACCGATTCCGTCCGTCAGGTGCCAGGCGCGCATCTTGTCCAGGATGACCTTCTCGAGCTCGCGAGGGTGATCGAGTCGCGGATGGAGGCCGGAACCGACGGTGTCGTCGTCACCCAGGGGACAGACACGCTCGAGGAGAGCGCCTTCGCTCTCGACTCGATCCTCGCAGGGGAGGGGCCAGTCGTCATGACGGGCGCGCTTCGGAACCCGAGCATGGTCGGTTCGGATGGCCCCGCGAACCTGCTCGCGGCGATCCGAACCGCGGCGAGCCCTGGGGCGCGAGACTTGGGCGTGTTGGTGGTGATGAACGACGAGATCCACTCCGCCCGGTTCGTACGGAAGGTCCACACCTCGAGCCCAGCGGCGTTCGCCTCGCCGCTGACCGGACCCATCGGATGGGTGACCGAGGGAACGGTCAGGATCGTGGCCCGTCCGACTCGCCCACCCGGCATCGGGATCCCCGACCGCCATCCGGAGCGCCCGGTGGCGCTCGTCAGGATGTGGCTCGGCGACGAGGGTCAGCTCATCCGGGCGGTTCGGGACCTGGGCTATGAGGGACTCGTGGTCGAGGGGTTCGGGGGAGGCCACGTGCCGGCCGCCGTGGCCGAGACGCTCGGGTCCCTCGCATCGGTGATGCCAGTCGTGCTGGCGTCCCGAACGGGAACGGGCGAGATCCTCCAGCGCACGTACGGGTTCACCGGGTCCGAGATCGACCTCCTCGAGCGGGGGCTCATTCCGGCCGGGTACCTCGACGGCCTCAAGGCTCGCATCCTGCTGTCCCTCCTCCTCCGCAGTGGAATGACGAGGGACGACGTCCCCACGGCGTTCCGGCTCCGCTCGACCGCGTCCCTCTCCTGATCCCGATCCCGGCAAGAACGCGACTCTCGAAGGCCGCGTACGAGCCCGGGGCGGCTCACCAGGTGCATCGCACGCCTAGGTGAGTCGTATGGACACGTGATACCTCGGCGCACGTCGCTCGGCCTTGAGCTGCGGAAACGCTGCTCCGCACACCGTTCATGCCTGTCTGACTACGGATCAGGAGGCTGGGGGTTCGACTCCCTCCCGGCGCGCCAGGAGTGAAGTCGCTGCCGCGCGTTGCGGTCCACCGCTTGGACAGTTGAGAGATCGAGAGGCGTACACGCCCACCTCGCGGACGTCATGGCGCAGGAAAGCTACCCGCTAGGAGGGTTGCGGTTCGGCACACCGGGAGCGTACGGTCCGCGCGGTAGCCGAACGAGGGGAGCTTCGATGCGGAGAGCGAGCCTGTTGTTGGCGATCGTCCTGGGTCTCATGGGGTTAGGCGCCGCAGGGGCGAGCGCAACGCCGCCGGTGAGGGAGGGTGGCGACGAGGTCGAGATCGACCTGAGCTTCCCCGCGGGAGCGGTCTGTGCGTTCCCCGTCGATGTGCACTTGGAGATGAAGACCAGGACCAAGACCTTCGTCGATGCGAACGGGGTTCCCACACGCGGCATCACCACGGGCCGCATCCATGCGTGGGAGACCAACGTGAGGACGGGCAAGACCGTGTTCCGCAGCATCTCGGGCCCGAGCTTCTTCGACGGATCCGGGGCGCTGGTCATGGGAACCGGCGCCTGGAGCGGGATCCAGCTGCAAGACGGGACGTGGATCCACGCCAACGGGTTGATCACGTTCGACGCCAACGGGCTGGTCGTCGCCGTTCGGGGCCACGTGGAACCGCTCTGCGACGCGCTGGCGTGACCGATAGATCGCGACGACGCCGGGTGCGGCTCGCAAGCCGAGCCGATATGGTGTCCGACCGATCGAGGAAGGAGTCCCCCCGTGATCCGGAAGTCCTTGTTCTTCATGTTGCTCGTCGTGGCAGCCGCAGCCGGGCTGACGACGGTCCCAGCCCAGGCGATCACCGGTCCTGGCGAGATCGACACGGTCCACACCAATGTCGGCGTCGTCCGCTTCACCACGACGGCGGGCAGGTTCCGTTGCTCCGGCACCCTGATCGCTCCGAAGGTCGTGCTCACCGCCGGCCACTGCACCGAAGGACCGGCGACAAACGTCCTGGTCTCGTTCGACGACAAGCTGATCCCGGACCCGCTTGCGGCTGGGATCAGCGACGACGAGCGGCGTGCTCGGATGTCGCACTACGTGACCGGCACGGCTCATCCCGACCCGGCGTGGGACGGAAAGCTGACGCTCGCCAAACAGCACGACCAGGGCGTGGTCGTCCTCAGCGAGCGCGCGTCGATCAAGTGGCCCAGCATCCGCCCGGCCCCGCTTCCGCCGGTCGGGTACCTCGACGAGGCGAACAACGGAGCGTTCAAGGACGCCACGTTCACGCTGGTGGGCTACGGCGTCGACATCGGCGACAAGAAGCAGCAGATCGTCGTCCAGGAGCGACGCTTCACGACCTCGTTCCTCAAGAACATCCAGGACGAGGTCGTGGTGTTCCAGATCAACTCGAACGACTCGAAGGCCGGTGGTGGGTCGTGCTTCGGTGACTCCGGTGGCCCCGTCTTCCTGAACGGCTACGTGTTGGGAGACGCCTCATACGTGAACTCGCTCACGTGCAACGGCACCGGGAGCTACCAACGAGCCGACACGGCGCATTCGAGGGCGTTCCTCGATCAGTTCCTGCCGTAACGGCTACCTCGGGGCGCGGCC
>DASSDW010000157.1:0-19066 GCA_035696925.1 Actinomycetota bacterium
CGCGGCCGTGTCGATGGCCGGGCTGATCGGGTTCGGGCTCACGTCCTTCACGGGCTCGCTCCGCCTCGAGGCGTTCGGACTGCGCCAGGTGGTCGGTGGTGTGCTCGCCGCCGTACTCGGCGTCGGCCTCCTCCTGCAGTCGGTGGCGGTCATGGCCGGAACCTGGGGTGTGGGTTCGCCTCAGGAACGGATCCCGCCGGCCTGGACGGTCGTGGGCGGCGCCGCGAGGGGCCCGTTCCGCGTCCTGTGGCTGACGGGAGACGTCGCCGGGGGCCTTCCCCCGCCCGCCGGAGATCCGCAACGGCGCCTGGAGGCCGGTCCGGCGACGATCCGCTACGCGCTGACCGATCGGGGCGGCGCCAGCGTGCTGGACATCGGCCGGCCGTTCTCCGGCCCCGGGCCCGATCATCTCGAGCTCGCCCTCCGCGAGATCCTGGGTGGAACCTCGCATCACGGTGGCGCCCTCCTCGCGCCGTTCGGCATCCGGTTCGTGGTGGCCGAGCAGGGAGCCCTTCCCGCCGCCGCCCGCGACGCCTTCGACGCACAGGTCGACGTGAACCTCGTGCCGGCATCGGGCTTCGTGATCTTCCGCAACTCGGTGGCGCTCCCACCGGCGGCGACCCTCGCGGCCGAGCCGACCGACCTCGAGATCATCGCCGCCGACGATCCCTCCACGATCGCGATGTGGCGGAGGGTGCCCGCCACGGCGCTGGAGCGGGTTCCCGGAGGGTGGGACGGTGGCGAGGTCGACGGAACGGCGTTCGTCTCGACGGAGTACGACGCCGGATGGGAGCTGCAGGGCGTCACCCGTCGTCCCGAAGTCGCGTTCGGCTGGGCGACCAGGTTCCGCGCCGAGGGGGAGCCCGTGCGGATCCGTCACGGGGGGTCGGTTCCCGCGAGGATCCAGGTCGCGCTGCTGACGATCCTGTGGCTCGCCGCACTGTGGGCGACGAGGAAGCCCGTAGCTCGATGAGTGCCTCCCGCGAGGGCTCGGCGCGCGGACAGGCGCTGTTCGCGCTCGCATCCGTGGCCTTCGTGGTCGTGGCGCTCGCGTGGCTCGACCGCGCCGGGCCCCGGGCCCCGGCACCGCTGGCGGCCGGGGAGGCACCGTCGGGGGCATGGATCTGTCCGCACGGCGGCGGGCCGGACGTATCGGTCACGTTGTTCCTGGCGAATCCAGGCGAGGGCTCGGCGACGGCCCGACTGACGCAGCTCGGTGCGGAGGCGGCCGCCCCCCCGGAGCGCTACGACGTGCCGGGGGGTTCGACCCTGCGGGTGGACCTCGCGCCCGGTGCCCGCGGCGACGCGACCTCGGTCGAGTTCTTCGGCGGCTGGATCGGCGCGGGATGGGTGTCCTCCACGGACGCGGGAGCCGCCGCGGAGCCGTGCGCACCCGAGGCCTCGCAGCGGTGGTACCTCGCGGACGGGTCCACCGTGCTCGGCGAGGAGTCGTACGTGGTCGTCGCCAACCCGTTCTCCGGGCCCGCCGTGATGGACGTGGTCCTCTATTCGGCGGACCAGCCGCCGGTCCGTCACTCCGACTGGACCGACCTCGTCGTGCCGGCCGGGCGCAGCGTCGCCCTGCATCTCAACCAACGGCTGAAAGGAGAGCCGGTGATCGCGACGACGCTCGAGGTCTCGGTCGGGCGGGTCGCCGCCGCATCCCTCGTCGTGAGCGACCGCACCACGGTGCGCAGCGCGATCGGATGGACCGAGGCCGCCACCGAAGCGTGGTTCCCGACGATGAAGGGATCCGGCCAGAACGAGCTGGTCCTCGCATCCACGGCGTCGGCATCGATCCGATTCGGCGCCACCGCACTGAGCGAGGACGAGCCGCGGCCCGCGGGCGGGCTCACCGAACAGGAGCACGGTCCGACCGCGGCCCGCGCCTATGCTGTCCCCGAGGAGGCCGGGCCCACCGCGGTCCGGCTCTTCACGCTCGAGGGCGCGCTCGTCTCGGGAGCGCTGCGCGTGTTGGGACCGGGGACCGACGTCGGATCCACGGGGGGCTCGGCCTCAGCGTCCGAGGCCTGGGTGCTCTTCCCGGCTTCGGCACGCGTCCCGGCCGAGCCGGGCGCGCTGCTGGTGAACGACGGTGACGTCGCCGTGGCTGCCTCCATCGAGCTCCTCCCGGAGGAAGGGGGCACGCCACCGTCCTCGGTCACGATCACCGTCCCCCCGCACGGGACGGCCGCCGTGCCGCCGGACCTGTGGGCGACGGCCCCTGGCTCGGCCCTCGTGGTCCGCGCGGACGGCCCCATCCTGGCGCTCTCCGCCGCGACCTCTCCGGGCGCTCGCGACGCCGAGGCCTTCGCCCTCAGCGTGGGGGTTCCACTGCCGCGTCTGCCGTAACCCAGGCGCACCAAGGGGGAGGGGTTGTCTCCTGGCGTATCATCTTCGTTCCGGGTCCCGATCCCGGAGCGAAGAGCACGATCCTCCCCATGGCCAAAGGACGTCACGAAGTGCGCGCGGCCAGGAAGCGATGGCCGCTGATCGTCGGTCTCGTCGCCGGCGTGCTCGTGCTCGCTCTGGGTGGGGGGGCCTACGCGACGTTCCGCTACGAGCAGGCGAACGCCGGGCGCATGCTCGCCGGCACCACCATCGGCGGCGTGAACGTCTCCGGGATGACGCGCGCGGAGGCGATCGCGGCCGTCCGCGAGCACGCCCGAGAGGACCTCAACCGAGAGATCGTGGTCGTCGTCCGGGGCGAACGCTTCATCGCGACGGCTCGGCAGTTGGGCCAGCGCCCCTGGGTCGGCCAGGCGGTCGACCAGGCGATGGATGCCGCCGAGCGGGTCGGCTGGGTCGAACGAGCGTGGCGACGCTTCCGGAACGACCCCGTCGACCTCGACATCGAGCTCGGCATGGCCGGGGACCGCGGTGTGGCGGGATTCGTCCGTCGCACGGCGCGGCAGGTGCGCGTCGATCCTCGGAACGCGTCGATCGGGATGGGAGAGGGCGGCGGCTTGTTCTTCCGGCACGCGAAGGCGGGCCGGGAGCTGGAGGTCCGTCGCGCGGAGCGGCTCCTGACCCAAGCGCTCGACGACGGATCGTCGACGGTCCGGCTGTCGGTGCGATCGGTGGCCCCGAAGTTCACCGAGGAGACGATGCTGCCGACGGTCGTCGTGCACGTCGACACGAACCGCCTCGACCTCTACGAGGGGTTCGACGTGACGCACAGCTGGGACGTCGCCACGGCGAAGCCGGGATGGACCACGCCGGTCGGCGAGTGGTCCCTGTATCAGAAGCGCGAGAACCCGACGTGGTACAACCCGGCGCTCGACAGCTGGGGCGCCGGTATGCCCGCCGTGATTCCCGGCGGACCCGGCAACCCGATGGGCACGCGGGCCCTCTACATCACCGCCCCCGGTCTCATCCGGATCCACGGGACCACCTCGCCCGATTCGATCGGTCGGTACGCGTCCCACGGCTGCATCCGGATGCACAACGAGCAGGTGGAAGAGCTCTACGACCTCGTGCCCGTGGGGACGAAGGTCATCATCATGGGCTCGCGGCCTTCGTGGGCGTCCGAAGGGGACTTCCCCGACACGCCCGACGGCTCCGATACCGTCGCCTGATCGGTCGTGAGCCCACCGGGCTGACTAGCTCTTTCTGGCTAGACGGATCGGCGTTCGGCATCCCGCACGAACGCGCCTCGGGGGACCCGAGAATGACTCCCAGGTGTCTGCAGTTCGTTGGGGCGCCCCTGATACCGTCCGTCGATCAGCTGGATCGGTTTCCCCCGACAGATCCCGAACGGGCCTCGCAGAGCCCCCGCACGGATCCCCGAACACGGAGCGTGGACGATGCCACAGGCCAGTACCTGCCCCGAGTGCAAGCAGGGCGATGTGATCGCGATCTCGATGAAGGTGAGCGGCCGGGACCTCGCGTTCTCCACCTGCCACGCGTGCGAGGCGAAGTGGTGGCATCGCGACGGCGAGCAGATCGTGCTCTCCGACGTGATCGAGACCGTCGTCCGGACCTAGCCTGACGCCCGCCGCGCGCCGTCCGTAGGATGGCGCCGGTGGACCTCTCCCGCATCTTCAAGGCGTACGACGTTCGCGGCACGGTCCCCGATCAACTGAACGCCGACGTTGTCAGGCGCATCGGCGCGGCATTCGCGGACTGGAGCGGCGCGGGCGAGATCCTCGTCGGGCGCGACTGCCGCCTCTCTTCCCCGGAGCTCGCGGCCGCCTTGATCGAGGGTGCCACGTCGCGCGGCGTCGACGTCGTCGATCTCGGACTCGCGTCGACCGATCTCTTGTACTTCGCCTCCGGATCCCTCGACCGGCCGGGCGTGATGATCACCGCGAGCCACAACCCCAAGGACTACAACGGACTGAAGTTCTGTCTCGCGCGAGCGAAGCCGGTGGGAGAGGAGTCGGGCCTCGGCGAGATCCGGGCGCGCACCGAGAAGGGTGACGACATCCTCGGGGCGGGCAACGGGTCGGTCCGCCAGCGCGACGTCCTGGGCGCCTACGTCGATCACGTCCTCTCGTTCACCGACGTCGATCGGATGCGTCCGCTGACGGTCGCGGTCGACACGGCCAACGGGATGGGCGGACTCGTCGTGCCGGCGGTGATGGAGCGGCTGCCCGTCACACTGCATCACCTGTACGCCGAGCTCGACGGGACGTTCCCGAATCACCCCGCGGACCCGATCGATCCGGCGAACCAACGAGACCTGAAGCGGGCCGTCCTCGATCACGGTGCGGACGTGGGGATGGCGTTCGACGGCGACGCGGATCGCGTCTTCCTGGTGGACGAGCGGGCCGAGGACGTCAGCGGATCGATCCTCACCGCGCTCGTGGCGGCGGCGATGCTGGATCGGGAACCGGGTGCGCAGGTGGTCCACAACCTGATCTGTTCGTGGACGGTCCCCGAGGTGATCAAGGAGCACGGCGGTGTGCCGGTCCGAACCCGGGTCGGTCACTCCTTCATCAAGCAGGTGATGGCTGAGACGGGCGCGGTGTTCGGGGGCGAGCATTCGGGGCACTACTACTTCCGGGACAATTACGGCGCCGACTCCGGGCTGATCGCGTCCGTGATCGCACTCGGGGAGCTCTCGGACGCCTCGGTCCCGTTGTCGGGGCTCCTGGGGCAGTACCGGCGCTACGCGAGCTCCGGAGAGATCAATTCCCGCGTCGACGACCCGCTGGCGAGGATCGAGGACATCGCGCGGGCGCTCCGGGGCGGTCGCCAGGACCGGCTCGACGGGCTGACGGTAGAGTTCGACGACTGGTGGTGCAACGTCCGGCCGTCGAACACGGAGCCGCTGCTGCGGCTGAACGTGGAGGCCCGGACGGACGAGATCCTGGCTGCCAGAGCGGCGGAGCTCCTCGCACTGATCAGAGGAGCGAAAGACGCCGGAGGGAACGCTCAGGGAACCTCCGGAGAGGGAGGAAAGGACGAGCCGTGACGCTCGACGCGGAGCTGTTGGAGATCCTCGTCTGCCCCAACGATCGGGGGGACATCGACTACCACGAGGACGAGCAGGTGATCGTGTGCCGTACGTGCGGCTACCGCTACCCGGTGCGCGACGGCATCCCGGTGATGCTGATCGACGAGGCCGAGAAGCCCGGCGGTGGCCCAGGGATCAAGAACGGATGAGGATCGACCTGGACGACCCCGAGGCCGTTCGAGCGCACGATCCCGGAGGGATGCTGGCGGCCGCCGCCCAGCTCGCCTCCCACTGCCGTGAGGGCTATGCGAACGGCACGGGTGCCGGTGCGCTCCCGGACCTCGTGGACGTACGCAACGTCGTGTACTGCGGGATGGGCGGGTCGGCGGTCGCCGGCGATGTGCTGCGATCGGTGTTCCGCGACAGGCTCGGCGTCCCCGTCGAGGTGAACCGGTCGTCGGAGCTGCCCGAGCACGCAGGGCCGCATTCGCTCGTCGTCGCGTGCTCCTATTCCGGGAACACCTCGGAGACGCTCGCTGCGTTCCGGGAGGCGATGAAGCGCGGCTGTCGGTCGGTCGTGATCACGTCCGGTGGGGCGATCGCGGACGAGGCGGCCGAGGCGGGCGCGCCGGTCGTCCGCGTGCCCGGCGGGATGCAGCCGCGTGCCGCACTCGGGTGGCTCGGATGCACGGCGCTCGGCGCCTTGGAGACCGCGGGGTTGCTGCCTCCGCTCGCCGAGGACATGGCCGAGGCTGCAGACGAGGTCCAGGCCCGGGCCGCGACGTGCGATGCGGGGATTCCGGCTGCGAACAACCCGGCGAAGCTCCTGGCGGAGGAGATCGGCGAGCGCGTCCCCGTGATCTGGGGAGCGGAGGGCATCGGGGCCGTCGCGGCGGCCCGCTGGAAGACGCAGCTGAACGAGAACGGCAAGGTCCCCGCCTGGTGGTCCTCGATGTCCGAGCTCGACCACAACGAGGTGGTCGGATGGACGCAGCCATTCGGCCGGGGGCACGCGGTGGTCGCGCTCCGGCACGACGCCGAGGATCCGGAGATGGACGCGCGCTTCCCGCTCTCGCTGCGGATCGCCGCGGAAGCGGGCGCCACCACCGCCGAGGTCCGAGCGACCGGACGGAGCGCCCTCGCCCGCCTGTTCTCACTGATCTCCTTCGGCGACTTCGTGAGCGTCTACGTCGCGATCCGCCGGGGCATCGATCCGACGCCCGTCGACGTGATCACCCGATTGAAGGCCGCGCTCGTCTCGTGACGGAGGAACGCGTCCCGTCGCCCGGGGACGGGGTCGCGGAGAGGATCGTCGGCGCGATCCGCGAGCGGACCGATCTCCGGCCGGTCGCCGGCGTCGTCCTGGGCTCCGGCCTGGGCGATTCGATCTCGGCCGCCTGGGAGCGCGCCGGATCGGGCGAACCGATCGAGATCGCGTACGCCGACCTCCCGGGGTTCCCGCCTCCGACGGTGCCGGGCCACGCGGGGACGCTGTGGTTGGGGACGATCGCCGGGCATCCGATCGCGATCTTCCGCGGCCGGATCCACTTCTACGAAGGTCACCCGATGGCGCTGGCGTCGATCACGTCCCGGATCTCCCACGGACTCGGGGCAGGCACGATGGTGCTGTCCGCCGCGGTCGGCGGCCTCGAGGCGTCGCTGCCCGCGGCCTCCTTGGTCGTCGTCCGCGATCACCTCAATCTGATGGGGACCAACCCGCTCACCGGGTGGCGGTACGAGGACGGCTCGCCGGCGTTCGTCGACGTCTCGGGGGTCTACGACCCACAGCTCGCGGACGCCGCTCTGGGCGTGCTTCGGGACCACGGCATCGCGGTGGGGGACGGCGTCTACGCCGCGGTGGCGGGCCCCGCGTACGAGACCCCCGCCGAGACGGAGATGCTCCGCCGGATGGGGGCGACGGTCGTGGGGATGTCCACCGTGCCGGAGGCGGTGGCCGCCCGGGCGCTGGGCATGCGCGTCCTCGGGCTAAGCTTCGTCACGAACGCCGCGGGCGGTGCCGTCTCCCATGAGGAGGTGCTGCTCGCGTCGAAGACGGCCGCGGAGGCGATCGGCCTCGTGGTGGCCGAGCTCGCCGACACCTTCTGACGGAGAGGATCCGATGGGACACGACATCAGGGACAGCGGGCTCGCGGAGTCCGGGCGCGGCAGGATCGACTGGGCCGCGGGCGAGATGCCCGTGATCGCCCAGATCAGGGAGCGGTTCGACAAGGAGAAGCCGTTGCAGGGCGTGCGGGTCGCCGCCTGCCTGCACGTCACCACGGAGACGGCGAACCTGATGGAGACGCTCGCGGCGGGCGGCGCCGAGGTGGCGCTCTGCGCCTCGAACCCGCTGTCCACCCAGGACGACGTGGCCGCATCTCTCGTCGAGCAGAGCGGCATCGATGTCTACGCGATCAAGGGCGAGGACACCGACATGTTCTTCAAGCACATCAACGCGTGCCTCGACCTCAAGCCACACGTCACGATGGACGACGGCGCGGACATGGTGAGCGTGCTGCACAAGCAGCGCGTGGACCAGATCGACGAGATCATGGGCGGGACGGAGGAGACGACGACGGGCGTGATCCGTCTCCGCGCGATGGCGTCCGACCAGGCGCTCCGCTACCCGATCGTGAGCGTGAACGACGCGAACACGAAGCATCTGTTCGACAACCGCTTCGGGACCGGTCAGTCCACCATCGACGCGATCATGCGAGCGACGAACCGCCTGCTGGCCGGCCGCGCCGTGGTGGTGTGCGGGTACGGGATGTGCGGGCGCGGCGTGGCGTCGCGCGCTCGGGGGATGGGCGCGCACGTGATCGTCGTCGAGGTCGACCCGACGGCCGCCCTCGAGGCCGTGATGGAGGGCTTCCGCGTGATGCCGTTGCTCGAGGCGGCTCGGGTGGGCGACGTGTTCGTCACGGTGACCGGCGACAAGGGCGTGATCCGCAGCGAGCACATGGAGCGGATGAAGGACGGCGCGATCCTCGCGAACTCGGGGCACTTCGACGTGGAGATCGACAAGGCTGCGCTGGCCGCGCTCTCGGAGGGGCGGGTGCGGCGGATCCGCGAGTTCGTCGACGAGCACACGTTGGCCGACGGCCGCAGGCTCAACCTCCTGGGCGAGGGCAGGCTCGTGAACCTCGCTGCCGCGGAGGGCCACCCCGCCGCGGTGATGGACATGTCGTTCGCGAACCAGGCGCTCTGCGTGGAGTGGCTCGTGAAGAACCACGGCGGGTTGGAGGCGAAGGTGTACCCGGTCCCCACGGAGATCGACGAGGAGGTCGCGAGGCTCAAGCTCCGAGGGATGGGCGTGGACATCGACACCCTCACCGCGGAGCAGGAGACCTACCTCCGCAGCTGGGAAGAGGGAACGTAGCCCTGGAGGCCGTCCGGATCCGCGCGCACTTCGAGCGCTTCCCGGCCTCACTCAAGGGATCGCTCGTGATGCGGGGCGCCGACGGGAACCCCCATCAGGTCCGGCTCGACGACGCTCGGGCCGTGGAGCTCGCGGGGCGCGGCCCCGTGTCGATGGGCATGTCCGCGGCGACGCTCGAGGTCGCGCCGAACCGGGACCTGTTCGTCCCGTTCGAGTTCCCGGTCGCCGAGCTCGCCCCCGGCTGGTACGCGATCGAATGCGCCGTGGCGATCGACGGCGCCCCGGAGACCGTCCGTCCCGGCGCGCGCTTCGCCGTGCCGTGGCCGCGGGGCGCGACACGCAGGGACCAGGTCCCCGTCGGGAAGTCGATCGAGACCGGGGCGGGCACGGTGCGGATCGACGAGCTCGGGTGCAAGAGCGATTCGATGGAGCTCCGGTACGCAGGGGCGGAGACCTCGTTCACCCTGGCGGCGGACGGGGCTCGGCTGCCGGTGTTGGAGACGGCGTTCGACAGCGGGTCGGAGGTCGGATCCGTCGTGGCCTATCCCGTGCTGAAGACCCAGTCGGTCGTCAGGATCTCCGTCAGGGACGCCGACCCGATCGAGGTCCCACTGCCCTGAGCGTGTCGGCGGCGCGCCGTAGCGTGCCGCCGTGCGAGAGACGGCGCTCGATCGAGCGGTCGACATCCTCTTCCCTCGGGCCTGTGCCGGGTGCGGCGCGGGCCCGTGGCCGTTCTGCGAGCGCTGCACCGATGCCCTCGTTCCCTTGCAGCCGCCGTGGTGCAGGCGCTGCGGCCGTCCGGCGCCTCTGCAGGTCGATTCCTGTCGGGACTGTCCGCCGGCGCCGATCGCCTCGGCCCGTTCCGCGTTCGCGTATCGGGGACCGGCCCGCGACGCGGTCCACCGGCTGAAGTTCTCGGGATGGCGAGGGGTGGGGGAGGCGCTCGCCGCCGCCGTGGCGGCGCTCGGCCCGCCGCCGGCCGACGCCGTGACGTGGGTGCCGCTCGCACGCCGGCGGCGGGCCGAGCGCGGATTCGACCAGGCGCGCGTGCTCGCACGTGCCCTCGCCCGCGAGCTCGACCTCCCGGCGGTCGCCCTCGTCCGGAGGACGACGGCCACCCCGCCGCAGTCGCGCCGGACGCGTGAGGAGCGCTTGCGGGCGATGCACGGTGCCTTCGCGCCCGCCTCCCGCCGTCCGGCGCCCGCGCGGATCCTCCTGGTGGACGACGTCCTCACCACCGGCGCCACGGTATCCGCCTGCGCCGCGGTGCTCTGCGAGGCCGGCGCCCGGGAGATCCACGTCCTGACGGCCTGCCGGTCCTTCTCGGATCTGCCTCCCGGCTCGGACCGCCCTCCCGGGCCACGTGGTTCGCGCCACCCGTGAGGCGGTGCCTATACTCGGGAGGTGCTCCCGTCCGGGTCTGTGGTTGCCCGGGGACCAACCCCGGTAGTCGATGCCAGCCGCGGGCGAAGCGACCCACGTAAGGCGACCTTTGGTCGCCGAGCATGGAGCGGTTTAGAAGTAAGCCCTGCCCCGGGCCTCGCAGGAGGCATCGGGAGAGGGCGGGAGTCGGCGGCCCTTCGGAACCACACGGGCCGCCGGCCAACGCCCCCGCAGGCGAGTGTGGGGTCAAAGACCAGGTCAGCCGGGCGGGAGCACACCCCTTCGGACGGCCGTTGATGGATCTCAGCTTCACCGGCCGCGGCGTGCCACTGTCCGACGACATCCGAGATCAGGCGGAGCACAAGCTTGCGCGCCTGGAGCGGCTCGAGCCGAGGACGATGCGGCTCGACCTCGAGTTCGTCGCCGAGCACCATCCGAGCCCCGACGGGCTGAAGTTGATCAAGGCGGCGTTGAAGATCCCCCGGAAGACGTTCCGAGCGCACGCGGAGGCACCCGACGTGCTCACGGCGCTCGATCACGTGGCCGAGAAGCTCGAGCGGCAGATCCGCGATCACCACGGGAAGCGGCTCCGCCGATGGCGCAGGGGAGTACGATTCCCGCGGGGTGCGTCTCCGCCCTCCGCCGGGGACGATGAGGTGACATGACGCCGACCGAGAAGGGTCCCACCGAGAAGCTTCGCGTGCTGATCGTCGACGATCACGCGTTGTTCCGCAGGGGACTCGAGATGGTGTTGCAGGACGAGGACGACCTGATGCTCGTCGGCGAGGCGTCGGACGGTGTGGAGGCGGTCGAGAAGGCACAGGAGCTGATGCCCGACGTCGTGCTGATGGACGTCCGGATGCCGAAGCGCTCGGGGATCGAGGCGGCCGGTCACATCAAGGAGCTCCTCCCGCACGCGAAGATCCTGATGCTCACGATCTCCGACGACGAGGGCGATCTCTACGACGCGATCAAGGCGGGGGCCGCCGGGTACCTGCTGAAGGAGATCCCGATCGAGGAGGTCGCTGACGCGATCCGGAGCGTCTGGGCGGGGCAGTCTCGCATCTCCCCGTCGATGGCCTCGAAGCTACTTACCGAGTTCGCGGCCATCTCCAAGGAGGCGGACGAGCGCCCCCAGATGCCGGCGCCCAAGCTCACCGATCGCGAGATGGAGGTGCTCCGCCTCGTCGCGCAAGGGCTGAACAACCGGGACATCGCCAAGCAGCTGTTCATCTCCGAGAACACGGTCAAGAACCACATCCGCAACATCCTCGAGAAGCTCCACCTGCATTCGCGCATGGAAGCGGTCGTGTACGCGGTACGCGAGAAGATGATCGAGATCACGTGAGGCGCCGGTAACCCGCGATGGGCGATCCCACGATCGAAGCGGCGCGGGAGCTCTTCGACGAGGCGTTCGGGCAGATGCGAGACGCGATCGACGGTCTCTCCGCGGAGGCCCTCGCCTGGCGGCCACCCGCGGAGGACACGAACCCGATCACCGTGCTGGCCGTCCATTCGATGCACAGCACCCGGTGGTGGCTCACGATCGCGCGCGGTTTGCCGCTCCCGGACCGGGATCGGCCGTCGGAGTTCGTCGCCGAGACGGGCGGCGACGCTGAGCTCGTGGGGTTCCTCGACGGGATGGTGAGCGAGTGCCGGGAGCGGCTGGACCCGGCGGAGGCGTTCGACGCCGGCGCCGAACGGTCCGTCCCGGACGACGAGCCGGTGACCGCGGGGTGGGCCCTCCTCCACGCCCTGGAGCATCTCCGGGAGCACGTCGCGCAGGCGCAGCTCACGCGACAGCTCTGGGACAGAGCGAACTAGCGAGCGGGAACCCGCTCACCAGCCGTTGCGGTGGATCTGCTCCTGCAGCGGGCGCCGGCGCCGCCGCATCCACGACCCCGAAGGTTCCTCGTCCGCCGCGCGGTAGCCCAGCCCGATGATCCCGATCGGTCGGAGATCGCCGGGGACGCCGAACCGATCGAGGAGCTCGCGCTCGCCGTGCGTGATGCCGAAGAACCAGCCGCCGAGCCCCTCGTCCACCGCCGCCAGCAGGATGAGCATGGAGGCCATCGCCGCATCGATCTCCCAGAATCGCACCGGCCAGTTCGCCTCCTCGGCCATCCCGAAGTCGATCTTGTCGGGCTGCGCGTAGCGGTCGAGGTACCGGCGGGCATCGGGGAACGGGATGATCAGGACGGTCGGCCCGTGCGTTACGGTCTCCTCGTCCCAGCCGAACTCGGGATCGCGGGTCGTCTCCCAGAACGTCGCGATCGTCTCCGGGGTGTCGAGCACGAGGAGCTCGAGCCCCTGCGAGAACCCTGCCGAGGGGGCGCGACGTCCCACATCGACCACGCGATCGACCACGTCGTGCGGAACGGGCCGCCGGTCGAAGCGCCGCACCATGCGCCGATGCCGCACCACGTCACGGAATTCCACCGGTTGAGCGTACCGACCGGACCGCCGGGTAGCCTGACGCCGATGGACGACGCACAGGGGAAACGAACCGTGGCGAGCCTCCTCGTCGAGTGCCTCGAGAACGAAGGGGTCGGCTACGTCTTCGGCCTGCCGGGGGAGGAGAACCTCCACGTGATCGATGCGCTCGCCTCCTCCTCGATCCGGTTCGTCACCACGAGGGACGAGCGCGGCGCCGCGTTCATGGCCGACGCCTACGGCGCCTTCACCGGCCGCCCGGGGGTGTGCCTCGCCACCCTGGGGCCGGGCGCGATCAACCTGATGCTCGGGATCGCGAACGCGCACCTCGACTCGCATCCGTTGGTCGCGATCACGGCGCAGGCCGGCCTGCACCGCCTGTACAAGGAGTCCCACCAAGCCGTGGATCTCGTCCAGCTCTTCCGGCCCATCACGAAGTGGGGCGGGATGATCACGGTGGACGAGGCCGTGCCCGAGATGGTCCGCAAGGCGTTCAAGCAAGCACGGACCGAGCGCCCCGGCGCGACGTTCCTGATCCTGCCGGAGGACGTGGCCGAGCAGGAGACCACGGGCGCGCCCCTCCGCGTCAACGTCCCGGTCGACCCGGCGCCCGCGGAAGCACAGGTCGAGCGAGCGGTGGAGGTGCTCGAGGGAGCGACCGCCCCGGTCGTCCTGGCCGGGCCGGGGGTCGCGCGAGACGGCGCCATGGATGCGCTGATGCGATTCTCGGAGCGGCTGCACCTGCCCGTGGCCACGACGTTCCTCGGCAAGGGGGTCTTCCCGGACGACCACCCCAACGCGCTCGGGACGATCGGGTTCATGGTCCGCGACTACGCGAACTTCGGTTTCGACGAGGCCGACGTCGTGGTGGCGGTGGGCTACGACCTGGTCGAGTACGCCCCGGAGCGCTGGAACCCCGGCCGGGACAAGGCGATCGTGCACATCCATCGGACGGTCGCCGAGGTGGACGAGGCGTACACGCTCGAGGTGGGCGTCCAGGGGGACATCGGCGCGGCCCTGGACGCGATCGCGGAGGCGGCCTCCGGCGTCTCCGAACGGGACCGAGAGCCTCCCGCCGGACGGCTGGTCCGCGAGGAGCTCAGCTCCGGCGCCGACGACGACGCGTTCCCCGTGCGTCCGCAACGGATCGTGCACGACGTCCGCGAGGCCCTGGGCCGCGAGGACATCGTCCTCTGCGACACGGGAGCGGTGAAGATCTGGATGGCGCGGCTGTTCCCGACGTACGCGCCGAACACGTGTCTGATCTCGAACGGCCTGGCCACGATGGCGTTCGCGCTCCCGGGCGCGTTCGCGGCCAAGCTCGTGCACCCCGAGCGGAAGGTGCTCGCGGCGATGGGCGACGGCGCCTTCCTGATGAGCGCGGCGGAGATCGAGACCGCGGTGCGGGAGAAGGTGCACTTCGTGATCCTGGTCTGGGTGGACGGCGGGTACGGCCTGATCGGGTGGAAGCAGGACATCCATTTCGGCCGGAGGGCGGCCGTCTCGTTCGGCAACCCCGACTTCGTTCGGTTCGCCGAGAGCTTCGGGGCGAAGGGCTATGCGATCGGCGAGGCATCCGAGCTGCTCCCCACGCTCCGGAAGGCGCTCGACGACGACGCCGTGTCCGTGATCGCGGTTCCGGTCGACTACGGCGAGAACGCCAAGCTCGTGGAGCGGCTCGGGGCGCTCACGGAGCCGCTGTGACGATCGGGCGGGCGACCGACGAAGGCCGTGTCGTGGCCCCGGGCGAACGGGATCGGCTCGTCCGACGCAACACGATCCTGCTCGCGTTCGCGCAGGGCTTCGTCCAGACCTCGTTCCCGGTGATGCTCGTGATCGGCGGCCCCGCCTCCGCACGACTGACGGGACGGGAGGGAGCGGCCGGGCTCCTCTGGGGGCTCTACTTCCTCGCGGCCGCCGGGGGAGCCGCGCTGATCGGCCGGTGGATGGACCGCGTCGGGCGGCGGCCGGGATTGATCCTGTCCTACGCGCTGGTGGGCGGCGCGGCCGCCACCGCCGCCCTCTCGATCCGGGCCGGATCGTTCCTCGGCCTGCTGGCGAGCACCGTGCCGTTCGGCGTGGCGCTCGGCGGGGCGAACCTGGGACGCGGCGCCGTCGCGGACATGTACCCGGCGGAGCGACGCGGACGCGCGGTGGGCATCCTGCTCGCGGCCGGCACGATCGGGGCGGTCGGGAGCCCGTTGCTCGCGGCGCTGATCGAGGAGGCCGCCGGCGAGGGATCCCTCCTCCCCTGGATCGTGCCGATCGCGGGCTCGGTCGCGGCGATCGGCTGCGTGCTGTCGGTGCGACCGGACCCCCGGGACCTCGCGGTCGTCGAACGCTCGGTGTCGGGGACGGGAGGGCGGACGCCGCGAGAGCTCCTGCGGCTGCCTATGTTCCGGACCGCCGTCCTCGCGGGCGCCGTCGGTCAGATGGCGATGGTGGGCGTGATGGGGGTGACCCCGACGGCCCTCGACCACGCCCATCACGGCGGCACGACGATCTCGCTCGTGATCAGCTCCCACATCGCCGGGATGTTCGCGTTCGCGCCGCTGATCGGTCGATGGATGGACCGGGCCGGTCGGCGGGCGGCGCTGGTCGCGGGATGCGTCACGAGCATCGTGGGCGCTCTCCTCGCCGCCTCCGAGGCGAACGCGCCCGTGATCGGGGCCGGGCTGGTGGCGATCGGTCTCGGGTGGTCCGCCACGTTCCTCGGCGCAACGGCCGTCATCAGCGACCTCACCGCGCCGAACGAGCGAGCGGGCGCGCTCGGCTTCACCGATCTGCTGATCAGCCTGACGTCGGCGGCCGCCGGCCTGGGCGGCGGGATCGTCCTGGAAGCCGCCGGCTACGGGCCGCTCGGCGTGGGGCTCGCCGTGCTCGTCGCGGCCGCGCTGCTCCTCGTCGCGCGGCTCCGGGAACCGACGGCGGTCGGGTCGTGAGTCTCCCGGCGTTCCCGTCGGACAGCGCGATCTCGGTCTGACACGGGAGCGCCGGTAGAATCGAGGGACCCCGACCACGGAAGAGGACCCGTCGTGCCCCTGATCGAACGCTTCAGCAACATCGGCGAAGGCCGCCGGCGGAAGGAGCTCGAGCAGCTCGCGAAGCTCGTGAACACGTGGGAGCCCGAGATCGAGGAGCTCTCGGACGAGGACCTCGCGCACAAGACCGTCGAGTTCCGGGAGCGCCTCGAGAACGGCGCGTCGCTGGACGACCTCCTCCCCGAGGCGTTCGCCGCCACCCGCGAGGCCGCGCGGCGGACGATCGGGCAGCGGCACTTCGACGTCCAGCTGATGGGCGGGGCCGCGCTCCACCACGGAGGGATCGCCGAGATGCGCACGGGCGAGGGGAAGACGCTCGTCTCCACGCTGCCCGGCTACCTGAACGCGCTCGAGGGCGAGGGTGTCCACCTCGTCACGGTCAACGACTACCTGGCCAAGCGCGACTCGGAGTGGATGGGCGGCATCTACCGGTTCCTCGGTCTGGAGGTGGGGCTGATCCAGTCGCAGATGAGCCCCGAGCAGCGCCGGCCCGCCTACGCCGCGGACATCACGTACGGGACGAACAACGAGTTCGGCTTCGACTACCTGCGCGACAACATGGCGATGCGCCTGGAGCACACCGTCCAGCGCGGACACCACTACGCGATCGTGGACGAGGTCGACTCGATCCTGATCGACGAAGCACGGACGCCGCTGATCATCAGCGGCATGGTCCAGGACAGCGCGAAGTGGTACCAGACGTTCGCGCGGATCGCGCCGCAGCTCACCCGCGACGAGCACTACGAGGTCGAGGAGGCGAAGTTCCAGGTCGCCGTGACCGAGTCCGGTGTGGCCAAGGTGGAGCAGCTGCTGAACATCGACAACCTCTACGACCACGAGAACACGATGCTGGTCCACCACCTCCACAACGCGCTGCGCGCGAAGGAGCTGTACAGGCGCGACGACGAGTACGTGGTCCAGAGCGGGGAGGTCAAGATCGTCGACGAGTTCACCGGCCGGATCCTCGAGGGACGCCGGTACTCGGAGGGGCTCCACCAGGCGATCGAGGCGAAGGAGGGCGTGCGGATCAAGGAAGAGAACCAGACGCTCGCCACGATCACGATCCAGAACTACTTCAAGATGTACGACAAGCTCGCGGGCATGACGGGTACGGCGAAGACCCAGCTCACCGAGTTCGAGGAGACCTACGAGATCGGCGTCACCGAGATCCCGACGAACCGTCCCATGGTTCGCGAGGATCTGCAGGACCTGATCTTCAAGAACGAAGACGCGAAGTGGAACTCGCTCGTCGACGACATCATCGAGCGGAACGAGACCGGGCAGCCGATCCTCATCGGCACGGTCTCGATCGAGAAGTCCGAGAAGCTGTCCGGGCTGCTGAACCGTCGCGGCGTGCAGCACCATGTGCTGAACGCGAAGAACCACGAGAAGGAAGCGATGATCGTGGCCCAGGCGGGGCGCAAGGGCGGGGTCACGGTCGCCACGAACATGGCCGGCCGCGGCGTCGACATCCTCCTCGGTGGCAACCCCGAGTACCTCGCCCGTCAGGAGATGGCGGCCCGCGACTTCGACAACGACCGGTACCTCCTGTTCGAGATGGACGAGGAGGAGCGGGCGGCGTACGAGGCCGAGTACGAGCCGATCTTCGCGAAGTTCAAGGCGCAGACGGACGCGGAGCACGAGGAGGTCGTGGAGTTGGGCGGGCTCTACGTCCTCGGCACGGAGCGCCACGAGTCACGCCGGATCGACAACCAGCTCCGGGGGCGCTCGGGACGCCAGGGCGACCCCGGGGCGTCGCTGTTCTACCTCTCGCTGGAGGACGACCTGATGCGGATGTTCGCCTCGGATCGCGTCTCCTCGATCATGGAACGGCTGAAGTGGCCCGAGGACGAGCCGATCGAGGCGAAGATGGTCACCCGCGCGGTCCAGAACGCGCAGGGGCAGATCGAGGAGCTCAACTACGAGCGCCGGAAGAACGTCCTGAAGTACGACGAGGTGATGAACGGCCAGCGCACCGTGATCTACGGCGAGCGCCGGAAGATCCTCGAGGGCGAGGATCTGAGCGAGGAAGCCCTGGGGTTCGTGCGCGACGTCGTCGAGGCGACCGTCGCCACGTACTGCCCGGCGGACGTCTTCGCGGAGGAATGGGACCGCGAGGGTCTCCTCACGGCGCTCACCGAGGTCTATCCGGTGTCGCTCTCGAAGGAGCAGGTCGATGGGATCGCCGACACGGAGTCGCTGCAGGCCGCGTTCGTGGAGGACGCGCTCACTGCCTACGCCGCGAAAGAGGAGTCGCTCGGCGCGGAGATGATGCGGGAGCTCGAGCGGGTGGTCCTGCTCAACATCATCGACACGCGCTGGCGCGAGCACCTCTACGAGATGGACTACCTGCAGGAAGGCATCTACCTGCGGAGCTACGCCCAGAAGGATCCGATCACGGAGTACCGGCGCGAGGCCTTCGACATGTTCGAGGAGCTCACCTCGACGATCCAGGCGGAGTTCGTCCGCTACATCTACCGCGTGGAGCTCGTCCGGCCGGAGCAGCCGCAGCGGCGTGCGGCTGCGCAGAAGGTCGCCGCCGTGCGCGAGCGACACGGAGACGAGGAGGAGGCGTCCTCGTCCACTACGGGACAGGACGCCAACCCCAACCAGGTGATCAGCGACAAGGTGCCCCGGAACGCGCCGTGTCCGTGCGGGAGCGGCCGCAAGTACAAGAAGTGCCACGGCGCGGTGGCGTAGCCGGTCCCAGACACGACGAAGGGGCCGGCGCTTCGCGCCGGCCCCTCCTGCGTCCCGTCGATCAGCGGCACTGCCCGCAGAGCTCGCCGTTGACCATGATCCGGTCCGGTCCGCTCGCGGGTGCGGCGCCTTCCTCGGGAGGGCTGAACTGACGGTGCAGAGCTTCGTTCGGGCCCCCGATCGAATCCCAGGCCGTCCCGTACGCGGCGGGGTTCTCGAGCCCCACCGGGTAGGTTGCCTCGGTCACCTGCGAGATCCCGTAGGCGCCGGGGTTCTCGAACCCGGCGAATCCGGTCGCCTTCGGCGTCACGTGCGAGATGCCCACGACGACGGGGAGGGCGGCCCCCTGCTCACGGACCGCGGCGCTCGAGTTCGCGAGCCGCTGGGCGTCCGTCACGATCGTGACCGGCCGGGCCGGCGCGATCGTGTCGATCGAGGACAGTCCGATCAGGGCGGCGGCGGCGGCGGCGAGAACGACGACGGCCACGGGCCAGATCGGGATGTGGACGGTCCCTCTTCCGAGGGTTGCTCCCTGGGCGCTCATGGCTCCCCCTTTCCTCTCGATCCCTTCGGGATCTGGTCGATGCACCGACCCTAGGCACCGCACTTAGGGCGGTCGGTGCCGGGCCGCACGGTTCGGGAGTGACGTTCGCCACGTCGTTCCGGTGTCGCCGCTCACGCCGGACCGGAGCGGAAAAGGGGGCGGCCGGCCGGGCCTTCGGCCCGACC
>DASSDW010000158.1:0-3315 GCA_035696925.1 Actinomycetota bacterium
GTCCCACGGCGGCATGCCGTTCGACCAGCTCGGCACCGAGGACCTCGACGCGCTCCGACGCGGGATCGACAACCTCGAGGCGCACATCGGCATCGTCCGGGAGTACGGCCTCCCGTGCGTGGTCTCGATCAACGCCTTCCCGACCGACACCGAGAAGGAGATCGAGACGATCCGGGAGCTGGCCGGTGGCGCCGGCGCCGAGACGGTGGTGGTGAACCGGGCGTTCGCCGAGGGAGGCGCGGGCGCCACCGAGCTCGCGGAGGCCGTCGTCGCGGCGTGCGAGCGACCGAGCTCGTTCCACCAGCTCACGCCCGACGGCGCATCCCTCAAGGAGCAGATCGAGGCGATCGCGATGAAGATCTACGGCGCCGACGGGGTCGACTACCAGGTCCAGGCCGAGAAGGACATCGCGAGGATGGAGCAGCTCGGCTTCGGAGCGATGCCCGTCTGCATGGCCAAGACCCACCTGTCGCTCAGCCACGACCCCTTGCTCCTGAACCGACCGAAAGGGTACCGGCTGCCCGTCCGCGGCGTGGTGCCGAGCGCCGGCGCGGGCTTCGTCGTCGTGCTCTGCGGAGACATGCAACGGATGCCGGGCCTCGGCCGGACGCCGGCGTTCATGCAGGTCGACCTCGATCCCGACGGTCGGACCGTCGGCCTCTTCTAGGCGGACCCGACCAGCTTCCGGCTCGGTCTCCGAGCCGGGCGCCGCTCCCTCGAGGAACGGTCAGGCATCCTCGGTGAACGTCAGGAAGTACCGTTGGGATCTCGCAGCCCGAGCTCCCGGGACCCCACTCATGGGGCGGCTGCATCCCCCGGATCGCCTGTCTGCGACGAGCCCGCCCTCCGGCGGCACACCACGATCTCTCAGGCCCGTCAGTCGTCCTCGTCGTCCTCGTCGTCGGACGCGGTGACCACGCAGAATTCGTTGCCCTCGGGATCGAGCATGACGCACCAGGTGCTCCCGTCGCCCTCCGCCCAGTTCCGGACGTGGGCCCCCAGCTCCTCCAGGCGCTGCACCTCACCCTCGAGGGGATCGTCCGCCCCGAGATCCAGGTGCACCCGATTCTTCGCAGCCTTCTCCTCCGGAACCTCGGTGAAGAACAGGACGGGCAGATCGGTGCCCGCGGGAGGCTGCACCATCACGGACGGGTCGTCTTCGGGATCGTAGATCCCTTTCGAGGCGAGGCGTTCGAGCTCCTCCTCGTCGTACGGGGCGACGGACCATCCCAGCGCATCCGCCCAGAACCGGGCGAGCGGCGCGGCATCGTGGCAATCGAAGACGACCGATTCGATCCTCACCGTCCTCGAAGCCTAGGCCAGGAAGCAGGCGGGCGCTCGGGTCGGAGCCATCAGGCGGACAGACGCAGGAGGAACGCTTCCTCGAGCTGCTGGAGGAGGGCGTCGGCGCGCGCTCGCAACGCGTCGCACTCGTCGACGAGCCCTTGACCTGTCGCCTCGTCCTTGAGACCGGCGGCGTTGATCCGGACGTTCGCCATGGCGGCGAGGGCGGCCGCGAACAGGAGGAGTCCCGCCGAGTAGCCGTCGGAGGACGCATGGGGATTCCCCATCGCGGTCGCGTCCTCCGCCAGGTCCATCAAGCGGACGCAGCGCGTGGCGAGCTGGAGCGGGACCGCGGCGGCTTCCTCGTACGCCTCCTGGATCCGCATCGTCCGCGAGGCCTTCTCCTCGTCGGTCCCCTTCGGGAGTCGGAAGGCCGCCATCACCGACTCGAACGCGGCGGCGTCCTCGTCGGCGAGCGCCAGGAAGGCCTTCCCCTCGTCCCCCGCCGTCTCCACCAGGGTGCGCATGCGGTCGTCCAGGTCCTCGAACCCCTCCTTGCCGATGGTGAGATGTCCCACCATCGCGATCAGGGCCGCCCCCATCGCGGCGGCGACCCCGGCGGCGGCACCGCCTCCCGGGGTCGGCGATGCCGAGCCGAGCTCGTCCAGCCACGATCCGATCGCGTCGTCGCGCGTGCCCATACGTCTCCTCTCTTCCCACGAGACCGGCCCTCAGCCGGTCTCGACGAGTCGTTCCAGGATCTGCGTCTCCGACGAGAAGCCGGCGAGTCGCACGTGTTCCGACGTTCCCTCCGGCAAGGCCGCCTCCGGCGCGAGTCCCACGATCTCGGAATCCAGCACCTCCAGCCCGCGTGCAGCCGCCGCGCCCACGACGGCATCGAACGCCGCTCCGACGCCCGTCACCTCGATGTCCACGAGGTTCATGGACACGGTGACGCACCCTCGTTCCGGCACCGCGAAGCCAATCGCCCGAACCGCGGGGAGGCCGCCTCCGGACTCGCGGACCTCGCTGGCGATCTCCTTCGCCGCCCCCTCATCCGTCCCACCCAGGTAGGTGTTGAAGGCGACAAGCGGTTTCCGTGCCCCCACGGCGGTCGCTCCCGCGCGCCCGAGCTCGTGGGGACCGAAGTCGGGAAGCCGATCCCCCGCCGCGACGGCCGCGCGGAGCCCCTCGAACTCGCCCTTCCGCACATCGGCGAGCGAGCGGCGCTCGGGCACGACCGCGGCCTCGCCGTAGAGGTACACGGGGAGGGAGAACGACTCGGCCAGCTCCCGCCCCACCGAGCGAGCGAGCTCGACGCATTCCCCCATCTCGACCCCTCGCACGGGCATGAACGGCACGACGTCGACCGCGCCCATCCGCGGGTGGCCGCCGCGGTGCTCGAACAGGTCGATCCGATCGATCGCCACGGCGGCTCCCGAGACGGCGGCCCGCGAAACGCCGTCGGCCGACCCGAGGACGGTCGTGTCGAGGCGATGATGATCCGCGTCGGCCTCGGCGAACACGACGCGTGCGCCGTCCACGTCGAGCGCTTCGACGATCGCATCGATCACGTCGCGCCGCCGTCCCTCGCTGAAGTTCGGCACCACGCCGACGATCGCTTCCATGCCGGCGAGCCTACGGGAGCGGCGGGGATCAGCCCCTGGGCCGGCGCTTCTCGGGATCGACGACGGCGAGCACGTCGACCGTCGCGCCGATCGTGCCGTCACCGAGGGCGACGTCGACCGCCGTCCCGTCGGCCGCGACGTCGGACCGGAGGATCGCGAGGCCGATCGGACCGAACGTGGGACTGCTCGCCGGCGAGGTCAGCACGCCGACCTCCGCACCGTCCTTCGTGACGGTCGCGCCGTACTCGGGAAGCTCCTGCCCCTCCAGCCGGAGCGTCTTGAACCGGTTCGGTGGCGCTCCCGCGACCTCCCGCAGCGCCTCCTTCCCCATGAAGGAACCCTCGCCGTCCAGGGCGACGAGACGATCCAACCCGAGGTCGTACGGCGTGCGCTGATGGGCCTC
>DASSDW010000159.1:0-5996 GCA_035696925.1 Actinomycetota bacterium
GGGGCACGCCCGTGGATCCCGTGCATGCCGTACGTGTCCATGTAGTACGTGAACCGCCCGCTGCAGCCGATCCCGGACACGAACACCGTCTTGTGCGGCTCGATGCCGAGCTCCGGCATGAACGCCTGCACCGCGGACAGGATCGCGTAATCACCGCACCCGGGGCACCAGCGGGGCTCCTGGTCCGACGTGAACTCCTTCTTGGTCAGCGTCGAGGCGTCGCCCCGTGCGGATCCGCCGTTCTCGATCACGTCACTCATCGAGCACCCTCGCGATCTCGTGCTCGAGCTCCTCCGCGAAGATCGGGAGACCCTGCACCTTCGAATACGACGCCGCGTCCACCAGGTATCTGGCACGGATCAGGGTGGCGAGCTGCCCCATGTTCATCTCCGGGATCAGCACCTTCCGGTACGCCCGCACGACCTCCCCGGTGTTCGTGGGGAACGGGTTCAGATGCCGGAGGTGCGCGGTCGCCACGCTCCGGCCGTCCGCCCTCGCCCGGGCGACGGCGGCCGTGATCGTGCCGAGCGAGGAGCCCCAGCCGAGCACGAGCAGCTCGGCCTCGCCGCTCGGGTCCTCCACCTCGAGGGCTGGGATGTCGTCCGCGATGCCGTCGACCTTCGCCTGGCGGAGCCTGGTCATCAGCTCGTGGTTGGCCGCGTCGTAGCTGATGTTGCCGGTCCCGTCCTGGCGTTCCAATCCACCGATCCGGTGCACCAGCCCCGGTGTCCCCGGGATCGCCCACGGCCGCGCCAACCTCTCATCGCGCGAGTACGGGAGGAAGTCCGGCCCGTTCGGGGCGGCGAATCCCGGATCGATCGACGGCAGGGTCTCGACGTCGGGGATCGGCCACGGCTCCGAGGAGTTCGCGATGAACGTGTCGGAGAGCAGGATCACGGGCGTCCGGTAGCGCACGGCGATCCTGGCCGCCTCGAGCGCGGCGGTGAAGCACTCGGCCGGGGTGGACGCCGACACGATCGGCAGCGGCGATTCCCCGTGCCGTCCGTACATCGCGAGCAACAGGTCCGCCTGCTCGGTCTTCGTCGGCATGCCGGTCGAGGGGCCCGCGCGCTGCACGTCGACGATGATCATCGGCAGCTCCATGATCACCGCGAGCCCGATCGTCTCGGCCTTGAGGTCGATGCCGGGCCCGCTCGTCCCGGTCACGGCAAGCTGGCCGCTGAAGGCCGCGCCCAGGGCGATGTTGGCGGCGGCGATCTCGTCCTCCGCCTGGATCGTGACCACGCCGAAGTTCTTGTGTCGGGACAGCTCGTGGAGGAGCTCGGAGGCCGGCGTGATCGGGTAGCTCGCGTAGAACAGGGGCAGACCGCTGCGCTCCGACGCGGCGATTAGTCCCCACGCGAGAGCGGTGGCGCCGTCGATGTTGCGGTAGGTCCCCGGCACCTGGGGCGCAGCCTCCACCTTGTAGGACTCGGCGAACAGCTCCGTCGTCTCGCCGAAGTTGTAGCCGGCCTTGAAGGCCGCGACGTTGGCATCGAAGATCTCCTGGCGGGAACCGAACTTCTTCTCCAGCCAGTTGAGCGTCGTGTCCGTCGGGCGACCGAACATCCACGACACGAGCCCGAGGGCGAACATGTTCTTCGCTCGCTCCGACTCCTTCTTGCCGATCCCGATGCCCTCCGTCGCCCGCACCGTGATCGAGGTCATCGGCACCTTGTAGACCTGATAGCCGTCGAGGGTCCCGTCCTGGAGGGGGTCGGCGGTGTACCCGGCCTTCTGGACGTTCCGCTCCGTGAACGAGTCCTCGTTCAGGATGAGCACACCGCCCTTCCCGACCTTGTCGAGGTCCGCCTTGAGGGCCGCCGGGTTCATCGCGACGAGCACGTCGGCGTGATCGCCGGGCGTGGTGATGTCGTTCGATGCGAACTGGATCTGGAAGGCGGAGACCCCGTGGACGGTGCCCGCAGGGGCCCGGATCTCAGCGGGGAAGTCGGGCAGCGTGGCGAGGTCGTTGCCGAGCACCGCCGTGGCGCTCGTGAATCGGTCGCCGGTCAACTGCATGCCGTCGCCCGAGTCGCCGGCGAACCGAACGACGATCCGTTCCCGCTCTCGTACCGCTTTGGTCATCCAAGAGAACACCCTACTGCGCGGGTTCGGCTGTGATGGCCGTGGCTGCTAGTTTCTCGCGGATGCGACGACGGCAGCTGGGCAGACGCGGTCCGGAGATCTCCGTGGTCGGGTACGGCGCCTGGGAGGCCGGCGGGACGGCCTGGGGCGCCAACGAGTCGGATGAGGTCGTGATCGATGCGATCCGGGCGGGTCTCGACGCCGGGATCGACTGGATCGACACGGCGGAGGTCTACGGGGACGGCGTGTCCGAACTCCTCGTCGGGCGCGCGATCGCCGGGCGGCGGGACGAGGTGACCCTCGCCACGAAGGTGGCTCCGGCGCCCGAGGGCAGCGGCTTCACACCGGCGCAGGTCCGGAGCGCCTGCGAGAAGAGCCTCGGCCGCCTCGGGACGGACCGGATCGACCTCTACCAGCTCCACTGGCCGGACGAGACGGGCGTGCCGCTGGAGGAGACCTGGGGCGCGATGGGTGAGCTGCAGGACGCCGGCCTCGTCCGGCACATCGGCGTGTCGAACTTCGATCGAAGCCAGATCGAGGTCTGTCTCGCGATCCGCCACGTCGACTCCCTCCAGCCCGAGTTCTCGATGCTCACGCGGGCGAACGGGGACCTGATCCGCTGGTGCGGCGAACAGGGCGTCGGCGTGGTCAGCTACGCGCCGCTGGCGTACGGCCTCCTGACGGGCGCCATCACGACCGAGACGCGGTTCCCCGACGGCGACTGGCGCGGCACCGAGCAGGACGAAGGGCCGTTCTCCGACCTCGAGGCGTCGCTGGCGATCGTCGAGGGGCTCCGACCGATCGCGGAACGGCTCGGCTGCGGTCTCGCCGAGCTCGCCCTGGCATGGAACGTGCACCAGCCGGGCGTGACCTCGGCGATCGCGGGGAGCCGCAACCCGGAGCACGTCCGGACGAACGCGTCGGCGGGCGACGTCGAGCTGGACGACGTCACCCTGAAGGAGCTCGACATCCTGCTGGGTTGATCAGGTGACCGGCCCGCCGGGGTGCACCTGACGGAGCCGCCTCGCGAGCCCCTCGAGCAGACCCATCGCGAGCGACGGCTCCTCCTCGATCATCCGGCGCAGCGTGTGCCGGAACAGCCGCAGGAGCTCCATCGGCGTATCGGACACGATCGACGCGGTCCTCGGACCACCGTCCAACGCCGACAGCTCTCCGAAGAAGTCGCCGGGGACCACGGTGGCCACCTTCCTGCCCCCTCGGGTGACGCGGGCTCCCCCGCTGAGGACGACGAACATCGCCTCCCCCGCCTCTCCTTCTTCCACGATCGCCCGGTCGGCGTCGAACGCGACGACCTCGGCCTCCGCGGCGAGACGGTGGAGATGGCGCTTGGAGAACCCGTCGAACAACGGCACGGCCCGGAGGGCGGCCATCGAGCGGCGCACCTGGGTGTCGGATCGCCGGCGGGAGGAGGTCGAACCCTCCCTCGTCCGCAGCACCGATCTCCCGGTCGGCACGACTCGCATAGGCGGAGGGTACTCCGACGCACCGAGGCTCGCAGTCACATCCGTGCTCGGCGGTAGGGTTATCGGGTGGACGTACGGAGCAGGCTGCAGGCGTTGCTGGCCGAACGGATCCTCGTGCTCGAGGGTCCGAAGGGTACGGCGATCCAGACGCTCGAGCTGTCCGAGGAGGAATTCCGCGGCGACCTCCTGAAGGACCACACGCGCGACATCCGGGGGGACAACGACGTCCTCGGCCTCACCAGGCCCGACATCGTCGAGTCGATCCACCGCGACTACCTGGACGCCGGGGCCTGGATCCTCAGCACGAACACGTTCAACGGGAGCCCCGTCTCCCAGGCCGAGTACGGGCTCGAGCATCTGGTCTACGACATGAACCGCGCCGCGGCCGAGAACGCCCGGCGGGCGCTCGACGGTGCCGAGGATCGGTTCGTGGTCGGGTCGATCGGGCCAACCAACCGCACGCTCTCGATCTCTCCCAAGGTCGAGGATCCCGCGTTCCGCACGATCACGTTCGACGAGCTGACGGCGGCCTACGCGGAGCAGATCCGCGGGCTCGTCGACGGCGGCGTCGACGTGCTCCAGATCGAGACGATCTTCGACACCCTGAACGCCAAGGCGGCGATCGCGGCCGCCCAGGACGTCGCGCCGGACCTGCCGCTCTGGCTCTCCTTCACCGCCGTCGACCAGAGCGGGCGGAACCTCTCGGGACAGACCGCCGAGGCGTTCTGGCTCTCGATCGAGCACGCCGAGCCGATGATCGTGGGGGTCAACTGCTCCCTCGGCGCCGCACAGATGCGCCCGTACCTCGAGGCGCTCTCGCGCATCGCGCCCACCTACACGGCCTGCTACCCCAACGCCGGTCTCCCCAACGCGATGGGGCTGCACGACGAGGACCCGGAGATCACGAGCGGCTACCTCGGGGAGTTCGCGCGTGCCGGCCTCGCCAACGTCCTCGGGGGCTGCTGCGGGACGACCCCGGAGCACATCCGCCAGATCGCCGAGGCGGTCCGCGACCTGCCACCGCGCACGGTCCCCGACCCCGACGAGACGTTCACGTCGTTCAGCGGCCTCGAGCCCTTCGTCGTGCGCCCCGACACCGGGTTCGTGATGGTGGGAGAACGCCAGAACATCACCGGCTCGAAGAAGTTCCGGCGCCTGATCGAGAGCGGCGACTTCCAGGCAGCCGTCGACATCGCACGCGAGCAGGTCCAGAACGGCGCGAACCTCCTCGACGTCAACATGGACACCGACCTGTTGGACGGTCCGCAGGCGATGACCACGTACCTGAACCTCCTCGCCACCGAGCCGGAGGTCGCGCGGGTGCCGATCATGGTGGATTCGTCCAGCTGGGATGTCATCGAGGCGGGGCTGAAGTGCGTCCAGGGCAAGGGCGTCGTGAACTCCATCAGCCTCAAGGAGGGCGAGGAGGACTTCCTCGACAAGGCCCGACGCGTCCAGCGCTACGGCGCGGCCGTCGTGGTGATGGCGTTCGACGAGCAAGGCCAGGCGGACACCGTGGACCGGAAGGTCGAGATCTCCGAGCGCGCGTACCGACTGCTCACCCAGGAGGCCGGCTACGACCCGTCGGACATCATCTTCGACCCGAACATCCTCGCGATCGCGACCGGCATGGAGGAGCACGCGGACTACGCGAGGTCGTTCATCGACGCGACCCGCATCATCAAGCGGCGGTGTCCCGGGGTGAAGATCTCCGGCGGCGTCTCGAACCTCTCGTTCGCGTTCCGCGGAAACGACGTGGTCCGCGAGGCGATGCACTCGGCGTTCCTCTACCACGCACGCCAGGCCGGGCTCGACATGGCGATCGTGAACGCGGGACAGCTCCCCGTGTACGACGACATCCCGAAGGACCTCCTCGAGCACGTGGAGGATCTGCTCTTCAACCGCCGGCCCGACGCGACCGAACGGATGCTCACGTTCGCGCAGACGGTCACCGGCGAGGCGATGCGGACCGAGCAGGACCTGACGTGGCGAGAAGGCTCGGTCGAAGAGCGGCTGTCCCACGCGCTCGTCCACGGGATCGACGCCTACATCGAGGAGGACGCCGAAGAGGCGCGGCAGGGCTACGAGCGGCCGCTCGAGGTGATCGAGGGCCCGCTGATGGACGGGATGCAGATCGTGGGCGATCTCTTCGGCGCCGGCAAGATGTTCCTCCCGCAGGTGGTGAAATCGGCGCGCGCGATGAAGAAGGCGGTCGCCTACCTCGAGCCCTTCATGCAGGAGGAGAAGGAGCGCCTGGGCCTCGTCGGGTCCGCCCAGGGCACGATCGTGACGGCCACGGTCAAGGGCGACGTGCACGACATCGGCAAGAACATCGTCGGGGTGGTCCTGGGCTGCAACAACTACCGGGTCGTCGACCTCGGCGTGATGGCGCCCGCGGAGACGATCCTGGACACGGCGGCGCGG
>DASSDW010000160.1:0-7833 GCA_035696925.1 Actinomycetota bacterium
GAAATTGGTCTCGAGCGCGAGCATCCGCATCTGATCGTCGGAGAGGCCCTCGGGGATCTCGGGCACGACGCAGAGCCGGTTGCCCTTGAAGGGTGTCTCGGTGAACGCGTCGACGAGCCGGAAACCGACCTCCACCGGCGACGTCTCCCAGCCGGGTGTTGCTAGGCTGGCTCCGCGCGGGTGTAGCTCACGGGTAGAGCTCCAGCCTTCCAAGCTGGTGGTGCGGGTTCGATTCCCGTCACCCGCTCTCCAGGTCCGCGGCCCTTTCTGCAGGTCAGCCGCTATCTCCGCGGCGTCCGTCGGTCGCGTCATTTCGCGTCAATTCGCCCTGTTTCTCATCCTGCTGCGGCCTGGCTGCGGCCTGGGGCCACCCACCGAGCGACCTCAACGAGGCTCAGCCCACAGGGATGTCCCGAGGGATGACCTGCGAAAACGCAGGTCGCAGCGGAATCGGCCCAGTTGTGGGGTGAGTTGCTCGCCAGGTCGGGGTCCACCGGATGCCGCCCGTGACTCTTACCTGCGGGAGTTGCGCACGGGGACCCACCCGGCCGCGGGAGGGAGCGTTCGCGCGTTCCGGAACAAGGCCCGGAGACTCTACGACCCACACACGCCCTAGGCTCCACACATGGATCCGGGCGTCGTGTTCGACGACATCGACCGTGTGGACAGCTCGCCATCCAAGCACGCTGAGCCTGCCTTCGTCTTCCTGAACCGGGTGGCCGGGCCGTTTTGGGATCGAACGCGCTCGACCGTTAGCGATTGGTTCGGACGATTGCCCGTCGACATGCAGCCGGACGTCTTGGGCCGACTCCGCAGTGGGGACGATCGCCAACTCTCTGGGGCATTCTGGGAGATGTACGTACACGAGGCGCTGTCACGCGAAGGCTTCGACCTCGTGCCCCATCCAGTCGTCCCCGGCACCCAGAGTCGCCCCGACTTCGCCGCCACGCGCATCGACGCCTCGTTCTACGTCGAGGCGACCGTTATCGGAGAATCAGCCGCCGAGGCCGCCGCCGATCGTCGTCGCAACGTCATCTATGACTCGCTCAATGCCGTCGACAGCCCCAACTTCTTTCTCGGACTGGAAGTCGAAGCCGAAGGCGCGACTTCGCCATCCGCTCGCCGTCTTCGTACCGACCTGGAGCATTGGCTCGGGAACCTCGATCCGGACAAGGCGACCGAGGCGATGAAATCAGGTTTGGACCTCCTTCCGACCTTCCGCTGGGACGCTGAGGGCTGGACCGTCAGTTTCCGGGCGATTCCTAAGAACGAGGACTCTCGCGGGAAGCCGGGTGTGCGGCCCCTCGGAATGTTTGGCCCCGGTCGAGCCGCAGCGGTCTATGACGTGGGCCAGGTTCGTAGCGATCTAGGCGAGAAGGCTGGGAAGTACGACCGCCCGGATCTTCCATTCCTTATCGCCGCCTCGGTCGAGAGCCCTTTCTTCGACGCGGAGCACACCACGTCGGGAGCGCTGTTCGGACGCGAGGCTGTTCAGTTCGATCCTGACAGCATGGAGTCACGCTCCATCAGGACTCCCGACGGACTGTGGACGAGCCCATCGGGGCCGCGGAATACGCGGGTATCTGCTGTTCTGATCGTGCAAAACGTAAGCCCGTGGCACTTCCTGCACCGAGAGCCAATAGTTTGGAACAACCCATGGGCAGCCCTGCCGCTCCCCGACGTCTTGCCGTGGGAGGCTCGGAAGGTCGACCTCGGGCATGGAACGCTCGTGAAGCGCGACGCCACGCGGCGCGCACACGAAGTCTTGGGTGTACCTGAGGGCTGGCCCGGACCGGAAGACCCGATTCCTGATGCGTAGGGCATCGAACCTGTTGGGTTCTTGCATATCCGCCGTGGGCTGAGCCCGGCTAGGTCCCGCTGTGCGGGAAACCGATCACGAACCTCGCCCGGAGGTCGTCGTCCGCTTCGAGGTCCATCAACAGACTGGCCATCCCCGGGTTCCTCTCGACCAGCTCCCCGATGAGTCGTGCTCGTTCCTCGGACGTGGCGGAGAGGTAGCGGAGGAGATCGCGGCGGAGTTCGGGGGTGACGTTCGAGGCGCTCACGGCCGACGGAATGTGTAGATGCCTAGAACGTCTCCAGTCATCTCGGCCGAGTCCGTGAGGATGTGCGAGCGTTCGCGAAGTGGCTGGTAGACGTAGCCCGCCGATTCGAGCCGCCAACCCACCCCCTCGACCACCTGCAGAGCCAACGCTGGGTCATCACCGGGCTTCGTCCAGTTGATCAGGAGACCTGCCACCGTTCCGCCCAGGTTCAGCCGCAGGACGTAGAACGTCCGCCCCATGTCCCAGGCTCTCAGCGCGTCGGCTTCGACCCTCTCTGCGAATGACGCGGTCGACTCCACAACCATCGGTTCCCGAACATTCCTGGCGGCCTGGGCCAGGCCATAGCCCGGATCAGGGGAGATCCGATGGTCGACCTCGTTCAGCCTCTGCCATGCCCTCCGCCACCCGTCATCGTCGGCCGGGAAGGTCTCCAACTCCTGTCCACGGTGGTACGGGCCTTTGGTCAGGGCATACGAGTGCCCCTGATCGGACTCGACGATGCTCAGGTCGAACTTCGCGCCTCCGTAGACGACCACGAGTGGAACACCAGGGATTGGTTCGGGTCGATTCGGCCGCGTCTGTTCTTCCATCATCCAGATCCGTCCCGCGATTCCAATAGTCGTTCGATTCGGTCCAGGCGCTCACGAATGTCCCGACGTTCGGCGTTTTCCGGCTGCTCGTCGCGCCGGATGAAGAAGGACGCCAACGACGCGGTCAGGTGTCCGAACAGCCCGATGCCGACGAGCATCAGGACGACAGCAAACGCCCGGCCCATCGCCGTGATGGGGACGGCGTCGCCGTAGCCCGCGGTCGTCACGGTGGAGAACGCCCACCAGAGACCGTCGGTGAACGAGTTGATCGTGGTTTCGGCCGCACCACGTTCGACCTCCGCAACCACGAGTCCCGCCGCGAGGGTTGCAACCGTCGCGAAGAGGAGGGAGTAGTGGAGGTTGTGTCGCGTGAGCACGTCCCTCACGGCAGCGAGACCCCGCATCAGGAACACGCCAACACGTCCGGCGCGGAGCAAGCGAAGCATCCGCGCGGACCGGACGACACGCAGGGGCCGCAGGAACGGGACGATGACGACGACGAGGTCGATCACGTTCGAGCGTACGAACCGGCCCTTGTGCGGCGAGAGGTATAGCCGGGTGGCGTACTCCGCGGCGAACACCGCCCAGAGAAACAGTCGATCGCGAAGAGGGTGCGCTCGGTCGAAGGTGAGAGGTCCGCGACGAGCGGGATGATGAGCAGCGGGATGATCGCGAGCGACAGGATCAGCATCGGCCACGCCGTCTGTCGCTCGAACCGGTCGAGTGCCTCCTGGGACCCGGCCATCATTCGCAGCCGTAGCCGTCGCCGTCGCCGTCGCCGTCGTACGGGTCTGACCCCGTCACTCAATAGGTGACGCCGGGCTCGGTGTAGGCCGGGCCGTTCCCCTCTCCTCCCGCGCAGTCGTAATCGGAAGGACCGAACGGCAGGCATGGTGAATAGCCGGAGGCGCAGTCCGACGATGGAGGCGGTGGCGAGGGTGACGGAGAAGGAGACGGCTCGTCCGCGCAGCGGCCCCATAGCCCTCGGTCATGGCTCCGGGCGTTCCGCTGCACGGCGCGGAATCGGTCGACGTACTTCACGTTCGGCGGGAACGTGGAGACGTTCGCGTACCCCTCTCGGACGAGCTTCTCGTTGAACAATCGGTCGCCGAGCCAGATGTACGCGAGGGTCCGCCCGTACTGATCGAGGCGCTCGATGTCGAACTCCAGCCTGACGTCCTTCCCCGCCAAAGCCCGGGTCGTGTACTTCGAGGCGGCGGGGCCGAAGCACTCCACCGGCTCCGACGGATGGACGGTCTCAGGCGTGTCGACGCCAATCAACCGAACCGTCAGCAGTTGGCCCTCGAACGACGCCTTGATCGTGTCGCCATCCACCACGCGGGTCACGTTTGCGTTCGTGTCATCTTCGGGATCAGGGGTCGGAGAACTGGTGGCGGTCGCGGACGGTTCTTCGGTCGCGGGGGCCTCCGATGCCACGGGCGTCGGGCTGGCAGCTTCTGGAGCATCGTCCGGAAGGAGGCTCCCGATGATCGCGAGGGCAAGGAGGACTCCTATGACCACACCCACCACCTGTTCCGGGGCGATCTCTCCGGTTGGGTTCCGGGGTAGACACTGACCGGCGGCGGTGGAGGGGGCTGAGAGGGCGACGACCCTAGTCGGGCACCGCATTGCGAGCAGTAGGCGCTCTGTTCCGGGTTGTCGTGCCCGTTCGGGCAACGGACCATCTCGGCCCTCCGGTCTGGCATCGGGGGGTGTGGCGGGCCCGGAGCATCCCTCAGCGTTTCGGTGCGGTCAACCCCCGAAGCCGTCTCAAGCGCCGGCCCCCTACCTGGTTGAGTCCGGCGTCCGGGCAATCGGTTCGTTGCGTTTCAAGGCTCGCAGGCACATGGCGGAGGGTAAGGCAAGGACCACCGGGTAGGTCACCGTGAACAGCGCCCATCCCCTCACCAGCTCGGGCATGTTCCGGACCTCTTGTCCCGAGAGGGCCAGGAGCCCGATCCCGATTAGTCCGCAGAGGAACGTGATGACCCCAACTATCGCAACCCGTTGACCGAAACGATGCCATTCGCGTTCGCGGATGACCTTCACGACGAGGGCGGCGGTCTCGGGATCGTCTGCACGCCGACCGAGATACGCGAGCCAGAAGACTTTGGACCGACGTGGGGCATCCAGCGACTCCCAGGTGTCGCCAGGCCGCTTCTCCCGCGGCCGAGACGGCGACCGCGCGATCACGAACAGCCCAACGCCAACCAGGACGCCGCCTATCAGAACGATGGGTGTGGCGTTCAAGATGGACACCATTAGAACCATCGGGAGTGGTGACGTCGCGCTGAAATGTGAGGGAACGGTGACCTGCTGGGCTTCCGGACCGACGACCTGCTGGTCCGACCAACCTAAGACTCATCCGAGCCGCGGGCGGGCGCTGAGCGGCGAGACCGACCTAGCCGCTCGCGCCGCCGCGCTCGACGCGCCCTGCCCTGGCAGGAGGGCGCGGAGCTATCCGACCTTGACCTCGTCGATCAGGTCGTGGCCTCTCGGGCAGAATCGGCGCCGCGGCGTCATCCCTAGCTCACCCCGCCCCCACGTGGAGGCTTTTTTCCCGCGGTCCCGGCTGAGAGGTCTCTAGATCCGTTCGCGCCAAGAAAGACCGCCCCGGGGCACTGCGCTCGACTTCCGCGCTGGGGTGGCGGACGATGCGATCTATGGAGGAACCCCGAGCCACGGCGCCACGATCTGTCCTCGGGTACCGCCTCGTCCTCGTCGGGGCTGTCGGCTTCGTGGTGGGCTGCTTCCTGCCCTACGCGGAGGCCAGTACGGCGCACTCCTGGTCGCTGTATCGACTGATCACGACGGGAGAGGCAGCTGTTGCCGTCACGGGGGGCCACCTGTATCTGTTCGCCGGTGCTGCGGTCATCGCTCTGATCGTCCTCGCCGCTTGGAAGGAACCGCGTGCGTGGGCCTTCCCAGCCCTGGCCGCTGCGTCGATCGTCTGGTCGCTGACATGGATCGGCATCCTCCTTGGTGGATACGGCTTCTACACCACCCTGAACGTGGGCTATTGGCTCATGTTGGCCTGCGTCTGCGCGGTCATCGTCGGAACGGCGTTGGTCTGGACGTCGTCTAGGCGGACGGAAGTCGTGGAGCCCGAGGAATAGACGATGAGCGCCCGCGCCCGGTGGATCGCCCTCGGGGTTGTCCTGCTCGTCGTCCTCGGCGTCGTGGCGATCTACTGGTTCAACACCAGCCTGGCGAGCGTGAGCCTGGAGGAGGGCGGTGGTCGGCGAACGTGGATCATCCAGCTGGGCGATAGCGTGGCGCTCGCCGCCGATGAGGTCCGTCCCGACGACCGCTACCGGTGCGAGCTGGATGGAAGCAGCTACGGGGTCAGTCAAACTCCCACGCCTGGAGAGACCCGCGCCGCGGGTCCCCTCACGGTCGTGACAGCCAAGGACGGCGACGTGACCCTCTCGTGTGCTGAGTCGTTGTAGCGAGGTCGTCACGCCGATCCTCCGACCCAGGTGGAGTCCCGCGACGGAGAGAATGAAGCCGGGGGCGGAACCGGCCGATGTTGGAGGCCTGAGGCAATGTTGACCGAGGGAGTCGAACCGTGAGAACGCGGAACGTGATAATCGGGGCGATCGTTCTGGTGGTAGCCGCCGCGGCGACCACGTTCGCCATCCTCGATCGCCAACAACCCGAAGGGGTCCAGCTGGTGGCAACCATGATCCCGACGGAGGAGATCCCGGCGAACCAGCTGCTCGACCCGCTGATTGAGGAAGGTCTCTTCGAAGAGATCATCGTCCCGGAGGAGGCGCTCCTGGAGGGTGCGGTCAACGATGTGAGAGATCTCTACGGGATGAAGACGACGACGGTCATCCTTGCGAACGAGCAGATCTTGCGGTCTCGGCTCACGACCTCCTCGCCATAGGCGGTCGGTCCATCTCCGCGACGCCTTCATGCGATCACCGCCTCCACGTCGGTCCATAGCCCATCCGTCGACCCGACCAGGACCACCGATGCACCGATCGCCGGGCAGTCGCACCGGAATCCGCGGCGTGGATCCCAGGTGGCCGTCCGGAGCTCGCCTGAGTCGCCTCTTACGAAGGCCCGCACCGACGTCGGCAGAACGCGGACGATTTGGACACGGCGTTCACCGAGGAGACGAACGGCTCGGGTCTTGGCGTCCTCACGCATACGAGCCTCCTTCCACCGAGGGGAACAGTCGAGGCCGGGAAGCTCGACTGTGAGTGTCCCCCCGACCGTTCCCCCTACAAGGGGGGAACGGGGGAACGGTCGGACGACTGTTCCCGGGAAACTGTGGGGGAACGGTGGGGAACGGTCATGCCGTCCCCTCGCGGTAGCGCTTCACCGAGGAGTACAACGTCGCTCCTCGAGCACCCTCGGCCGTCGTGACGTAGCGTCGGAAACCAAGGCGGCGAGCGCCTGTATCACGTAGTCGCGCTTCCCATTGACGCCGCCTCGACATGTACCCCGCCGGGATCCTGGATCCTGCCCCCGGTGGATGTGCGCATGACGGGATCCTCGGGTGGCAGCCCGGCTCGCTCGCGGTCCCCATCTGGACGCTGATGGGGCTGGTGGGTGGTGGGCTCCTCGGCTGGGTCGCAGCGGGGCCGATGACACCCGTCCGATGGCTGCTGATCGGGTGGGTCCTCGTCGTCGTCGGTGTGATCGCGTACGTCGCCTGGGTGTACACGGGCTGAACGGGTTCGATGCCCGTCACCCGCTACTCGTCAGGTGACGGATCAGGCGCCTCGATCGCATCTCCGATCTCTTGATCCCCCCTGGGGAGGAAGCAAGGGATGACATGGAGGTTCTGCCGTGCCCCGTCAACGCCCATGAGTTCGATCACCCTGCTCACCTCGTCATGCACGCCGTGGAGGACGATGCACCCGGTCGCCATCTCCTTCGCCGACTTGAGGATCGCCCCCACTCCCGTGGAGTCCATGAAGGTGAGGAAGCTCATATCGATCGTGATGGGCCCGCCTTGCGACACGGCATGTGCGATCGCCACGTTCATGAGAGGGACGGTCGCGATGTCCAGTTCCCCACTCACAGAGAACATGTGCGGACCATCGGCCCTGATCCCGAAGTCCGACATCGTTGCGCTACTCCGTTCGCTCTCTCGCCAACCTGTGAAGGTCAGCGATGTTCACGACCTCCCCCGCCGGCGTCGTGCTGCTGTCAGCCAGTCGGTC
>DASSDW010000161.1:0-2598 GCA_035696925.1 Actinomycetota bacterium
GGGGGCACCCGCGTTGCACGACGAAGTCTTCGAGCACTTCCTCGACGAAGGGCTCATCGAACGGGTCATCCGACCCATCAAGAGCGGCAAGGAAGCGAGCGTGCACCTGGTGCGCGCCAACCCGCGCACGACCGGTGAGGACCTGGCGGCGCTGAAGGTCTACCACCCCCTCGACCGGCGCGACTTCCGTGACGAGTCGCTCTACCGGGACGGCGAATTCATCAAGGAGCGTCGCATCCGCGCCGCGCTCGAGAAGAAGACCCGGTTCGGTCGGGAGGTCCAAGGTGGGCTGTGGGTCGGCCGCGAGTGGGAGACGCTTCACGCGCTTTTCGCCGCGGGAGCGGCCGTTCCTCGTCCGATCGAAGCCACGGAGAGCGCGATCCTCATGTCGTACATCGGCGACGAGGACGAAGCCGCACCGCAGCTCCACCGATACCGACCCTCCGGCAAGGAGGAAGTCGAGGATCTGCTCGAGCAGTGCCTGCGCGTCGTGGAGAGGATGCTGTTCCACGACGTGGTCCATGGGGACCTCTCGCCGTTCAACATCCTGATCTGGGAGGAACGGGTCTGCGTGATCGACCTCCCGCAGGCCGTCGATCCCAAGAAGAACCGTCATGCCGAGGCCCTCCTCGCCCGCGACGTCGGGCGCGTCTGTGCGTACTTCGACCGGCTGGGCGTGTCCCGCGACGCCGAGCAGGTGGCCGAGAGCCTCTGGACCGCATGGACGTTCGCCGATCTCATCCCTGAGGAGCTCCGGTCCACGTTGGAGGTGGGTCCTTCCGGGAGATGACCTCGGCGCTGTGATGAACGTCACGCGGCGTTGGTACTTCCTGACGCAGCGGAACCGAGCGACGGCGTGTCTTGATGCCGTCGACGAACACGGGATCGGATACGAGATCCGTTCCTTCGGGATCCGCAGAGAGAAGGAGCTCCGCGATGAGCGCCAAAGCACAGACCCTCGCAGCACCGGCACGACCGATCGCGTCCTACGTCGTGACGATCGTCTTGACCCTCGCGATCGGAGCGGCCGCAGGCAGCCTGATCACGCGAGCGATCGCTTCCGATCCACCGGCGGTCGCCGAGCAGGTCGTCGGGATCGCTCCGTGGGACCAGAGCAAGCTCGACGCGATGCAGGGCCGGCAGCAGGCGGAGACCGCCGACGTGGGCGGCCCCGGGATCGCGCCCTGGGACCAGGGCAAGCTGGACGCGGCCGCCGGGCTGCAGGCTTCCGCCGCTCGCCCGGGCAACAGCTGATCGTCGAGGCGGGTCCGGCCGGTCGTACCACCGACCCGGACCCGCATCGACCTCGGCACCTCCGAGGCGTACCGCCGGCGGTTGAGCGAGAAGCGGGATGCCGAGGAGCCCGGCCGCCCGCGGCGACCGGGCTCCCGCTCGATCCCCTCTTCGGTCTGAACGGTCCATCCTGAGTTTGTCCCTAAGCGGACGACCGCTCGGTGGCATCTAGGAAGGCGATGCAGGTAGAGGGTGACGTCATCCGGTTCCCGGAACGGGGCTCGGCCCCGGTCGACTTCTCGACGTTCTTCGCCGAGGAGCACCGGGGCCTCTTCAAGGCCCTGTACTTCGTGACCGGGAACCGGGCCGACGCCGCCGAGCTGATGCAGGACGCCTTCCTGAAGCTGTGGGAGCGGTGGGACCTGATGGATCGGATCGACGATCCGACGGGCTACCTCTTCCGCGTGGCGCTGAACGGCTCTCGGATGCGGACGCGCGCCGCCCGCCGTGCCGCGAGGCGCCTGGTTCCCCTCGAGCGGGATCGCGACCCGTTCGACGAGATCGAGCTCCGCGAAGACGTGCGCCGGCTCCTGCTCGACCTGGCGCCCAGACAGCGCGCCGCCCTCCTCCTGCTCGACATGTACGGCTACGGCTCCGAGGAGGCCGCACGGATCATGGGCATCCGTCCGTCGACCGTGCGGGCCCTCGCGACGCAGGGGCGTGCCGTCCTCAGACGCACCTCGGGAGGCACGCATGCCTGAGCTCAAGGAGGTCTTCGACATGGTGTCCCAGAAGGTCGAACCGGATCTGGATTCGTGGAACCAGCAGGAACGCCGTCAGCGACGATCCAGTCGGAACCGCAAGGTCGGGGCGCTCGCCATCGCGGCCGTCGTCGTCGGCATCGCGGTGTTCTTCGTGGCGAAGGAAAGCATCAGAGGAGTTGGTCCGGACCGGAACACCGAGACAGGAAGACAGCCGCTCCCGACGGAGCCACCCTTCGGACCGATGATCGTCGGGATCGACGGCACGGTCTTCGAACGCATCAGCGGCCTCCCGGTCGACGCCTCCGGACTTCAGATGTCCCCGCTCGGAGACGCGGTCGCGTTCATGACGGACGGTCGTGTGGCGACGATCCGCCTCGACGGCTCCGGGTTGCGGATCCTGACCGACGACACACGCAACAGCGCCGGCGACGCGCACGAGGCGGTCACCTGGTCACCGGATGGAGAGCAGATCGGCTATGTGGCGAACGACGACGTCTACGTGATGAACAGGGATGGGTCGAACGTCAGGCGCCTGACGACCCACTCGGAAGGCGACTACTACCCCTCGTGGTCCTCTCGAGGAGAGATCGCCTTTTGGCAC
>DASSDW010000162.1:0-4428 GCA_035696925.1 Actinomycetota bacterium
GACTCGCGGGCGAGCGGGGACCCGCTCAAGTACGCGGTGTTCGTCTTCGGAGCCGCCTGACGTCCGCCTCGAACGCTCCACTGACCTCAACGGTCCTGACCCTGCAGGTGGCAGGGTGAGCGAAGCGGACGAGGTCTTCGCCCAGGAGGTGGCTCGGTGGCGCGCGATCTCCTGGCGGGACCTCCAGAAGGATCTGGACGATGCGGTCGCGTACGAGATCGCCGGGTCCGATGGAGTCGGGTACCAGTTCGAGGTGCTGGTGCTCTGGGACGATCCGCGAGCACGCACTAACCTCCGCGTCTCTTCACCGGCGACGACGGCAGGGGCTGGCGCATGTCCGGTATGCGGCGAGCCGACTTCGTCAGGCACCCGATGACTCGTTCGTCGGCGAGAACGGCGGCTAACGCCGCTTCAAGGATAGAAGCGCGTCGGCCTCCGTCACCGATCGCCGGCGGAAGTTGTGGAGGGCGAAGCGGTCGCACATCGTCTCGGCCGCCGACGCCGTTCCTCGCACCTCCTTGAGCCACCAATGCATCCACTCGTGGCAGTAAGAGAACCGCAGCACTTCCTCGGGCGTGCGGAACGTGATGCCTTCCGTGAGCCAGATGAAGCGAGGGCGTGTTCCCTTCCCGCTGCTCCTCCGCTTGGCGCCGTAGGGCACGATCTCGCCGAACGGGAAGAACGGCTCCGGCACCTGCAGTGTGATGGATCGATCCTCGAAGTCCGTCCAGGCCGCGAGGTGCGGGCGGTCGCGGTACCGGAGTGGCTTCACGTGGACCGAGTAGTCCCCCGGTTTTGGCAGGCCCGCGAGCATCGTCACGACGTCGTCGACGGGGAGATCCGGCACGGCGGAGGACACGTCCATCGACGCCGCAGCCTACGCGGGGACCACTGATAGGGTCCGCGAACCGATGGACGAGCCCGGCGGCTCCTTCAGCTTCGCCCACGGTGCCAGGAAGGTCGCGCCGTTCTCGATCGCGGTGTTCGGGTTCGGGATGTCGTTCGGGGTCCTCGCCCGTCCGACGATGGGGACGGTCGCCCCGATCGTGATGTCGTTGACGACGTTCGCGGGCTCGGCGCAGTTCGCCTCCGCCTCGATCCTCGGCACCGGTGGGACGCTCGCTGCGGCCGTGGTCGCCGCGATCCTTCTGAACGCCCGGTACGGACCGATCGGCGTCGCAGTGGCACCCTCGCTGACCGGGCCCAGGTGGTCCCGCTTCCTCCGCGCCCAGCTCGTGGTGGACGAGACCTGGGCGCTGTCAGCCGACGGTCGCGGAGGCCACGACCCGAAGCTCATCGTGGGCGCCGGTCTCGTCCTCTACGCCGCGTGGGTCGGCGGAACCGCGGCGGGCGTGCTGTTCGGGGACCTGCTCGGCGACCCGGCCCGGCTCGGGCTCGACGCAGCGTTCCCCGCGTTGTTCCTCGCGCTCCTGGTGCCGAACCTGGATCGTCCGCAGGCCCGCTTGGCCGCCGTCCTCGGCGCGGCGATCGCGCTCGCGCTGACCCCGATCGCACCCGCAGGCGTGCCGATCGTGGCGGCCGGCCTCGCCTGCCTCGTGGGATGGAGACGGTCGTGAGCGCTGCGTGGTGGCTGGTCGCGCTCGTCGGCGCAGCGACGATCGCGATCAAAGGGGCGGGCCCGGTGCTCCTCGGCGGGAAGCCCTTGCCGCCGAGGATCGGAAGGATCATCGGCCTCCTCGCGCCCGCGCTGCTGGCGGCGCTCGTCGCCATCAGCACGTTCGGGGGAGACCGCGCGCTCGTCCTCGACGAGCGCGCGGTCGGCGTGGGAGCCGCTGCCGTCGCGGTCGCCCTCAAGGCCCCACCGCTCCTCGTCGTGGTCGTAGCGGCGGTGGTCACCGCTACCACGAGGGCGCTCGTCTAGGGCTGTAGGGTTCGCAACCGATGACGCGCTACCGCGACCTTGGGTTGTCCGTGGGCTTGCTGTCCCCCGGTCCGATGAACGCGATCACGGACGTCGCGGGTGTCCGCGTCGGCGTCACGACCCTCATCGAAGGGGACGGCCCGCTCGAGGTCGGCACCGGACCCATCCGGACGGGCGTCACGGCGATCGTCCCGCACGAGGGGATCGGCGAGGCGCCGCTCTTCGCCGGCTGCCACACGCTCAACGGCATCGGGGAGCTCACGTGGCTCGAATGGGTGCGAGAGTCCGGGCTCCTCACCACGCCGATCGCGATCACGAACACGCACAGCGTCGGCGTCGTCCGCGACGCGCTCGTCGCCTACGAGGTACGGAACCGCCCGAAAGGTCCTGCGTTCTGGAGCCTCCCCGTGGTCGGCGAGACCTACGACGGCGCGCTGAACGACATCAACGGGCAACACGTACGTCCGCACCACCTCTTCGCCGCGATCGAGCAGGCCTCGGACGGCCAGGTCCCCGAGGGCTGCGTCGGGGGCGGCACCGGGATGATCTGCCACGACTTCAAGGGAGGCACCGGGACCGCGTCCCGCGTCGTCGACGGTGGCCAAGGAAACAGATGGACCGTCGGTGCACTCGTGCAGGCCAACCACGGAGACCGCGAGCGGCTCACGGTCGACGGCGTGCACGTCGGCGAAGCGATCCCCACGAGCGAGATCCCGTCCGCGTGGGACGAGGAGGAACGGATCGGCTCGACCGCCGAGGGATCGATCATCGTGATCGTCGCCACGGACGCGCCGCTCGTCTCGCACCAGCTCCGGCGGCTGGCCCAGCGGGTGAGCCTCGGGATCGCTCGGGTCGGGGGTGGCGGAGGCGATTCGAGCGGCGACATCTTCCTCGCGTTCTCCACCGCGAACGCGGGGCGGATCACGACCTCGAAGACCGAGGCCGGCCCCGCCCCGATCAGCGTCGAGATGCTTCCGAACCGGGAGATCACCTCGCTGTTCTGGGGCGTGATCGAGGCCACCGAGGAGGCGATCTTGAACGCGCTCGTCGCGGCCGAGACGCTGACCGGCCGCGACGGCATCACCGCCCATGCGCTCCCCCACGACCGAATGGTGGAGACGATGACGAAGCACGGACGCGGGCCGAACCGCTAGCGTCGGTCGGGGCGGCGGGATTCGAACCCGCGACCTCGTGCTCCCAAAGCACGTGCGCTACCAGGCTGCGCTACGCCCCGCTCTTGTGCGGCGATTCTACGTCCCGGTACCCTGGGGTATGCGTTCGCGGTCCGGGGCCCGGAGCACCATCAGCACCGTCCTTTCGATCGCGTTGCTGATCTCCATTGTTGGGTTCGCGGTCCTGGTCGGCTTGCAGGTTCGCAGTGATCGCCCGGCTGACTTCGACGTCACACAGGCACAGGGGGTGGAGTGCCCGGTCGGCGAAGGCAGCCCGGCATGCTTCAGCTTCGGCGTGACGAACCTCGGCAGCAAGCCGTCCCTCGTGGAATGCATCGCGACGGCCCCGACCGGCCTGGCCAGCTTCCTGAACGACATGCCGGTCTACACGAGCTCGGCCCCGTTCGAGGCCGGGGTCACCGAGCAGCTGATCGTCAAGGTGGATCAGGGGGACCAGGGCGCCGTGTCCGAACCGGCGTTGGTCTGCAGAGCCCTCTAGTCCCCGATCGTCACTCGGAAGACGCCCTCACCGACGATCCGGACGCCACCTCCAACCCGCACCGCCCACGAGCCGTCGTCGGGCTGGACGTCGAGGTGGAGGAAGCTCGGCCGTCCCACCATCTCTCCCTGGGCGACCACGGCGTTCCCCGGCATCCCCGCGAGGCCCCGCGACGCGAGGTAGACGCCGAGCGGACCAGCTGCCGAACCGGTCGCCGGATCCTCGCCGACGCCGAAGGACGCGTCGAACATCCGTGCGAGCACGTCGCCGTCCCTTCGGATCGCGAACAGGTAGAGGCATTCGCCACCCGAAGCCTCGGTCGCGCGCCGGCAACCCGGCTCGTAGCGTTCCGCCCGGCGCAAGGTGGCCTCATCCTTGATCGGCACGAGCAACGGGCCGAGCCCGGTCGTGATCACCTGCATCGGGAGCGTGGGATCGAGATCGTCGGGTTGCAGACCGGCGGCCTCGGCGACGATGGCACGATCGTCGAACTCGCCCCCGAACACCGGCCGTTGTTGGGTCATCCAGGCGAAGCCGCGTCCGAGGTCGACCTCGACGGGCACGTCGCCGAGCGCGGTCGTCTGGACCGTTCGCTCGGACGTCCGGCCCTCGCTCGCGAGGGTGAACGCCGTCCCGATCGTGGGATGCCCGGCGAAGGGCAGCTCGGCGTCCGGCGTGAAGATCCGCATCCGATAGCCCTCGGCGCGCGATTCGATCACGAACGTCGTCTCGGAGAAATTGGTCTCGAGCGCGAGCATCCGCATCTGATCGTCGGAGAGGCCCTCGGGGATCTCGGGCACGACGCAGAGCCGGTTGCCCTTGAAGGGTGTCTCGGTGAACGCGTCGACGAGCCGGAAACCGACCTCCACCGGCGA
>DASSDW010000163.1:0-15016 GCA_035696925.1 Actinomycetota bacterium
GTCCTGTTGCCGATCCTGCGCTCGATGCATCGGCGACACGGACCCGTCGCGCTCGTCCATTTCGATGCCCACCTCGACACCTGGGACACGTACTTCGGCGCTCCGTACACCCACGGCACGCTCCTGCGCCGCGCGTCGGAGGAGGGGCTATTCCTCGATGACGCCTCGATGCACGTGGGCATCCGTGGCCCCCTCTACAGCTCGCAGGACATGGTCGACGACGCGAGCTTCGGCTTCCGGACGATCCGCACGGAGGACGTCCACCGCGAAGGGGTGGAAAGGGTCGTCCGGAGGATCCGCGATCGGGTCGGGGATCACCCGCTCTACATCTCGATCGACATCGACTCGCTCGATCCGGCCCACGCCCCCGGGACGGGGACGCCGGAGATCGGTGGGCTGACGTCGCGCGAGCTGCTGATGATCCTGCGCGGCCTGGTGGGTCTCCGTCTGCTGTCGGCCGACGTCGTCGAGGTCTCCCCGCCCTACGACCACGCCGACCTCACGTCGCTCGCCGCCGCGACCGTCGTGTACGAGCTCTTGTGCCTCCTCGCGGGAAGCCCATCGGTTGTGCGCACCACCGATCACACGGGAGGGCCCGGCTGATGTTCCCGTGGCCCGAGGGGAAGCGCGCGGCGCTCGCGGTGACGTTCGACATGGACGCCGAGGCGGCCGTCCTCGCCGTCGACGAGAAGTACGCCCGACGCCCGTCGATCATGACCCACCAGCAGTACGGACCGGTGACGGGGGTGCCTCGCCTCCTCACGCTGCTGGACGCGCTCGAGATCCGGGTCAGCTTCTTCATCCCGGGCTTCTCGGCGGAGCGCCATCCGTCGACCGTCAAGGCCATCGTCGCCGCGGGGCACGAGATCTGCCACCACGGGTACCTCCATCGACCGCCGGGGTTGATCGACGCCGCGACGGAGCGTGCGGAGCTGGAGCGTGGGCTCGAGGCCTTGGACCGCACCGCGGGCACCCGTCCCACGGTCTTCCGGGCGCCCTGGTGGGAGACGTCGGACGTCACCTTCGATCTCCTGGCCGAGTACGGCTTCACGTGTGACTCGAGCCTCTTCGATCGGGACGAGCCGTATCGACTCGCCGTCGGCTCATCCGAGCTCGTGGAGGTCCCGATCTCGTGGGCCCTCGACGACTGGGAGAAGTACGCCTTCCTGCCGGACCCGCCCACCGGCTCGGGCGTGATCGAACCGCCCGCCCGGGTCCTCGAGACCTGGTGGGAGGAGATCGAGGCCTACGTGGAGGTCGGCGGCTGCTGCGTGCTGACGATGCATCCGTTCCTGTCCGGGCGGCCGGCGCGGGCGATCGCGCTGCGCCGCCTGCTCGAGCGGGCGCTCGCGCTCCCGGACCTGTGGATCGCCACGATCGGCGAGATCGCCGCGCACACCGCCGCATCGGACGTACCGGCACGAACCCTGTCGTTACCCACCATCGGAGAGGGGCCGGCCGAGCCGGTCCCCGGCTCGTAGAGGGGAGACACGTGGACACGAACCGCGAAGAGCACCTGGCGTACGAGGGCGAGACCGGCAACCCCGTCTACGGCCTGGAACGGCGCGGGGTCGACTACGTCCCCGAGAGCGAGCGGCACATGCGTCTCAGGAACCTCGCCGTCTTCTGGGTCGGGACGAACCTGTACCCCTTCAACATCGTCCTCGGCGTGCTCGCGTACACGCTGGGGCTCTCCGTCTGGCTGACCCTATTGACGCTCACGGCCGGCGTGCTCCTGAGCTACTGGCTCGTGGGCCTCACCTCGATCCCCCCCGCGAGGGCGGGGATCCCGACCATGGCCGTGAGCCGCGCCGCGTTCGGGTTGCGCTTCGCACGGATCAACGCGGCGCTCGCATGGCTCGTGGGCATCTTCTTCGAGATCATCAACGCCTCGATCGGCGTGTTCGCGGTCCTCGCGTTGTTCGCGTTCCTGGGCTGGGACGACTCGGGGACCACGGGGAAGCTGATCGGGCTCGCGTTCGTGTACGCCCTATCGGTGCTCCTCGCGTTCCTGGGGCACGGCACCGTGGTCCACGTCCAGCGCTTCTTCTCGATCGCCCTCGGCGTGATCTCGATCGTGGTGCTCATCGAGGCGCTGCCCGACCTCGATCTCGGGGCCAGTCTGGGCGGCGACTACGACTTCTGGGGCACGCTGTCGGCGATCGCGATCGTCCTCGGGATCGTGATCGCGGGTCACGTCGCCTACGTGATCGCGGCCGCCGACTACCCGCGGTACCTCCCGAGCGACACACCCGCGGGCAGCATCGTTCGAACCGTGCTGTTGTCCGCGGGTGGCTCCGGGCTGCTGCTCGGCGTCGTCGGCATCCTGCTGGCCTCCCAGACGGACGCGGACCTCGTGGTGGACACGTTCGGCGGCGTCGAATCGATCATGCCGTCCTGGGTGTACCTGCCGTTCCTGCTCGCCGCGATCGGCGGGTCGCTCACGAACCTCATGCTGACGATGTACTCGGCGGGCCTCGCGGCACAGGCTGCCGGGTTGCCGATCAAGCGGTACCACGCGGTGATCGTCGATGCGGTCCTGGCCACGATCGGTCTCGTCTACGTGCTCTTCTTCGACGAGGCCCTCCTCACGACGATCAACGACATCGTCGTGAACACGATCATCTGGATCGGTCCGTGGGGCGTGATCTGGATCTACGACGCGTGGCGCCGGAACTGGAACATCGACCCTGTGGCGGCGCACGGCGGTCCGGAGAGCCCCTACTGGGGCTCCGGCGGGGTGTACTGGCCGGGCGCGATCGCGCTGATCGCCGGGATGGTGGCCGCATGGGCCACGATCAGCGTGCCCCGGTACGCGGGCCCGGTCTCCGAGAACCTCCTGAACTTCACGGACCTGTCCTGGCTGGTGGGGCCGCTCGTGGCACTGGCGGTGTTCATCCCGCTCGACCGGGCGCAGCGACCCAGCCTCCGCTGACGTGGCCGGCGTCGCCGTCATCACCGGCGCGGCCTCCGGACTGGGGGCGGCGACCGCGAGGAGGCTCCGGCAGGAGGGCCTCGCGGTCGCGAGCATCGACCTTCATGCAGCGGTCGACGCCGACGTCTCGTTCGACCTGGATGTCCGGGACGCGGACGCGGTCGAGGACGCCGTCGCGCGGACGGAGGAGCAACTCGGTCCGATCGAGTACCTGATGAGCGCGGCCGGGGTGTACGAGCTGGTTCCGCTCGGCGAGATCGGCCCCGATGGTTGGCGCCGGATGTTCGCGATCCACATCGACGGGACCGCGAACGCGTGCCGAAGCGTCTACCGGCGGATGAAGGAGCGAGGCGCGGGCTCGATCGTCACGATCGGGAGCGAGCTCGGACTGATGGGCGATCCGGAGGCCGCGCACTACGCGGCGGCCAAGGGCGCGATCCACGCATTCACGAAGAGCCTGGCGATGGAGGCGGTCCGCCACGGGGTCCGGGTCAACTGCGTGGCGCCCGGGCCCGCCGACACGCCGCTGCTCAAGCAGGACATGCGCTCACCGCAATACGTGAACTCGCTCGTCCTCCAGCGGATCGTGCGACCGGAGGAGGTCGCCGACACGGTTGCCTTCCTGATGCTCGAGCGCCACAACTTCGTCGGGGCGGTCCTGTCTCCCAACGCGGGGGCGGTGGTCTGACATGCGCTACGAGGGCATCGAGGGACGCGTCGCGTTGGTGACCGGCGCCGGCCAGGGGATGGGGCGAGCCCATGCGGAGCGCCTTGCCGCGGAAGGGGCTCGCGTCGCGGCCAACGACCTCGATCCGACGACGGCCGCGGCCACGGCCGAGGCCGTGGGTGGGATCTCGGTGCCGTTCGACGTCTCGGTGCCGGAGGCGGTGGACGCCGGAGTGGCCGATGTCGAGGCCCGGCTCGGGCCCGTCGAGCTGCTGATCGCGAACCACGCGTTCATGACGATGGCGCCCTTCCTGGACGAGGTGCCGGAGCACTGGCGCAGGATCCTCGACGTGAATCTTTTCGGGACGGCGCTGCTTATCGAGCGATGCGTCCCGGGGATGGTCGAGCGAGGGTTCGGGCGGGTCGTGGTGATCGCGTCCGAGTGGGGCGCGATCGGGTGGGAGAACGCGACCGCGTACGCGGCGTCGAAGGGAGGCTTGATCAGCCTCGTGAAGAGCGTCGCCCGGGCGGTCGGGGTCCACGGCGTAGCCGTGAACGCCGTCGCGCCGGGAACGACGGACACGCCGCAGCTCGACGTCGATGCCGTGGACGCGGGCGTCTCCCACGAGGAGATCGTGCGGCGGTACGGGGAGGACATCCCGCTCGGCCGCGTCGGCAGGCCCGAAGAGATCGCGGCGACCGTCACGTTCCTCTGCTCGACGAACGCCGAGGCGTTCGTCGGGCAGGTGCTCCATCCGAACGGTGGAGCGACGCGCGTCTGGGGGATCTGACCGGCACGGTCAGTCGTCGTTGCCGTGCCCCTCGTCGCCGTTCCCCTTGTCCTTGTTCTTCTCGGGCTTGCCCTCGCCACCGCCCTCGTCGACCTCCGCCACCGGCGATGGGCTCGGGCTCTCGGACGGCGACGGCCGGGGAACGAGCGCGAGCTGGTCTTCGACGGCCTGGGCGGCGTCGAGGATCGCCGTGGCCCGGCCGTCGCCGATCCGCCCCGCGTCCAGCCTCGAGACCACGAGCTCGACGAGCTTGCGGAGCTCCGTCCGGGCCAGGCCGGGGCGGCCGCTCTCCGCGAAGGTGCGGATCTGCGCCACTCGGCTCTCCAGCGTGGCGGCGAGCTGCGTGGGAAGCTCGCCGTCGCCGCAGGAGCTCGCGAGGATCGCGATGATGCCGAGGGCGATCGTCGCTCGCCTCACGGCTGCACCGAGTCCTCGAGTTCGCGCAACGCGTCGTCGAGTGACGCCGGGAGCGTCGTGCCGCCCGTTCCGTTCGCCGCGGGAGCGTCCTGCCCCGCGAAGACCGTGAGCGCGAGGATCACCAGCAGGGCGAGAACGACGATCGCACCGGCCGCGATCAGACCCACCCGCCAGGGGCGGCGGGAGCCATCCGCAGGCGGAGACGCCGAAGCCTGCGAGGGAAGACGCGCGGTTCGTTCCATGCGGGGGAGAGGAACGGTCTCGTGTCCGTCCGGCTCGGTGTATACGTCCGGTTCGACCGGCCTCGCGATCACCTTCGTCGCCGTGCGATCGACATCGCTCTCGTCGCCGAGCAGCGCGGCCGCCATCGCCTCGGCGCTCTCGTACCGCTCGGCGGGGTCGCGTCGCATCGCGCGTTCGATCACGCCCACGATCCGGGGATCGGCCTCGGCGTCGATCGCGGTAGGCGGCTCGTACCGTCCGTCGCGGATCGCGGCGGCGAGGGCGAACGGATCGTCGCCCTCGAACGGCTTCCGGCCGGTCAGGGCCTCGTACAGCAGGACGCCGACCGCGTAGAGGTCGCTCGCCGGGCCCGCCTGCTGCCCGTCGATGCGCTCCGGAGCGAGGTAGGAGGGGCTCCCGAGGAGCTCCCCGGTCCCGGTCAGCGTCTCCTCCGCGTGGACCCACTTCGCGATCCCGAAGTCCGCCACCTTCCAGGTGCCGACGCCGGCGTCCAGGATGTTGCCGGGCTTGACGTCGCGGTGGACGATGCCGAGATCGTGGGCCGCGGCGAGCGCCCGCAGGACCTGCAGCCCCACGTCGCGGACCCGCTCGGGCGGCATCGGCCCGTCGGCGAGCTCGTCGCGGAGCGTGCGACCCGACAGCCGCTCCATCACGACGAACGGTCGCCCGTCCTGCTCGCCGGTGTCGAGGACGCCGACGACGTGCGGGTGGGTGAGGCGGGCCGCGAGCCGGGCCTCGGCGACGACGCGCTCACGCATGCCGTCCTGCTGTGCCAGATCCGCGCGGAGCAGCTTGAGAGCGACCTCCCGGTCGAGTCGCAGATCGTGGGCGACGAAGACCTCGCCCATACCGCCCGCGCCGAGCCGATCGCCCAGCCGATAGCGGTCGCCGATCGTCTCGATCTGCTCCGTGGGGCCCATCCGGAAGGACATTCCCTCAGCGAGCGACCGCTACACGTCCGAGCGGGAGGTCAAGCGGACCCGGTCTTGGGGGTGGCCCGGTCGATCCACGGACCACGAGCGAGGGTGGGACGACGAGGTGTCGTGCCGATCGGCGATCCTCGTCGTGCCGTTCGAGGAGGAGTCGGACCGCCGTCACGCCCATGTCGCGCCGCGGCTGGTCGATCGTGGTGAGGTCGATGTGCCCGAGCCCGGCGAGCGCGATGTTGTCGTACCCCACGAGCGACATGTCGGCGGGCACGCTGAGGCCGTGGTCGTCGAACGCATCGAGGGCGCCGACCGCGGCGAGGTCGTTGCCGACGAAGACCGCCGTGATCCCCCGACGGTCACCCAACAACGTGGTCACGCCGTCGCGTCCGCCCTCCTCGGTGAACGCTCCGGTCACGATCCGCGCCGACGATCGCAACCCGTGCCGATCCATCGCGTCGAGGAACCCGGCGCGGCGCTGTGCGGCGCCTGCCCCCTTCCCACCGTCGACGTGGGCAATGCGCCGATGCCCGAGCGAGACGAGATGGTCGACGGCGATCCGCGCGCCCATCCGATCGTCGTTCGTGATCGAGTCGTGCGCCGGCGACCGGGAGTGCCTGGCGACCACTACCACCGGGACGGAGGCGGCCACCGCGGCGATCCTGCGCGGTGAGAGCACCGGGCCGGCCATCACGATGCCGTCGGTCCGGAGCTGCAGGAGGGTGTCCAACGCCTCGTCCTCCCCGGCCGCGGCGCGCCCACCGGTGTTGAACAGGGCGTGGTAGCCGGAGCCACGCGCCGCCTCCTGGATCCCGTCGATCACCTCGGTGAAGTAGGGGTTGTGCAGGTCCGAGACCATCACGCCGATCAGGTTGCTCCTGCGGCGGACGAGGCTTCGCGCGACCGCGTTCGGCCGGTACCCGATCTCCTCGGCGGCCTTCGTCACGGCAGCGCGCTTCTCGTCGCTGACGTTCGGCGCGTCCCGGAGCACGAGCGACACGAGGGACTTCGAGACGCCGGCCCGTTCCGCGACGTCGACGATCGTGGGGTGTCGGCGTCTCGAGCCCCGGCCGTCGCCCCCGGCCGCCCGCGGGCTCACACCCCGGGCCTCTGGTGCTTCCGGCCCGCTTCGTGGGCGGCTTTGGCCACGCGGACCTCGTCGCGATCCGACACCTCGGGCACACCGACGTCCCACCAGGCGTCGCCGCCCGTCCACGCGTGCGGATCGGTCCGGATCACGATCACGGCGGTGCGATCCGCGGCACGCGCGCGCTGCAGCGCGCCTTCGAGCCCGTCGAGGTCGTCCACCGTCTCGGTCCAGGCCCCCATCGCCTCCGCGTGCTTCGCGAAGTCGACGCGAGCGGGTCGTTCCGCGCGCACGTCCTCGAGCATGTTGTTGAACGAAGCGCCACCGGTGAACACCTGGAGGCGATCGATCACCGCGTACCCCTCGTTGTCGCACAGGATCAGGACGAACTTCTGGCCCGCGAGCACGGACCCGTACACGTCGGCGCTCGACATCAGGTAGGAGCCGTCCCCGCAGAACGACAGGACGGTGCGCTCGGGCATCGCCATCGCCGCGCCCCAGGCGCCACCGATCTCGTAGCCCATGCAGCTGAAGCCGTACTCGCAGTCGAACGTGCCCACGGTGAGCGATCGCCAATGCTTGTTCAGCTCGCCCGGGAGACCGCCGGCCGCAGCGAGGGCGTAGTCGTCCGGGCCGGCGAGCTCGTTCACGCGGCGGATCACCGCCGCGTACGAGGGGTGGCCGCTGGCCGTGGGCGCGGCCGCGGCCTCGTCCAGCGTGTCGTTCCAGGCGGCGTACTCGCGCGTGGCGCGCGCACGCCACTCGCTCGGCGCGCGCCAGTCCGCGAGCGCGGCGCCGAGCTCCTCCAGGCCACGCCGGGCGTCGGCGACGAGCGGCACGGCCCGGTGCTTCGCGACGTCGTGGCGCGCGGCGTTCAGTGCGATCAGCCCCAGCCGCTCCTCGCCGAAGACGCTCCACGAACCGGTCGTGAAGTCCTGCAGGCGCGTGCCCACCGCGAGGACCACGTCGGCCTCAGCCGCGAGGTCGTTCGCCGAGGAGCTCCCCGTGACCCCGATCGGGCCGGCGAACAGCGGGTGATCCCAAGGGAGCGACGATTTGCCGGCGACCGTCTCGACGACCGGTACCTCGTGCCGCTCGGCGAACGCCGCGAGCTCCTCGGTCGCGAGGGAGTAGTGGACGCCTCCTCCCGCGATCAGGAGCGGACGCTCCGCGGCCCGCAGGACCTCCGCCGCCTGCGCGAGCTCGCCCCGATCGGGTCCGGGCCGCCGGACCCGGTGCACCCGCGGCTCGAAGAACGCGGCCGGGAAGTCATAGGCCTCGGCCTGCACGTCCTGCGGCAGGCCGAGGAAGGCGGGTCCGCAGTCCGCGGGATCGAGCATCGTCGCCACGGCCTGGGGGAGGGACTGGAGCAACTGCGCCGGGTGCACGATCCGGTCCCAGTAGCGGGTCACCGGCCGGAAGGCGTCGTTCACCGTGACGCTCGGATCCCCGAACGGCTCCACCTGCTGGAGCACCGGGTCCGGCACCCGGTTCACGAACGTGTCGCCGGAGATTAGGAGCACGGGGAGGCGGTTCGCGTGCGCGATGCCCGCCGCGGTGACCATGTTCAACGCCCCCGGTCCGATGGAGCTCGTGGCGACCATGATCTGACGCCGCCGCTTCGCCTTCGCGAACGCGATCGCGGCCATCGCCATCGACTGCTCGTTCTGGCCCCGCCACGTCGGGAGCCGATCCTGCACCCCCTCGAGGGCCTCGCCCAGGCATGTGACGTTGCCGTGGCCGAAGATCGCGAACACGCCGGGGAACAGCGGCACCTCGTCGCTGTCGAGCTCTGTCCGCTGGGCGATGAGGTACCGGACGATGGCGCCGGCGGTGGTGAGGCGGATCGTCTCCATGGAGCTCCTCCCGTCGCGACCTCGGTTTGACAGCCCATCGGGGCGGCGCCTATCGTACGCCCCGTTCGTTGGAACGTTCCACTCGGTGACGATCATGGGTCCTTGGAACGTTCCACATGTGAGGGGAGGCGGCTCGCACGCTCGTCCACGGATCGTCGGGAACCGGATGCGCGTCGGCGTGATCGGTGTCGGCCGCATGGGCCAGACCCACGCGGTCACGCTGCGGTCGATCGACGACGTGGACTCGGTCGTGCTGACCGACGTGGACACGGATCGAGCCGAGCAGGTCGCCGCCGACGCCGGCGCCGGCACCGTGGCTTCCACCGAGGACCTGCTCGCCTCCGTCGATGCCGTCGTGATCGCGGCCGCGTCCTCCGCCCACGCCGATCTGATCCACGCGTGCGCGGACGCCGGGCTCCCGACGTTCTGCGAGAAGCCGATCACGATCGACCTCGCCAGCACTGCTGAGGTCGTCGAGCACGTACGCCGATCCGGGATCCAGCTCCAGATGGGGTTCCAGCGCCGTTTCGACGCCGGGTTCACGGGCGCCCGCGACCTCGTCGCCGACGGCACGATCGGCACGCTCTACGTCGTCCGGATGGCGGGCCACGACCCCGCTCCGCCGCACGAGGACTACATCCCCGCCTCCGGAGGGATCTTTCGCGACTTCAGCGTGCACGACTTCGACGCGCTCCGCTTCGTCACGGGGCAGGAGACCGTGGAGGTCTACGCCGACGGCGCGGTCCTGAACTTCCCGCAGTTCGCGCGCTACGGCGACGTCGACACCGGGGTGGTGGCCCTGCGGCTGTCCGGGGGGAGCTTCGGGATCCTCTCGGTCACGCGGCACGACCCGCTCGGCTACGACATCCGGATGGAGCTCCTCGGGTCGGGCGACAGCGTCGTGGTGGGGTGGGACGATCGTCTCCCGCTCCGGTCGATCGAGTCGGGCGGCCGCCCGGCGCCGGCCGACGCGTACGCGAACTTCCAGCAACGTTTCGCCGACGCCTACCGCGCCGAGATGCACGCGTTCGTGGACGTGGCGGCGGGCCGACGGCCGAGCCCTTGCACCGCGGAGGATGCGCTCGAGGCGATGCGTGTGGCCGTGGCCTGCGATCGATCGCGCGAGGAGCACCGGCCCGTCCGGCTCGAGGAGGTCGCGTGATCGACCTGGCCGGTCGCGTGGCGGGGGCACCGATCACCTGGGGGGTCTGCGAGGTGCCCGGGTGGGGCCACCAGATGGCGGCCGAGCGCGTGCTCTCCGAGATGCGGTCCGTCGGGCTGCGCGCGACGGAGCTCGGTCCGGAGGGGTTCCTGCCCCGCGGCTCGGAGCGAGCGCTCCTCGACGCGAACGGCCTCGCGCTCGTGGCGGGGTTCGTCCCCGCGGTCCTGCACGAGCCCTCCTCCCTGGAGCGCGAGCTCGCGAGGGTCGTTGCGGCGTCGAAGACGATCGCGTCGCTCGGTGGCGAGATGCTCGTCCTCGCGGCATCGTCCGGCGCGCACGGCTACGAGGGAGCGGAGCGGCTGGACGCCGCCGGCTGGGCCGCGCTCGGGCGAGGGATCGAACGCGTCGTGGCCGCGACCGGGGAACGAGGGGTTCGTGTGGCCGTGCACCCGCATCACGGAACCGCGGTCCAGGGACCGGAGGACGTGGGACGGCTGCTCGAGCTCTCCGACGTCGGTTTGTGCCTCGACACCGGTCACGTCATGGTGGGGGCGGGCGACCCGGTGGAGGTCGCTCGGGATGCCGGCGATCGCGTGATCCATGTCCACCTGAAGGACGTATCGGCGGCCGTGGCCGGGCGGGTCGCCGCAGGCGATCTCGGATACCGGGAGGCGGTACGGGAGGGTCTGTACCGGCCGCTGGGCGACGGCGACCTCGACGTCGCGGGCGTCGTGCGCGCGCTCGAGGAGTCCGGATACGGCGGTTGGTACGTACTCGAACATGACGAGGTGCTCGATCACGAGCCCGAGGAAGGATCGGGGCCCATCGAGAACGCGAGGCGGAGCCTCTCGTTGCTGGGGCGGGTCTGGGAGGAGGTGGGGGCGCCGACGAAGAGCTAGTCCGTGGAGGCGCGAGCGTCGCGCCCAGCGACAGATACGAGGGGGTTGGTTCGATGATGAAGAGATGGGCGGCGCTGGCGCTCGTATTCGCGCTCGGCGCGGCAGCGTGTACCGGGAACGGTGACGGAGATGGCGACGGTGACGGCGACGGGAACGGCGGCGTCACACAGCGTGACTTCCGGTTCGTGGTCGTCACCCACGGTCAGGCGTCGGACCCGTTCTGGTCGGTCGCGTCCAATGGCGTTGAGGCCGCGGGCGAAGACATGGGCGTCACGGTCGAGTACCAGGCGCCCGGCACGTTCGACATGGTGGAGATGTCGCAGCTGATCGACGCCGCGGTCGCCTCCGAGCCGGACGGGCTCGTCGTGAGTCTCCCGGACGCCGATGCGCTCGGTCCGTCGATCGAGGCTGCGGTGGCCGCGGACATCCCCGTGATCACGATGAACTCGGGATCGGACACGTTCGCCGATCTCGGCGTGCTCCTGCACGTCGGGCAGACGGAGTTCGAAGCCGGCCAGATCGCGGGGGAGCGGTTCGCCGAGGAGGGCGTCCAGAACCCGATCTGCCTGAACCAGGAGGTCGGCAACGCGGCCCTCGACCTGCGCTGTGAGGGGTTCTTCGATGGGCTCGGGGTGGAGGGCGAAGTGATCGCCGTGGACCTCGACGACCCGACGAGCACGACCGAGACGGTGACCGGGGCCTTGCAGAACAACCCCGACATCGACGGGATCCTGACGCTCGGCCCGACCGGGGCCGCGCCGACGATCGCGGCGCTCCAGGAGGCCGGCACGCTCGGGGAGATCGCGTTCGCGACCTTCGACCTCTCGCCGGAGGTGCTCGAGGCGATCGACGCGGGCGACATGCTGTTCGCGATCGACCAGGCACAGTACCTGCAGGGGTACCTGCCGATCGTGTTCCTCACGAAGTACCTGGAGACGGGAGCCCTGCCGCTGGGAAGCAAGGACCGGGTGCTCCTGACCGGTCCGCAGATCGTGACGGCGGAGACCGCTTCACAGGTGGTGGAAGCCTCCGCGGACGGACTGCGGTAGCGGGATGAGCGGAGCCCTCGCGCGCGGGTCGCGCGCGAGGGCCCTCCGTTCTAGGCTCACGCCACGCCCGAACACGGCGAGGAGGGGAGGCATGGCCACCGAAGTCGAAGCGCCGCCGAAGGCGGCCGACGAGAGGGTCCGTGCGACCGGCACGGCATCGCGCCTCCTCGCGCGTCCCGAGCTCGGCGCGCTCGTCGGCGTCGTGCTCGTGTACGTCTTCTTCGCGATCGTCGCCGCCGACAACAACTTCGTGAGCATGACGACGCTCGCGTCGATCCTGAACCGGGCCGCTCCCCTCGGGATCCTCGCGATCGCCGTCGCGCTCCTGATGATCGCCGGCGAGTTCGACCTCTCGATCGGGTCCCTGCTGGGCTTCTCGGGGATGGCGATCATGATCTTCGTCTCGCCGGAGGACGCCGGGGGATTCGGATTGCCGTTGTGGCCGTCCGTCGGTCTGGCGCTCGTTCTCACCGCGCTGACCGGAGTGATCAACGGCCTGTTGGTGAACGTGACGAAGCTCCCGTCGTTCATCATCACGCTCGGCACCCTCTTCATCTTCCGCGGGCTCACGATCGCCGTGACGCGCTCACTGACCTCTCGGACGCAGCTGAGCGGCATCGATGAGATCCCCGGGTTCTCCCTCGCGGACACGCTGTTCGGGACGAGGGTGGAAGTTGCCGGGGCGAACTTCAACATCACGATCGTGTGGTGGATCGGCCTCGTCGTGTTGGCGACTTGGGTCCTGCTCCGGACGCGAACGGGGAACTGGATCTTCGGCACCGGCGGCGCCGTGGACGCGGCGCGCAACGTCGGGGTCCCGGTCAGCCGCGTGAAGCTGGCGCTCTTCGTGACGACGGCCATGGCCGCGTTCCTCGTGGCGATGCTCCAGGTCGTCCAGGTGAACAGCGCGGATGCGCTCCGGGGCACCGGCTTGGAGTTCGAGGCGATCATCGCGGCGGTCGTCGGCGGGTGCCTCCTCACCGGGGGCTACGGCTCCGTCGTCGGTGCCGCGCTCGGGGCCTTGATCTTCGCGATGGTGCAGCAGGGCATCGTGATCACCGGCGTGGACGGCGACTGGTACCAGGTGGTGCTCGGCAGCGTCCTCGTGGTCGCGGTGATCTTCAACAACTTCATCAGGAGGAGGGCGGCGACCCGATGAGCGCACAGACCGACGACGCGCTTCTGGAGACCCGGAAGCTCTCGAAGTACTTCGGCAGCGTGATCGCGATCAAGGACATCTCGATGTTCGTTCGCCCGGGCACGGTCACGTGCCTCCTCGGCGACAACGGAGCGGGGAAGTCCACGCTGATCAAGACCCTCTCCGGCGTGTACGAGCCCAGCGAGGGCGACTACCTGTGCGACGGGGAGGAGATCCACTTGAAGTCCCCTCGCGACGCGCTCTCGCGCGGGATCGCCACCGTGTACCAAGACCTCGCGATGATCCCGCTGCTGTCGATCTGGCGGAACTTCTTCCTCGGTTCGGAGCCGACGAAGGGATGGGGGCCGTTCCGCCGGTTCGACGTGCAGAAGGCGAGGGAGATCACTCGTGACGAGATGGCCAAGATGGGCATCGACATCCGCGATCCGGATCAGCCCGTCGGGACCCTCTCCGGCGGTGAGCGACAGTCCGTGGCCATCGCCAGGGCCGTGTACTTCGGAGCGCGGGTCCTGATCCTCGACGAGCCCACAGCAGCGCTCGGCGTGAAGCAAGCCGGCGTGGTCCTCCGGTACATCGTGCGAGCGAAGCAACGAGGCGTCGCCGTCGTGTTCATCACGCACAACCCCCACCACGCGTACCCGGTCGGGGACCATTTCGTCATCCTCCGGCGGGGGCAGATCTTCGGGTCCTTCCCGAAGGACGAGCTCGCGATCGACCAACTCGTCCAGATGATGGCGGGAGGCGCCGAGCTGGAGAACCTCGCCCACGAGCTCCAGCGGGAGGCCGGTGACGACGCGGAGCTGCGGAAGGCCGCGGCGGTGCTCGAGCAGGAGGTCGAGGCCGTGGCGGCGGAGCCGCTCGTGATGGAGCCTCCGGCCGGCGTCGCCGACGACGGGGAGGCCACGCCCGAGGGCTGACGTGGACACCGACGGCCCCTACGACCTCGTGACGATGGGCCGCGTGGGGGTCGATCTGTATCCGGAGCAGAGCGCCGTCCCGCTCGCGGAGGTGCGCACGTTCGCGAAGTCGCTCGGCGGGAGCCCCACGAACGTCGCCGTCGGTGCCGCCCGGTACGGTCACTTGACGGCCGTGATCACGAAGGTCGGCGCCGACGGCTTCGGCGACTACGTTCGTTTCGCCCTGCGGGGGTTCGGGGTCGACGACCGGTTCGTCGGGACCGACGCCGACCTGCGCACGCCCATCGTGTTCTGCGAGCTGCTCCCTCCCGAGTCGCCCTCGATCCTGTTCTACCGGGAGCCGTCGGCTCCCGACATGCAGCTCGCGCCCGACGAGTTGGACCTCGACGCGATCCGCGAGGCCCGGGACTTCTGGACGACCGGGACCGGTCTGTCCGACGAGCCGAGCCGGTCGGCGACGATCGCCGCGCTCGAGGAGCGGGTTCGCTCGGGCATCACGGTGCACGACCTCGACTATCGCCCGGCGTTCTGGTCATCGCCCAGCGAGGCGGGCGAGCAGCAGCGGCGGGCCCTCGACCATGCCACGGTCGCGGTGGGCAACGTCGAGGAATGCCGGGTGGCCGTGGGCGACGGTGATGCCGAGACGCTCGCCGGCAAGCTCCGTGACCTCGGCGTGGACCTCGCGATCGTGAAGCTGGGCGGTGACGGGGTGCTGGCCTCGTGGGCAGAGACCGTGGACCGGTTCCCTCCGGTGCCGGTCCGCGTCGTCAACGGTCTCGGCGCCGGTGACGCGTTCGGCGCGGCGGTGTGTCACGGCTTGTTGCAGGGATGGGACGTGCCGAGAACGATCCGGTTCGCGAACGCGGCGGGAGCCCACGTCGCCGCCCGCCTGGCGTGTGCCGACGAGAT
>DASSDW010000164.1:0-12446 GCA_035696925.1 Actinomycetota bacterium
CCTCCGTCTCGGCGAGGTTGCGGCGTAGGGACATCCGGGGACACCAACAGTGGTGCTGGCACCACTGGCGCATCTCCGCGGCGGTGGGACGCTTGCGGTGGAGAGCGTGATGGGTGTGAAGGTCCTTATCGTCGACGATCAAGAGCCCTTCCGGATGGCCGCCAGGATGGTGGTCGAGGCCACGGAGGGCTTCGACGTGGTGGGCGAGGCGGAGACCGGCGAGGACTCGGTGACGATGGCGTCCGACCTCAGACCGGACCTCGTCCTGATGGATGTCAACCTCCCCGGGATCAACGGGCTCGACGCCACCCGCCAGATCCTGGCGGCGGACGGGGCCGGCACGATCGTGCTCCTGCTGTCCACCTACGAGGAGGAGGAGTACGCGCCGCGCGCCGCCGAGTGCGGGGCCGCCGCGTACATCCCCAAGTCGGCGTTCGGTCCCGATCGGCTGGAGCAGGCTTGGGCCGCGGCGCGCGGCGCGGCCTGAGCGATCGATCACCCGGTCGGCACCCGGCCGTGCACGCTCGTCCCGGCGCCGGCCTCGGTCACGACCTCGAACGTCCCGCCCAGGGCATCCATGCGATCCGCGATCCCCTGGAGCCCGGTGCCCCGTGTCCGCGCCGCCGGATCGAAGCCGACGCCGTCGTCCGCGACGGCGAACGACAGCATCCCGTCGGTGCGGTCGAGCGAGATCGTGACCCGCGAGGCCTCCGCGTACTTCGTCACGTTCTGCATCGCCTCGAGGCACGAGAAGTAGATCGCGGCCTCGACGTCCTCGGAGTAGCGACCGATCCCGTCCGCGCGCACCGTGGCCGGGACCGGGGACTTGCGCGCCTGCGCCCCGAGCGCCGCGGGCAGGCCCTGGTCGGCCAGCAGGGGCGGGTAGATCCCGCGTGCGAGGTCGCGCAGGTCGTCGAGCGCGCTCGTCGCGTCGGATTGGATCTCCCCCGCCAGGCTCCGTGCCTTCGTGGGGTCACGTTCCGCGACCTGCTCCAGGAGCCGGATCTTCACCGCGAGCGCAACGAGCTGCTGCTGCGCCCCGTCGTGGATGTTCCGTTCCAGGCGCCGCCGCTCGGCGTCCTGCGCGGCCACGAGCCGCTGCCGGGATGCGCGGAGCTCCTCGATCAGCCGGACGTTGCGCAGGACGAGGCCGGCCTGTGACGCGAGGTCGCGGATCAGCCGTTCCTTCGACGGGTTGATCGGATCGTTCGCCGGGAGGTCCACGGCGAGCGCTCCGAGCAGCTCCCCCTGGTCGCGCACCTCGACGGACGCGTCCGCGGGCAGCGGTGGGATCCCGTCGCCGCGCAGCGCGAGCGGCTCGGGGGCGTCCGCATCTCGCGGCGCGATCCCGACGGGCCGGAACTCGTGGCCGACGTGCAGCCACACGACGGCTCGGGTGGCGCCGACGGCGCCGGCGAGGATCGACGCCATCCGCGGCAGCACGTCCTCCGACGCATAGGAGCCGGCGACCCGATGCGAGAACTCGCTCAGCACCTCGTACGGCGTTGCCCGGCGGCCGTACACGAGCCGATCCGCGATCCGACGGGCAAGCCGGATCGCGGGCCAGACCGCGACGCCCAACGCGATCGACGCCATGATCGCGAGGGGGTTGGCCTCGATCACGGCCCTCCCGACGAGAACCGCGAACACGGAGAAGGCGGCCATGAACAGCAGAGCGACCACGGCGTAGAGCACGGTCTTCTTCACCACGACGTCGAGGTCGTAGAGGCGGTAGCGCAGGATCGCCACGGCGCATGCGGCGGGGAACCCGATCCCCAGGACCAGGAAGAAGACGAAGAACACCAGGTCGTTGATCGGGGTCGTCTCGTCGCCCTCGAGCCCCCACCCCGTGACGATCGCGGCGATCAACAGCGGGGCGGCGAGCCCGGCGGCCGCGACGAACCACCGCATCTGCTGGCGCTCTTCGCCGACCGAGCGTCGGTACCGCAGCACCAGGGCGACCACCGTGAGGAGGCCGAGCGCGAGCAGCCCGATCCCCCCGACGGTGAAGACGATCCCCAGGACGTCGCGCAGGGCGGGAACGCCCGTCGGGTTCCGCGGGATCGCGACGCCCGCCGGTGCGTCGATGTCGATCTCCCCGGGGTTCAGGATGATCCCGGCCAACACGAGCGCGCTCAGCACGGCGATCGCGATTGCCACGGGGCGCCATCTCCGCGAGGGCAGCGTGCCGGCCGGGAACAGGAGCAGGATCCACGGCACCGCGAACGGGACGGAGACGAAGATCCAGTTCGTGAGCCAACCCATGAAGACCGTGAACGGCAGATCCTCCATCCCCCTGCGGAGCGCGAACTGCAGGTACTCGTCGGTGATGCCACCCAGCAGGAAGCCGATCCCCACGATCATCAGGAGCCAGCCGATCGGGTTGCCGGTGGTGCGCGACGCGATCAGCGCGCCGACAGTCATGTAGCCGGCGATCATGATGAGCGCGACGGTCAGGAAGAACGGGTCCTCCTGGAAGGACCGGTTCACGAGCCCGAGCGAGAGGGTCACGATCTCGACGGTGATCGCGAGCGCCCAGATCACCCACGGGAGCCGGCGCCTCATCGTTGCGCACCGTCCACCGGGACACGGCCGTGCACCCGCGTGCCCGCACCCGGCTCGCTCGTCACCTCGAGCGTCCCGTCGATCGCGGCGAGACGGTCCGCCATCCCCTGGAGACCGGTCCCGTGCCCGGCGACCGCCGGCTCGAACCCGCGGCCGTCGTCGATCACCTCGAACGAGAGCTGGTTGTTGGTCTGGGCCAGCCGGATCTCCGCGGTCGACGCGTCCGCGTACTTCGCGATGTTGTTCAAGGCCTCGAGACAGCAGAAGTAGACGGCGGACTCGATGTCCTGACCGTACCGACCGACGCCGTCGGGCACGATCGTCACCGGGATCGGCGCGCGCCGGGCTTGCCCTTCCAGGGCGGCCGCGAGCCCGCTGTCGGCGAGGAGCGGCGGATAGATCCCTCGGGCGAGGTCCCGCAGCGTCTCGAGCGCATCCCCCGCCTCAACCTGGAGACCTGACAGGAGCTCACGTGCCTTCGCCGGATCACGGTCGACGAGGTTCTCCGCGAGACGGAGCTTCACGGAGAGCGCCACGAGCTGCTGCTGGGCGCCGTCGTGGATGTCCCGCTCCAGCTTCCGGGCTCGCTCGTCCTGCGCGCTCACGATCCGTCGTCGGGACTCACGGACGTCCTCGATCAACCGAACGTTCGCAAGGACGAGACCAGCCTGGGCGGCCATGTCGCGAACGAGCTTCGTCTTGGTCGGCGTCATCGGATCGTCGGGTGCCTCGGTCACGGTGAGAGCACCCAGCAGCGCACCTTTGTGCCGGACCTCGAACGCCTGGTCACCGGCGAAGACGGGGAGAGCTTCACCGATCGTCGCGACGTCTTCCGCGGCAGGGGCATCCTGGGGCCAGCTGGCCTCGGTGCGCCACACGTCGCCGACCCGCAACCACACCCGCGCCGCCCGCCCGCCGGTGGCCTCTCCGAGGAGCTGTGCCATACGAGGGAGTACGTCGTCGACGGAGTAGGTTCCGCCCACCCGATCGGCGAAGTCGGAGAGCACTTCGTACGGCGTCGACCGTTCGCCGTAGATGATCCGATCAGCGAACCGTCGAGCGGGAAGCCGGAGGAGCGAGAGTGCGAGCGTGAGGAGGACGCCGATCGCGATCCCCGGTACCACCCGCCGGTCGATCCCGAAGACGAAAACGCCCGGGAGGATCACGACCACACCGATGAGGGCCATCGCCGCGACGAACAGGACGCCGTACTGGACCGTCTTTTTCACGACGACGTCGAGGTCCCACAGGCCGTGACGGAAGATCGCCACGAGGTAGGCGGCCGGCACGCCGAAGACGATCGTGAACGCGGTCAGGGCGAAGAACAGCTCGAAGGTCGGCGCGTCCGCGTCGGGGCCGAGGATCTCGCCGACGAGCCCCAGGACCCATTGCAGCACGAAGAAGACGCCGGCCAGCGACGCCACGTAGGCGAGCCACCGCATCTGCTGTCGCTCCTCGCCCTGCGACCGCCGGAACCGCAGGAGGACGGCGATCACGGTCGAGAATGCCGAGACGAGCGCGGCCACGCCGCCGATCGTGATCATCGCCGTCCCGATGCCGGCCAGGGCGTCGATCCCGAGCGGGTTCACGTACAGGATCCCGTCTCCGAGGAACGCGTTGAGCGGACCGGGCCGGAACAGGAACCCCAATACCGCGAGCGCCGTGCCGCCGACGAGCCCGGCGATCGCCCATCGCCAGCGACGGCCGGGCGGATGCCCGTCGGGGTAGAGCAGGAACAGCAGGGGCAGCAGCGCGACGGGGTAGATGCCGTACTCCCCGACGAACGCCCAGAGGTGCAGCAGCGGGATCGATCCCGGTTCGACCTTCGTCCCGTAGATCACCAACTGCTGCGTGAGTCCGAGCAACGGCAGCGGGGCGCCGATGATCAGGAACAGCCAGCCCGCCCAGTTCCGCGGCTGGCGTGACACGATCAGCGCGCCGACGCTCAGCCATCCGAACAGCGCGAGGACGATCACCCCGGTCCAGACGGTGAAGCCCCCCGTGGTCTCGGTCAGGGAGTCACCCTGGTCGCGCTCCTCGCGGATCTGCTCGAGCGTCTCCTGGGTGCGGGCGGACGAGCGATCGCCGACCACGACGATCTGTCCCGGTTCGATCCGATCACGCGATGCGAGCGTGAGCGGGATCGAGGCGATCACCGAGGCGAGGCTCAAAGTGACGATCACGGCCGCCACGAACCGAGCCACTCGAGCGCTCACGGCGCGTTCACCATCGCCGTCCCTACGGGAAGGCGGCCGGAGACGGTCGTGCCGTCGCCGGGCGCCGATAGCACGTCGAAGGCGCCGCCGAGCGCGGCGAGCCGATCGGCGATCCCCTGGAGCCCCGTGCCACGCGACGCGGTCGTCGGGTCGAACCCCCGTCCGTCGTCCGTGACGTCGAAGGTCAAGCTGCCGTTCGACTGCTCGAGCCGGATCGTGGCCGCCGACGCCTCCGCGTACTTCGACACGTTCTGCAACGCCTCCAGACACGAGAAGTACACGGCAGATTCGATCTCTTGCGGATAGCGGCCGATCCCGTCGGTTTCGACGGAGACCGGAACGGGCGACTTGCGAGCCTGGCTCTCCAGGGCTGCCCCGAGCCCCTTGTCGGCGAGCAGCGGCGGATAGATCCCTCGTGCGAGGTCACGGAGGTCCTCCAGCGTCTGACCGGCATCCGTCTGGAGATCCGCGAGCATCTCGTGAGCTCGGGCCTCGTCCCTGCCTACGAGCGAGTCCGCGAGCTTCAGCTTGACGGCGAGGGCGACCAGCTGTTGCTGCGCGCCGTCGTGGATGTTCCGTTCGATCCTTCGACGCTCCTGATCCTGCGCCGTGACGAGGCGTTGTCGCGAAGTCCGCAGATCCTCGATCAACGCCGCGTTGCGGAGCACGAGTCCCGCCTGGGCCGCCACGTCGGCGACGAGCTTCTCCCGTGTGGGGTCGAGGTCCTCCCCCGGCGCGGTCGCGATCTCGATCGCACCGAGCGGCTGTCCTTGGTGCCGCACCTCGAAGGACCGTCCCTCGGATCGCGTGGGCGGGGGATCGAGCGGCCATCGCGCGACGACACTCCGCGAGGTATCTGTTCCCAAGACGATCGTGACGGTTGCGGCCCCGACGCCTTCGGCGAGCACGCGCGCCAAGCGCGGGAGGACGTCGTCGATGGAGTACGTCTCGGCCAGGCGCTCGGAGAAGCCGGAGAGCACCTCGTACGGCGTCGCCCGTTCGCCGTACACGAGACGGTCGGCGACCCGTTGGGCGCGCCGCCGGGCGGGCTGAAACGCCACCGAGACCGCAGCCGCGGCGACGGCGGAGAGGAACACATTGCCGCCGGTGCCCACCAGCGCGCCGATACCGACGACGACGGCCACGTAGACCACGGTGATGAAGGCCGCGAGGATCGCGTAGACCACGGTCTTCTTGATCACGACGTCGATGTCGTAGAGCCGATACTTGAGGATCGCGACGCCGATCGCCACCGGGATCGCCCCGAGGGCAGCCACGAGCACGTTCTCCACGACGTCGAGCGACCCACCGGTCCCTCCGAGGGTCCAGTACGGGACGCCGACGATGAAGCTCGAGGCCAGCAGTGAGATCGCGAGCAGGAGCCATTTCAGCTGTTGTCGTTCGTCGCCCTCGGACCGGCGGTACCGAACCGCCATCGAAACGATCGCCGCCAAGACGCCGCCTACGAACACGAACATCACGGTGTCCCCGAGCGTCTTGATCCACCGCATGCCGTCGAGCTCGACGGGGTTCGGTACGCCGGGGAAGCCGTCGAGGTCGCCGGGTGCGAGCGCGAAGCAGACGGTGCCGATCCCCGCCGCGATCAGCCCGAGGAAGAGCGGGACCCGCCAGCGCGCGGACGGGAGCCGGCCCGTGGGATACAGCATCGGGATCAGCAGCGCGACCGCCGCCATGTACGGGATCCAGATCCATTCGGTGATCCACGCGGCGAAGTCCGCGCCGGTGACGGCGCCGGGGGAGTCGAGCAGCCCGTAATGCGCGTACTGCTGACCGAACTCCTGTACCGCGGTCCCGAAGCCGGACGCGACCAGGATCCAGCCGATCGGGTTCGCGGGGACACGCGTCGCGATCAGGACGCCGGCCACGAGCAACGCCGACCCGAGGACCAGTCCCCACCCTCGGAACCCGAACGCCGTCTCGGGCAGCGGCGTGTCGAGCCCCAGAACGAGGAATGGGATCGACGCCAGCAGGGTCACCACCGTGAGCGCGCCGAGGATCCAGGGGAGCCGCGAGGCGGGCCGCGCTTCGCTCATGCCCGGATGCTCCCATCGGCAGCGGCCGGCTCCAAGGGCGTCGACCTGCGGTTTCCGATGCGAGAACACCCGGCGTGAGGGAGTGCTGGCACCCCGGCGAAGTCGGCATGCGAGCGCCGTCGTCGGCCCCGAGGCCGCGGCGTAGCGTCGGGGCGACGAACGAAGGAGGACCTGAGATGACGACGATCCTCGTTGGAACCGACACCTCGGCAGCCGCCGACCTCGCGGTCGAGGACGCGGCGCGACTCGCGCGCGACCGCGGCGCCGAGCTCCTGGTCCTGTACGTGAAGCCGGAGGGACCCGACCGGTCGGTCGTGGATCCGGATCGAGCCGCGGATCCGTCCGCGCACCTCCGGGCCCTCGCGTCCCGGTTCCCCGGGGTGGCGACGACGGCGCGGATCGAGGATGGCGACGCGGCCGCCCGCATCTGTGACGTCGCGGAGGAGGTCAGGGCGGACACCATCGTCCTCGGGAACCGAGGGATGCACGGCTCGCGGTGGCGTGTGCGCGAGAGCGTGCCGAACCTCGTGCTCCGGCATGCCCCATGCAGCGTCTACATCGTCGACACCCGCAGGGCGCAGTGAGGATGGGCCGGACGCGACGCGAGCCGGCGCTAGCTCTGATCGCGCAGGAACGCGAGCACCGCCATCACGCGGCGATGCACGTCGGGCTCCTCGGTCAGATCCAACTTGTGGAACAAGGAGTTGATGTGCTTCTCGACGGCGCGCTCGGTGAGGAACAGCGACTTCGCGATGGCCGCGTTGTTCTGCCCCTGTGCCATGTGGCCGAGCACCTCGCGCTCCCGGTCGGTCAACCGCGCGAGCGGGGAGTGCGCGAGGTGCTCCTTCGCGGCGACGAGCGCCTCCACGATCTTCGGATCGAGCACGCTCCCGCCCCGCGCGACCTCCGTGAGCGCCCGCACGAGCTCCTCGACGTCGGCCACGCGTTCCTTCAGCAGGTAGCCCAGACCGGCCGCGCCGTCCTTCAGCAGGTCGTAGGCGTACTCCTCCTCCGCGAACTGCGACAGCACCACGACCCCGATCTCGGGGTGAGTGGAACGGATCTGCTTCGCGCCGCGGATCCCTTCGTCGGTGCCGCTCGGCGGCATGCGGATGTCCGTGAGGACGGCGTCGGGGGCGTGCTCGTCGACGGCGGACAGCAGCTCGTCGAGGCTCGCGGCGGTTCCCACGAGATCGACCTCCTCGGCCGTCGCGAGGAGCGCGGCGGTCCCTTCCCGCACGAGGTAGTTATCCTCCGCGAAGACCACCCGCAGCGGCATGCGCGGATGGTACACGCGAGGAACTCGCGGAGTGTTCGGGGGGCGGTTGCGTCATGATCCGGGTGGTGCTCGGCGAGGACAACGTGCTCGTGCGCGAAGGTGTGCGGGCGCTCCTGAACTCCTACGACGACATCGAGGTGGTCGGGGTCGCGGAGGACGCGCCCACGCTCCTCGCGACGGCCGGTGAGCACGACCCGGACGTCGTCGTCACGGACATCAAGATGCCGCCGTCCTTCCAGCTCGAGGGCATCGACTGCGCGCACGCGATCAGGGAGCGCCACCCCGACACCGGCGTCGTCGTCCTCTCGGCGCACGACGACGAGGAATACGCGATCGCGCTGCTCGGCAAGGGGCACAGCGGACTCGCCTACCTCTTGAAGGACCGGATCGCGCAGGGGGACGAGCTCGCCCGCGCGATCCGGGAGGTCCGTCAGGGCGGCAGCGTGGTCGACCCGTCGATCGCCGAACGCCTGTCGGGCCGCGCGGAATCGGCGGAGGAGGATCGGGTCGTCCTCGACATGATGGCGCAGGGGCTCGGGTACGAGGCGATGGCGGCCGCGCTCGGCACCACCCAGGAGGCGGTCGACGGACGTGTGACGGCCCTGTTCCGGCGGATGGCCGGCGACGACGGGGCCGGCACCGGCCTGCTCGGGGAATTCAAGAGGCTCCACGCGGCAGTGGTGGAGCAGTCCGCCACGGCGACGTCGCTCAAGTCGTACGTGCCGTCGCAGTTCGTGGACGCGCTGGCGCGCGGCGGCGACGCCGCGAGCCAGCGCGAGCTCGAGGTGACCGTCCTGTTCAGCGACATCCGCGGGTTCTCCACGATCGCCGAGCGCCTCACGGCGCGCGACATCGCGGAGATCGTGGGCCGCCATCTCGGCGCGATGGCCGAGGTGATCTCCGAGCACGGCGGCACGATCGACAAGTTCCAGGGTGACGCCGTGATGGCGGTCTTCGGGGCGCCGGAGCCCACGCCCGATCACGCGGAGCGCGCGCTCCGGTGCGCGCTGGCGATGCAGGACCGTCAGCGCGAGCTCAACTCGATGGGATGGGGGACCGACGCGGTGGACGGACTCCACGTGGGTATCGGTCTGAACACGGGCGTCGTGATGGCCGGGGCCGTCGGCGGCGGCGGCCGGCTCGAGTACACGGTGATCGGTGACGCGGTGAACGTCGCGCAGCGGCTGCAGTCCGAAGCCGGGGGCGGCGAGGTCGTCGCCGCGGCCTCGACCGTCTCGGCGGCGCCCACCGTCGCCGCCGAGTCGATCGGCCCGCGCGTGGTCAAGGGGCGCGAGGAGCCGGTGGAGGTCTTCCTGATCGTGGGTGGTCCGGCGTGAGCGCGATCGTGGCGAGCGTTCCCGCGACTCGGGTCGCTCGCTGGCCGTGGGTCGTGCTCGGCCTCGGGCTCGTGTTCGCCTCCCTCGGCATGATCCTCGTCACCCTGAACGAACGGGCCCTCACCGGAGAGGTCACCAACTTCATCGCGTTCATGGGGATGGGAGTCGTAGGCGCGCTGAGCCTGAGCCGGGCCCCTCGCAACGTGATCGGGATGCTGATGCTCTGGGTCGCGGTCAGCGTGGGACTCGCGTTCGCGATGTCGGAACTGAGCGCGTACCTGTACGTGCGCGGCGACGTGGAGGCAGCGATCTGGGTGGGGTGGCCGGGGACGACGCTGTGGGCCCTGGGGCTGTTCCCCCTCCTGGTCCTGCTGCCGCTGCTCTTCCCGGACGGGCGGTTGCTCTCGCCCAGATGGCGGCCCGTTCGCTGGGCGGGCCTCGGTGTGAGCGGGCTCTCGTTCCTCGTCATCGCCTTCGCTGCGCCGACGCAGGTCATCACGATCGCGGGGCGGGACGTCGAGATGCGGAACCCGCTGGCGATCCCTGGGCTCGAGCGGCTCGGTGAGCTCGCGTGGGTCCTCTGGCCCGCTCTCCTGGTGCTATTCGTCGTGTCCGCGGCGTCGATGGTGGTGCGGTTCCGTCGGTCGCGAGGGGTGGAACGCCAGCAGCTCAAGTGGTTCGCGTTCGCCGCCACGGTGCTGCTCCTGTACTTCCTCGGGAGCGCGTTCCTCGAGGCGCTCGAGATCTCCGAGGGCACGATCGGCCAGGTGATCTCGGGCCTCGCGTTCGCCGGGGTCCCCGTCGCGGTCGGCGTCGCGATCCTGCAGTACCGGTTGTGGGACCTCGACCTCGTCGTGAAGAAGACCGTCGTGGCGGGCTCGCTCGTCCTGCTCGCGATCGCGGTGTACGCGGGGGCCGTGGCATTGATCGGCCTGCTGGCGATCGACCAGGATCGTCCGGCGGTGCTGTTCGCGATCGCGCTGGGGCTCGGGATCGCGTTCCGGCCGGCGATGCGCGTGGGCCGTCGGATCGCCGACCGGCTGGTGTACGGGCGACGCGCCACCCCGTACGAGGTGTTGACCGAGTTCTCCGAGCGGATGGGGACCTCCTTCGCCACCGAAGACGTCCTCCCTCGCATGGCGCAGGTGCTGGGCGAAGGCACCGGCGCCGAGACCGCCCGGGTCTGGCTCCTCGTCGGCGGCGAGCTCCACCCGGCCGCCTCGTGGCCCTCGGATGCAGCCGCTCCGGAGCCGGTCAGCCGCATCCAGACGGCCGTCGACATCCCCGGCGAAGCCCTCACGGAGGTACGGGACCGGGGCGAGCTTCTCGGTGCACTCTCGGTTCGGATGCCCGCGTCCGATCCGATGAGCCCGTCGAAGGACAAGCTGGTGCGGGACCTCGCCGCCCAGGCCGGTCTCGTGCTGCGGAACGTACGACTGGTCGAGGATCTCCGGGCATCCCGCCAGCGCCTCGTCGCGGCCCAGGATCAGGAACGTCGCCGTCTCGAGCGGAACATCCACGACGGGGCGCAGCAGCAGCTCGTCGCGCTCGCGGTGAAGGCGCGGCTGGCCGGCCAGCTCGCGGAGCGCGACCCCGGGAAGACCGCCGAGCTCCTCGGACAGATCGAGGCCGAGACGCAGTCGGCCCTCGAGGATCTGCGCGATCTCGCTCGCGGCATCTACCCCCCGCTCCTCGCGGATCAGGGCCTGGTCGCGGCGCTCCAGGCCCAGTCCCGGAAGAGCCGGCTGGGTGTGGAGGTCGACGGGAACGGGCTCGGACGGTTCACCGCGGAGATCGAGGCCACCGTGTACTTCTGCACCCTCGAGGCGCTCCAGAACGTCGCGAAGTACGCGGACGCCGCGCACACGGTCGTCCATCTGACCCGTTCGAACGGCGACCTGTCGTTCGAGGTCGTGGACGACGGCCGAGGCTTCGACCCCAACGGCGTCGCGGGCGGCTCTGGGCTGCAGGGCATGGCCGACCGGCTCGCGGCCGTGGGAGGCTCTCTCGAGATCAGATCGGCGCCGGGCCGCGGCACGACCGTCGCCGGTCACGTGCCGATCCACCGGGACTGAAGGGCAGCGCGTGATGGAGACCAGATCGACGAGCAGTTCACTCGCGTTCCGGATCGTCGGCTGGGTCCTTGGGGTGCTCACGATCGGCTACTCCGTCTTCTTCATCGTCGATTCGATCCTGTCCGGCGACCCGGGCGCCCAGAGCCACCGGTTCCACAACCTGGGCGGATTCGCCGGCGGCGGTCTGATCGGGGTGTTCTCGATCCTGTTCGTGCTGCGGCCCGACTGGACGGCGGTCTGGCATGTCCTGGTCGCGCAGGCGCTCGCCTGGACGTTCGGTGGGCTGATGGGCGGGGACCTCGTGTCGGGATTGCTCTTCATCGCGCCCGTCGGGATGGTGCTCCTCGCGATCCTGCACCCCGCCCCCCGGTCGCTCCTCCGTCTCCCGGGTCGGCCCAGCGTGGCGCTGCTCACGTACGCGCTGCTCGGGACGATCCCGGCCTGGATCTACGCGGTGATCAACGCGGAGCTCCAGCACGGGCCGGCGACAGATCCCCACGTCGAGTTCCATCACTGGTCGGGGGTGGCCGTCTCGGCCCTGGCCATCGGGGGTGCAGCGCTCGCGACGTCGCTCCGCGGCGTCGGGTGGCAGGTGACGGGGGTCGTGACGGCGCTCGCGGCCGTTCTGTTCGGCGTCGCCGGGCTCGTGTTCGCGGACTACGCGGGAGCCCCCGACGACACCGCCTGGTCGTGGCTCGCGATCGCCGCAGGGATCGGGTTCTGGATCCTCGTTCGGATCGAGGACGCGCGAGAGGCGTCCGCCGGGTGACGTCGAAGTCTCGGTCCCCACTCCGGCGGCTCGAGCGGTGGCTCGTCGGCGTCTTCATGGCCGTCCTCGTCTTCGTCCTGGAGCGGCTCGTGATGCGGCAGATCCGGAAGAAGGAGGCCGTTCGTGACGCATCCACGGCCGGCGCCGTCAC
>DASSDW010000165.1:0-10796 GCA_035696925.1 Actinomycetota bacterium
AACGTTCCTCCGCCGGGCGTTGCCCCGGGCCGAGCTCGAGATCGTGCCGAACGGCGTCGACGTGGGGGCGTTCGCCGACGCCGAGCCCGGAGCCGACCTGCCGCCCGGCCGACGGATCGCCTGGGCGCACCGGCTGGATCCACAGAAGGGGTTCTTCGTCGCCGTCGCCGCGTTCGCCAAGGTGCTCGCCGAGGTTCCCGACGCCGTCCTCGTGGTGGCCGGGGACGGGCGGGACCGCGAGGCGCTGCGCCTCCTGACACCTGCCGCACGCGAGGGCGTCCACATGTTGGGCGCTGTCGCGAACGATCGTCTGCCCGCGATCCACGCCGGCTGCGACGCGTTCGTCGCGCCCGCCGTCGCCCAGGAGAGCTTCGGGGTCTCGTTGGTCGAGGCGATGGCGGCCGGCCTGCCCGTCGTCGCCAGCGACATCCCCGGGTACCGAGAGGTCGTCACCGACGGGGTCGAGGGCGTCCTCGTGCCGCCGCGGGACCCGGAAGCCCTCGCAGCCGGCCTGGTCCGCGTCCTGCGGGACCCCCAGCTCGCGGCGCGTCTCGGCGAGGCCGGACGGGAGCGCGCCCGGACGTTCGACTGGCCGATCGTCGTGGACCGCCTCGAGGAGCTGTACGGCCGCGCCATCCAGGGGGCTGGCTACGATAGGTCCCGATGAACGCCTGGTGGATCGTGCTCGGGATCGCCGTGGTCGTGCTGCTCGTCGCGATCTGGATCTACAACCGACTGGTCAGCCTGCGAACGCGCGTGGACAACGGGTGGTCGCAGATCGACGTGCAGCTCCGCCGCCGCGCCGACCTGATCCCGAACCTGGTCGAGACCGTGAAGGGCTACGCGACGCACGAGCGCGAGGTCTTCGAGCACGTCACCGAGGCGAGGGCGCGGTCGATCGGGGCCTCTGGTGTCTCGGACCAGGCCGACGCCGAGAATCAGGTCACCGCGGGGCTCCGGCAGCTCCTGGCCGTCGTGGAGAACTACCCCGACCTCAAGGCGAACGAGAACTTCCTCGCCCTGCAGGAAGAGCTGGTCGCGACCGAGTCGAAGATCGCCTACGCCCGGCAGTTCTACAACGATCAGGTGATGCGGTTGAACACGTTGATCCAGTCGTTCCCGTCCTCCGTGGTGGCGGGCGCGTTCGGTTTCACCGAGCGTCCCTTCTTCGAGATAGACGAACCGACCCGCGGGCCCGTCTCGGTGGACCTCTCCTAGCCCGTGTACGAGCAGATCGCGGCGAACAAGCGGAAGACGGCCGTCCTGTTCGTGCTCGCCGTCCTCCTGCTGGGCGGCGTGGGCTACGCGCTCGGTGTCCTGACGGACAGCGGGCCGGTGGGGCTCGTGATCGCGCTGATCGTCGCGGTCGGGATGTCGGTGGGGTCCTACTTCTACGGGGATCGGATCGTGCTCGCGTCGACGCGAGCGAAGGAGGTCTCGAAGGAGGATGCGCCGCGGCTGCACAACCTCGTCGAGGGGCTCGCGATCGCCGCCGGGACCCCGAAACCGAAGGTCTGGATCGTGCCGGAGAGCGCGCCCAACGCCTTCGCGACCGGGCGAGATCCCGAGCACAGCCACGTCGCCGTCACGCAGGGACTTCTGGAATCGATGAACCGGGTGGAGCTCGAGGGCGTGATCGGGCACGAGATGGCCCACGTCCTCGATCGCGACATCCTCGTCGGCACCGTCGTCGCGACGCTCGTGGGGGCGGCGGTGCTCCTGGCGGAGTTCTTCATGCGGATGTGGTGGTGGGGCGGGTTCCGCGGCAGGCGGGGGAGCGACTCCGGTGGCGGCGCGGCATCCGCGATCATCTTCGCCGTGGGGTTCCTCCTCCTGATCCTCGCGCCGATCTTCGGGCAGCTGATCCGACTGGCGGTGTCCCGCAACCGTGAGTTCCTCGCCGACGCTCAGGGGGCGATGCTCACGCGCTACCCACCGGGGCTGATCGGCGCGCTGAAGAAGCTTCAGTCGGCGCCCACCGCGATGCGCTCCGCGAACAACGCGACCGCGCACCTCTGGCTGAATCAGCCCTCGCGGCTGGAAGGTGAGCGGCTCGGGACGATGGAACGGCTGTTCTCGACGCATCCGCCGCTCGCGGAGCGCATCCGTCGCCTCGAGGAGATGTGACGTTCCCGTCGAGATGCCCCGAGGTGTTTGGGCGGACGGGTGTCCGGAGATAGTCTCGATCGCCGGGTCCCGTGAGGGACCCGTTCCGTTCCCCCCGTCAACTCCCTGCATCGGGACTCGAGAACCAGGAGGCGCTCCGTGGCACTGACCCAACGAGGGAAGGTCGTGATCGGCGTGGTGGCCGCTGCTGTGGTCGGCGTGCTGGCGGTCCTCGCCTTCACGGGGAACGCTCCCGGGCCGCTCAGGAGCATCGTGGACGTGGTGTCGGGCGGCCCGGACCCCTGCCCCCTCACCGGGAAGGTCCGAGGCGACGAGGGTCCGCCCGATCGTCCGGTTCTGGCGGTGAAGGTCGAGAACACCCGCGACGCGTATCCGCTCGCGGGTCTCGAACGCGCCGACGTGATCTACGAGGAGCCCGTGGAGGGTGGCATCACCCGGTTCGCCGCGCTCTTCCAGTGCCGTGATGCGGGGCGCGTGGGACCGGTGCGGAGCGCGAGGACGACGGATCCCAAGATCCTGCTCCAGCTCTCGGACCAGCCGATCCTCGCGTTCTCGGGCGCGCATCCGAAGGTGACCGCCGCCCTCGAGGATGCAGATCTCGTCCAGCTCACGGAAACGTCCGGGAACGTCGCCTACGAACGCGACGACGCGAGGTCCGCGCCGCACAATCTCTTCGTCGCCACCAGGCCGCTCTTCAGGCTCGCCATGGAGGCCGGCGTCGACGCCTCTGCCCCGCCGGCGCTCTTCCCATTCGACGAGGACGTGCCCTCTCCGAGCAAGCGTCGCTCCTCCGCGACCGTCGCGTTCTCCAGCTCGAACGTGGTGGAGTGGGCCTGGGACGGCGATCGGTGGGTCCGGCAGCTGGACGGCGCGCCGATGCTCACGGAGAGCGGTGCGGAGATCGCCGTCGACAACGTCGTGATCCAGCAGGTCGTCGTCACGGAATCCGACATCCTCGACGTGGCCGGGTTCCCGTCGCCGGAGGTGGAGCTCGTGGGAGAGGGTCGCGCGTGGGTCCTTCGGGACGGCCGTCTCGTCACCGGTCGGTGGCGGCGCGACTCGCTCGGAGACGTCACGGTCTTCGAGACCCGGGACGGCGAAGAGATCGCCCTCGCGCCCGGCACGACGTTCGTCGAGCTGATGCCCAAGGACGGGGCCGGAGCGACGTTCGAACGCTAGGTGCCGGCTTCTCCGCAGGTCGGCGGCGGTACACTCGAGCCATCCCAGCGCACCCCGCGCAGGCGCCAGGGCGGAGGCCAGGGCAGAACAAGGAGGGCGAATGCAGCGCGAAACCGGCACCTTCACGGTGAAGTCCGGCCTGGCCGAGATGCTGAAGGGCGGCGTCATCATGGACGTCACCACGGCCGAGCAGGCGAAGATCGCGGAAGACGCCGGCGCGTGCGCGGTGATGGCGCTCGAGCGTGTGCCGGCCGACATCCGACGCGACGGAGGCGTCGCTCGGATGGCCGACGCGACGAAGGTCGAGGAGATCCAGCAGGCCGTCTCGATCCCGGTGATGGCGAAGGCGCGGATCGGGCACTTCGTGGAAGCGCAGATCCTGCAATCCCTAGGCGTGGACTACATCGACGAGTCCGAGGTCCTCACGCCGGCGGACGAGGAGTACCACATCGACAAGTGGGCGTTCACCGTGCCGTTCGTGTGCGGAGCGCGCGACCTCGGCGAAGCCCTCCGGCGCATCGCCGAGGGCGCCGCGATGATCCGCACGAAGGGCGAGGCCGGGACCGGGAACGTCGTGGAGGCCGTACGGCACCAGCGTGCGATGCTGCGGCAGATCGCCGAGGTGACCCAGCTCCGTCCGGAGCAGTACGTCACGAAGGCGAAGGAGCTCGGCGCGCCCGTGGACCTCGTGCGCATGGTCGCGGAGCAGGGCAAGCTCCCGGTCGTGAACTTCGCGGCGGGTGGGCTGGCCACGCCGGCCGACGCGGCGCTGATGATGCAGCTCGGGGTCGACGGCGTCTTCGTCGGGTCGGGCATCTACAAGTCCGAGGACCCCGCGCCGCGCGCCCGAGCGATCGTCGAGGCGACGACGCACTTCAACGACCCGGAGATCCTGGCGAAGGTCTCGCACGGGCTCGGGGAGCCGATGCAGGGACTCGAGATCGGCTCGCTCGAGACCCGGCTCCAAGATCGCGGCTGGTAAGGAGCGGTCCGTTGAAGGTCGGCGTCCTCGCGCTGCAGGGTGATTTCCGTGAGCACATCCGCGTGCTTGCGACCGCGGGCGCCGTCCCGGTCGAGGTCAGGACGGCGGCGGAGCTCGCGGATGTCGACAGGCTCGTGATCCCGGGCGGTGAGTCGACGACGATCGCGAAGCTGGCGCACGCGGGCGATCTGGTGGATCCCCTACGGGAACGTGCGCGCGACGGGATGCCGATCCTCGGGACGTGCGCCGGGATGATCGTGCTGGCGGAGCGGGTCCTCGACGGCGAGCCACTGCTCTCCCTGATGGACGTGACGGTGCGGCGCAACGCGTACGGCCGGCAGATCGAATCGTTCGAGGCGGACGTGGAGGTCGACGGGATCGACCATCCGGTGCGCGGCGTGTTCATCCGGGCGCCGTGGATCGAGGACGTCGGCTCCGAGGTCCGCGTGCTCTCGTCGTACGAGAGCCGGCCGGTCGTCCTGCAGCAGCGCAACCTGCTCGCGGCCTCGTTCCACCCCGAGCTGGTCGGCGAGACTGCGCTCCACGAGTACTTCCTTTCCCTCCCGAGGTAGCTGCGATGTCCGGTCATTCGAAATGGGCGACGATCAAGCGGAAGAAGGCAGCGAACGACGCGAAGCGCTCGAACCAGTTCGCGAAGCTCCTCCGCGCGATCGAGGTCGCGGCGCGGGAAGGCGGCGGGGACCCCGCGGCGAACATGACCCTCGCGTCGGCGGTCGAGAAGGCGAAGGCGTCCTCCGTTCCCGGTGACAACATCGACCGTGCGATCAAGCGGGGGAGCGGTGCCGACGCCGACGGGGCTCGCTACGAGGAGATCACCTACGAGGGGTACGCGCCGGGCGGGATCGCTCTGTTCGTCGAGGCGCTGACGGACAATCGCAACCGCACGGCCCAAGACGTCCGTCACGCGTTCACGCGCAACAGCGGCAACCTGGGCGAGACGGGCTCGACCGCCTGGATGTTCACGCGCAAGGGCGTGATCGTGGTGGAGAAGGCGGCCGCGCCGGACGACGAGCGGCTGCTGGAACAGGCGCTCGATGCCGGCGCCGAGGACATGAACGACTCGGAGAGCTCGTGGGAGATCGTGACCGATCCGACGGACCTGGCCTCGGTCCGCGACGCGATCCGCGGCGCGGGGATCGAGCTGTTCTCGGCGGAGCTCACGATGTTGCCGCAGTCCACGATCCCCGTCGACGGTGGCGAAGCCAAGAAGGTCCTGCAGCTGATCGAAGCCCTCGAAGACCTCGAAGACGTGCAGAACGTCTACGCGAACTTCGACATCCCAGAAGAGGTCATGGCCTCCCTCTGAGGGTTCGTCGGGTCGTTGCCCGGGCTCCTCGCCACACCTAGACTCGGGCGAACGGATGTTCGAGAGTCGTGTGCTCGGCGTGGACCCCGGCCTTGCCAGGCTGGGCCTCGCCGTCGTCGAGGGCAACGGGAGGAAGGCGGCCCTGGTCTGGGCCGGCGCCATCTCCACCGCCGCCGGTTCGGACGAGTCCGAGCGTCTCCGACAGATCTGCGCCGCCGTCCGGGAAGCCGTCTCGGTGCACCGACCCGCGTCCGTGGCCCTTGAACGGGTGGCCTGGAACAAGAACCAGGTGAGCGCGCTCACCGTGGCGCGCGCCACGGGCGCGATCATGGTGGTGGCGGCCGACGCGGGACTGTCGGTCAGCGAGTACGGTCCCAACGAAGTGAAGATCGCGGTGACCGGGATGGGGAACGCCGAAAAGCAGCAGGTGCGGCGGGCGCTCGTCCGCGTGCACGGGTTGCAGGACGTGCCGATGCAGGCGGACGCCGCCGACGCCGTCGCCGTGGCGCTCACCCATCTCGTGGGAGCGCGCATGCGCGGTCTCGCCCGATCGGGGTCGCGGTGATCTCGTTCCTCGACGGTGAGGTCGTGGAGAAGGGGGCCACACGCGTGGTGATCGGCGTCGGCGGTGTCGGCTACGACGTCCTCGTTCCCACGTCCGTCGTGGCGAAGCTCCCCTCGGTGGGGAAGACGACGCGGCTGCACACCCGGATGGTCGTGCGCGAGGACTCGATGACCCTGTACGGGTTCTCCGCGGTCGACCAACGGGATCTCTTCGACCTACTGACCGGTGTGACGGGTGTCGGCCCGAAGGTCGCGCTCGCGTTCCTCTCGGTCCTGAAGCCGTCCACCCTCACCCGCGCGATCGTGAACGGCGACGCCGCTGCGCTCACCGTTGTTCCGGGCGTCGGGAAGAAGGTCGCGCAGCGGGTGGTGCTCGACCTGGCCGAGAAGCTCGGCGGCGACGCGGAGCTCCCGTCCGAGGGACCGATGGCCGATGTCCGCGACGCGCTCCTGTCGCTCGGGCTCACGGCCACCGAGGCCGGCGAGGCGATGCGCGGGATCGAGGCCGACGGCCGCGAGGCCGACGACATCCTTCGCGAGGCGCTCCAGAAGGTGGGCCGATGACCGACGACGAAACGATCCGGATGCCAGAAGCCGAAGGTGAGGCGGCCGATCGTCCGGTCGATCCCGACGCCCTCACCGAGGAGGATCGCGAGTTCGACATCGCCTTGCGCCCGCGCACGCTGGACGAGTTCGTCGGCCAGGAGCGCGTGAAGGAGCAGCTCCATCTCCTGATCGACGGCGCGCGCAAGCGTGGCGAGGGCGTGGATCACCTCCTATTCAGCGGCCCTCCCGGCCTCGGGAAGACGACGCTCGCGCGGATCGTGGCCCACGAGATGGCCGCGGGGTTCCAACCCACGTCGGGACCGGCCCTCGACCGTCCGAGCGACCTCGCGGCGATCCTCACGAACCTGGAGCACGGCGACGTGCTTTTCGTCGACGAGATCCACCGGATGCCCAGACCGGTCGAAGAGGTGCTCTATCCGGCGCTCGAGGACTTCAATCTCGACGTGGTCCTCGGGAAGGGACCGACCGCGCGCTCGATCAGGCTGGAGCTGCCGCGGTTCACGCTCGTCGGCGCCACCACCCGACCGGGGCGGTTGACGCTCCCGCTGCGAGAGCGGTTCGGCTTCTCGCCCCGCCTCGACTACTACTCGGCGGACGACCTGGCGAAGATCGTGATGCGCTCGGCCGGGATCCTCACGGTGCCCGTCGACGGCGAAGCGGCCGCGGAGATCGCGCGGCGCTCGCGCGGCACACCGCGGATCGCCAACCGACTCCTCCGCCGGGTGCGGGACTTCGCTGAAGTGCGCCACGACGGCTCCGTCACGCTCGAGGTGGCCGCCGCGGGGCTGGAGGTCTTCGAGGTGGACGATCAGGGGCTCGACCGCCTGGACCATTCGATCCTCGCCACGCTGATCGACAAGTTCGGGGGCGGGCCCGTGGGCCTGTCGACGCTCGCGGCGGCGGTCGGAGAAGAGACCGATACCATCGAGGACGTCGTCGAGCCCTACCTGCTCCAGCTGGGGTTCCTCCGCCGGACGCCACGCGGGCGTGTCGCCACCGAGCATGCGTACCGCCACCTGGGCACCTCGGTCCCCGGCACGCTGCCGCTCTAGAGGGGCGAGGTAGACTCCCTCGTCCCCTCAATGGAGGTCTGCATGCTCGCCATCCTCGCTCAAGCTCAGGCGCAGCCGAACGCCATCGTGAGCTTCCTCCCGCTCCTGCTCATCGGTGTGGTCTTCTACTTCCTGCTGATCCGCCCCCAGAACCAACGCCGGCGGGCGCAGATGGAGATGCAATCGTCGATCGAGGTCGGCGACGATATCGTGACCACGGCGGGGATCTACGGCACGATCACCGAGATCGACGACGACTACGGCATCGTGACGGTGGAGGTCGCTCCGGGCGTCGAGATCAGGCTCGCGCGCGCGGCCGTCGCGACGCGCCTGGCCGACGACGACGAGTTCGAGGACGAGGTGGAAGGCGCCGAGCCCGGCTCGTGAGCGACCCGGTCCAGCCTCGCGATCCTCAGGACCCTGCAGCCGCGGTTCGCGAACCCGACGAGCCGGCTCCCCGGATGCCGGTGGAGCCGGTCCCCACCCATCCGGCACCCACGCCCGCCGGACCCCGGGATCGGGCGACCGTCACGCTCGAAGACGTCCAGGGGAGCGAGGAGCTGTCGCTCTACATCGCGTCCGCCGACCGTGTCATGGAGGCGATGGGCTATACCGAGCACGGGTTCCGTCACGCGAACCTCGTCGCCAACATCGCCTATCAGGTGCTGAGTCGCCTCGACTTCACGGAGCGGGAGGCCACGCTCGCATCGGTCGCCGGGTACCTGCACGACGTGGGGAACTCGCTCGCCCGTGACGCGCACGGCCAGACCGGCGCCATCCTCGTCTACGGATCGCTCCGAGACTCGGTGCACGGCGCGGATCTGATGCCGATCCTCGCCGCGATCGCGAACCACGAGGAGACCGAAGGGGTCGCCGTGTCGCCGATCTCCGCCGCCGTGATCCTCGCCGACAAGTCGGATGTCCACAGGAGCCGCGTGCGCAAGTCCGGTCGCATCGAGCTCGACGTGCACGATCGGGTGAATCATGCCGTCGAACGTTCCTTCCTCTCGGTAGACTCCGGACCCCGCACCGTCAGCCTCGAGCTGACGATCGACACCGACATCAGCAAGGTCATGGAGTACTTCGAGATCTTCCTCGGACGCATGCAGCTCTGCCGTCACGCCGCCGAGTTGCTCGATGCCCGTTTTCGACTGGTGATCAACGGGGCAGAGCTGGCGTGAGACGCAATCGCGCCCTCTGGGCGTCCATCATCTTCGTCCTGATCCTCGTGGCTACCTCCGCGGTGGGATTCCTCGGCGGGAGCCTGCGCCCCACGCTCGGGCTCGATCTCCAGGGCGGGGCCTCCGTGATCCTGACCGCCCCCGAGGGGACGCCGCAGGACGTCATGGAACAGGCGCTCGAGAACATCCGGAACCGGGTGGACGCGTTCGGAGTGGGTGAACCCGACATCGCGCTGTCGGGGAACACGATCGAGGTGCAGATCCCGGGCAGCGCCGACGCGACGGTGCGCCGGCGAACTGCCGACCTCTTCTGCCTGGAAGGCGAGGACCTGATCCACGGGTGCTCCGAGTCCGAGGACGACGTCCGAGACGTGCTCGAGAGCCTCGAGGTAGAAGACCAGCCGTCGGAGGTCTGCGTCGTCGACGGGGTGGGCGAGGAGATCGAGTGCTTCTCGAGCCGGGCACAGGCGGACACGTTCATCGCCGGCGTCCAGGTCGGACCGAAGCCGGAACCGACGCCCAGCACGTCCGTCACCCCGAGCCCGAGCGCCACGGCCTCCCCCTCCGCCGGCCCCTCGCCCGCCGCGAGCGCGTACTGCCTCACACAGGCGACCGGCGAGCAGATCCGATGCTTCGGGACGCGCGCGAAGGCCGAGGACGCGAAGGATGCGCTCGAGGTCACGGTCACCGAGCGTTCGTATTGCATCCTCCCGGCTCCCCCCGAGCCCTCACCGACCCCGTCCCCCTCGCCGTCCGCAACTCCGAGTGCATCTCCGTCGGCGTCCGCCTCCGCGTCACCCTCCCCATCACCGGCCACGTTCGCGGATCTCGATCTCTCCGAGGCCGAGCCGCTGCCCTGCGAACTCGGCTCCCGCGAGGAGGCCGACGGGGCCCTCGGCGCGATCGAGATCGTGCACGAGGAGGAGCGGTTCTGCGTCGTGAGCTCGGTGGGAGAGCAGCTGGGGTGCTCGGTCCGCCGGGACAAGGCCGTCGAGCTCCAGCGTCAGTCCGGTCAGGAGCGGCTGCTCCGGGTGATCGGTGAGACGGCGCGCCTCGAGGAGCGTCAGGTCCTCGAGATCGTGTCGCCGGACGATCCGCGGCCGCTGACGTGTGGTACCGAGGAGGAGCGCGACCTGCCCCGCTGCGCATTCGACGTGCTCGCCAATGAGGAGGTCATCTACCTGGGCCCGGGTCCTTCTCCTCAGATCGAATTCGCGAAGTACGTCCTGGGACCGGTCGTGATCGGCGGCGAGGACTTCGAGAGCGCGTCCGCGGTGATCAACCAGAGTCAGCTCGGGACCTCCGACTGGTCCGTGAACTTCCAGCTGGACAGCGATGGAGCAGACCGGTTCGCCGACGCCACCACCGAAGCCGCCGCGTTCCGAGATCCAACCGGCGCGACGAACGATCCTCGGAATCAGATCGCGATCGTCGTCGACCGGATCATCATCTCGTCACCCGGAGTGAACGAGCCGATCACGGGTGGTACAGGTGAGATCACGGGAAACTTCTCCGAACAGGAGGCGAAGGACCTCGCGACGCAGCTGAACGCGGGCGCGCTCCCAGTGGAGTTGACGCGGCAGTCGGTGCGGACGGTGAGCCCGACCCTCGGTGAGGAGTCGTTGCAGCAGGGGATCCTCGCCGGCGCGGGCGGCCTCGTCCTGCTGTTCCTCTACCTGCTCTTCTATTACCGGCTCCTCGGCGTCGTCGCGTGGTTCGGCATGACGATCTGGGCGGCGCTCGCCGTTGCGTTGATCTCGATCGCGGGTGATCAGTTCGGGTACGCGCTCTCGCTCGCCGGCGTCGCAGGGCTCGTG
>DASSDW010000166.1:0-3839 GCA_035696925.1 Actinomycetota bacterium
TTCCCGGCGGCCACACGCTTGGTGGACTTGCGGGCCGTCGACTTCTTGGCGGCGGACCTGCGGGCCGTGGTCCTCCGTGTCGACTTCCTGGCCGGTGCGGCCTTCCGCTTCCGGGTCGCCGCGGCCTTCTTCCCGGCGGCCACACGCTTCGTGGACTTGCGGGCCGTCGACTTCTTGGCGGTCGACTTCGTGGCGGTAGACGTCGTCGTGGCGGTCGGTCCGCGACCCGGCGTCAGGCTCCTGCCCGTCGGCCCCTTGCCGGGCGCCGAGCCGGACTCGGTGGGCGGCGTGGGTGTGGGGGTAGCCGTATCCATCGGTCCGCCCACACCGGACGGCGTGCTCTTCGAGCGGGGCACCGGCCGGTCCCACGCGGGCGTCTCAGGTCGCCAGGACGGCTCCGGCGCATCGGATGCGTCGAGACCGTGCTCCTCCGCATCACGGCTCGGATCCGACCCTCCCGTCTCGCTCTCGCCGCTGTCGCTGCCGGGCCATTCGCGTGGATCACGCTCGGATGACGGCATGTGTGCGCTCCCTCCTCGTGTCGGGGTCATCTTTCCCCTACCCGAACGAGCGAGGAACGAAGCGTGACTACCCGAGGTCGCCCACGGTGGCCCAGGGGCGGTCGGGGGAGATCATCGCGCTCCCGGTCGCCATGGCCACACGCTTCCCGTCGGCATCGTCGATGCGGCAGGTCGTCACCGCGATCGTGCGGCCTCGCTGCTCCACGGTCGCCCGCGCGACCAGGTCCCGGCCGTCCGGCGTGACCGGCCGGAGGAAGTTCACCTTCAGATCGAGCGTCCCGAACGAGGTGCCGGCGGGAAGCGTCGTCATCACCGCCGTGTTGATCGTCGCGTCGGCGAAGGCGGTTAGCGCCCCGCCGTAGAACGTCCCGAAGCCCGTGCAGAACCACAGGGACGCGGGCATCGTGATCGTGACGGCTCCCTCGGCCACGTCGTGGATCCGCAGCCCGAGATACACGCAGACCGGCGCCGGCGCCCGTTCCTCCTTGTGCCAGAGCTGCACGAGATCCAACCCACCGAACTCGTCCCACGTCGCCTGCGGGAGCACCTCCCCCTCCGGCGGCCGGAGATGCGGGTCGGGGATGTCGAACGCGGGAGGGTCGAGGACCGGGAGGGCGCCGGGCGCCTCCGGGGGCTCGAACGGCAACGGCTGGAGCACGCACCGCGACGTCGCGTGGGCGAGCAGCGCACCGCGCGCGTCCTCGACCCGCGCCTCCGACAATCCCTGCCGCCGACCGGTGTGGATCACGGTCCCGCGAGCGATCAGTCGTTCGCTCGATGGCGACGCCGGCTGGAGGAAGTTCATCGACAGGTCGGAGGACAGCAGCGCCATCCCTTCCGTCAACGTGGTGAAGACCGCGCCGGCGAGGGCGGCATCCGCGACGAACGCGAGCGTGCCGCCTCCGAACACGCCTGCGGCCGTCCGCCACCACGGGCTGGCGGGGATGGACCACGTCGACGTGCCGGTGCCGGCCTCCTCGACCACGAGCCCGCTGAGATGGGTGAGCGGCGGCGCCGGCAGCTTCCGATCGATGAACAGCTGTAGCTGATCGACCCCCGGGAGGGCGAACAACCCGGGCCGTTCGAGATAGGCGAACGACCCCCGGAGCGGTTCGTCGACGATCACCCGGCGAGGATACCGGGGGTCAGGATGTGACCTCCGGATGCGGTCCGGCTACAGATCGAGGGGCAGTTGTTCGGCCGCGCTCGGCGTTACCGCATCGCTCGGCGGCGCACGGAACAGCGAGGAGAGTTCCTCGAGCGGTGTGGCTCCGAGTTCCGCGAGCCGCTCGTTCCCCGGTCCGGCTCCGGGACCGACCCACACGGCGACAGGTCCGTACCGTCGGCGAAGTGCCTCGGTGGCGCCTTCCCAGGTGCCTCCGCGATCGAGCTCGCTCGCCACGACCACCGTCACGCGCGCGCTCGCGTAGATCAGCTTGTTCCGGCCGATCGCGTGGGCGGTCGAGAACCCGGCGGAGGGATCGAACGGGGTCGCGAAGCAGGTCGTCCCGTCGGCGAGGGCGCGGCGGGCGCTCGGCTCCTGCACCCGCCGGATCAGTGACTCGGCGAGGTACCCGACCACACGCCCGCCCGCCTCGTGGGCGGCCGACATCGCCGCCCGGTCGACGCCCTTCGCTCCGCCCGAGACGACGGCGAGACCTTCGCGGACCACGCGCGCGCCGATCTCACGGGCGACCGCTTCGCCGTCGCCGCCGACCTTGCGCGAGCCGAGGACACCGATCGACTCGGCGGAGAGGAGCTCGCGCGCTCCCACGGTGAACAGGACCGGCGGCGCCTGGTCGCCGAGCCGACCGCGCAGCATCATCGGATAGCCGGCGTCGAACGGGGTCAGGGCGACGAACCCCTGCCGCTCCGAACGCTCGAGCGCGAACGCAAGGCTCGTTCCCGCCGCGAGGAGTCGCTCCACCCCTGCCGCTTCGTGCGCGGGGAGCCCGGTGCGTCGAGCGATGTCTCCGGCCGGGGTCGCGAAGAGCTCGGAGGGCTCCGGGACCGCGGCTACCAGCGACCAGAATCGCCCGGGCGCGAGCGGCGCCTCGTCCGCGTCACCCAGACGGGTCGTCAGCAGGAGCGCCGCGAGCGCGTCCTCGGATCGGGCACCTGCACCCATCGGAGCAACCATAGGACCGACTAGTCGCCGACGGCCTTCGCCAGCACGAACGGGGTGACGGGCCCGGATCCGGCCTCACGGAGGACGGCCCCGGCCACCGTGAGGGTCCAGCGAGAGTCCGAGAGGTCGTCCACCAGGAGCACGGGATCGCCGGACACGGGCTCCCCGCTCACCCCGAGGGCTCCCCACACGTTGCGGAATTGCTGCTGGGAGTTCTCGAGCTCCTTCTGGGGCTTCGTCTCGCGCGTCTTGACCAGCAGCGGCCGGAACGGAAGGCCGATCGCGTCGGCCAGCCTCCTCGCGAAGCCGGGGACCAGGTCGGGCCGGGTGGTGGACGGGATGCACGTGACCCATGCGGGGAACGGGTCGGGCCGCCAGCGTCGGACGATCGATTCGGCCGAGGCCTCGACCAACGCGTCGGCGTACTCCTCTGCGGTCGATCCGCGCCGCACGAGCCCGCCCCAGCCCCCGTCGTCGAGGACGCTCAGCGAACGCCCCGGCTCGAGGCGGAGCTCGTCGGGGATCCGGCCCTTCGGCTCTCCCATCCCGCTGGGCCACTGGAGCCGGGGCTCGATCAGCAGCTCGGCCCAACGAAGGTGTTCGCGGGCCTTCGCCACCACCGCGGCGTCGAGCTCGATCGAGGGCGACTCGCCCGTGCACACCATGCACCGGCCGCACGGACGAGGGTCGGGATCGTCCAGCTGCCGGAGGAGGAACGCCATCAGGCACTCGTCCGTGCGGCCGTAGGTGTCCATGGCAGCCTGCTCCGCGCGCCGCGCCTCGGTGACCCGCCGCACGCGATCCTCGTCGTAGCGCCAAGGGGCGAGCGTGCGGAGCCACTTGCTGCCGGCGCGTTCGACGGCGCCCTCCACCTCAAGGATCTTCAGCATGTTCTTCAACCGCATCGGTCGGATGTTCACCGCGGAGAGGATCTCGTTCTCGCTCACCGGCGCGGCCCGATCCTCGAGTAGCGAGACCACCTCCTCCGCCCGCGTCCGTGTCGGGAACGCCGAGTTGATGAAGTAGTCCTGGATGTCGCGGTCCTCCGTGCCGCGGAGGAGCACCACCGGCGCGTGCGGCAAGGCTCGCCCGGCGCGGCCGACCTGCTGGTAGTAGGCGATCGGCGAGGACGGCGACTGGTAGTGGATCACGAAGCCGAGGTCGGGCTTGTCGAAGCCCATCCCCAGCGC
>DASSDW010000167.1:0-4321 GCA_035696925.1 Actinomycetota bacterium
CACCATCCCGGCCAGTCGACCGCGCCGGCGAACGCGCGCTTCGCGGTCGCCTCGACGTACACCTCGACGGGCATCCGCCCGAGGTTACGCGCCCTCCAGCTGGCCGCCGACGTACTTCGCGCGGCCGTTCCCTTCGTAGAGGTACTCCACCACCCCGTCGAGTCCCGGCTGCTCCGGATCCGTGTCGTCATCCGTCTCCGGACGCTCCGGCCAGTACACGGGATGCCCCTCCTCGAGCTTGTCGTCGGGGATCTCTTCCTCGCGCCCGTCAAGCGGGCCGTCGACGAACGTGACGCGCATCTCTATCCCTCCTGGCAATCTGGGTGTCCACACAGGCACGGCTGAGGCCCAGCGGACGGCCCCGCCGCAGCGACGCTCCGACAATGGTCGGAGCAATAGGCGCCGGCCTCCTCGAGCTGGCAGCGACACGCATCGTGCGCACACTTCTCCATCCGCGATCACCTCCGAGACCCCATACCCTCCTCGGGTTATGAAGAAGCCTTAGGCCTTCCGCTTCTTCGGCTGCTGCGACTTCTTCTTGGGCTTGGGTGGGAGCTCCTCGGCGTGATCGAGCGATCGAGCCGCCCACTCACGGATGCGGTCCGGTTCGTCGCGCCAGGCGCCCGGCAGCACGACGTACTCCTTCATAGGACGGCCGGCCATCGGCTCGAAGACGCTTCCACCCGCACCGATGACGTCGGCGCGATCTGCCTCGGGCAGCCGCACGAGGACGTCCTCGCCGAAGATCCCCATGAACATGTTGCCGTTCACGAACGCGGAGAGCTGGCCGAACATCGGACGGATCGACACCGCCGGGTGATCGGGCACGACGGATGCGAAGAAGTCCTTCGTCTCGTCGGTCGGCTTCGGCAGCTTCGAGGGAGCCACGCTGCAACCCTACCCGCGGAGCGTGAACGAGATCGTCGTGCCGGCGGCCGAGCTCTCGGCGCGGATCTCGCCGCCATGTGCCTCGATCAGCGACTTCGCGATCGCGAGCCCGAGACCCGTGCCTGGCGAGTCCGCGGCCCGCGAGAATCGGTCGAACACGTGTGGGAGTCGCTCCGGCGGGATCCCCGAGCCGGTGTCGGTGACCGAGAGGGCGACCCCATCCCCCGCGGCGAAGGCCTGGAGCGTGACCGTGCCTCCGGCGGCCGTATGCCGGAGCGCGTTGGACAACAGGTTGCCGAGGACCTCGCCGATGCGCACCCGGTCGACCTCGATCTCCGGCAGCGACCCCGTCACGCGGGTCTCGAGTCGGACGCCGGCGTCGCCCGCCTGGGCGGCGAACGATCGCTCGGCGCTCTCGATCAGGTGGCGTGGCTCGGTGGGCTCGCGGTGCAGCGTGAGCGCGCCGGCCTCGGCCGTCGAGAGCGTCTGCAGGTCGTTCAGCAGCCGCGCCATGACCTTCGTCTCGTTCAAGACGGACCGTAGGTGCGTCTCGTCGGCCGGGTAGAGGCCGTCGACCAGCGCCTCGAGGTTCGCCTGGATCACGGAGAGCGGCGTGCGGAGCTCGTGCGCGACGTCGGCGAGGAGCTGGCGGCGGCGATCCTCGTTCGAGCCGAGCCGCTCCGTCATCGCGTTGAACGCCGCGGCGAGGCGTTGCACCTCGCGGGGTCCGCGGACCTGGACGCGCGCCTCGTAATCGCCCGCGGACACCCTGTCGGCCGCCTCCATCACGTCGACGACCGGCGAGGCGAACCGTCGGCCGGCCCGCACCACCAGGAGCACCACGAGGACCACGACGAACAGCCCGATCGGGAAGAACGGGCCGCGGTCTCCCTCCCCGCGGAAGAGGAAGCCACCCACCAGCGCCGAGAGACCGACGATCGCCGCGACGGCGACCGTGAGGACGACGACGAACCTGCCCAAGAAGTGGCGGCGCATCCCGCGCCACGCCTCGGGCCCGCGCGGCGGCCAATCCTCTTCGTCGGGCCACCAGGGAGGCCTCCCTCGCCCCGACGGCCCTCCGCCCCACGGCCCTCCTCCCCACGGGGGACCACCGCTCCACGGCGGACCGTGCGGATGCGGGTGGTGGGTGTCCTCAGGCATCCGCGAACCGATATCCGACGCCGTGGACGGTCAGGACGTAGCGCGGCTTCCCGGGCTCGGGCTCGAGCTTCTTCCGGATGTTCTTCACGTGCGCGTCGATCGCGCGCTCGTAGGACTCGATCGCCATGCCGTGGATCGCGTCCAGCAGCTGCCCTCGCGTGAACACGCGCCCCGGCTCCCGGGCGAGCGCGGCGAGGAGCTGAAACTCCGTGGGCGTCAGCTCGACGGGCCGGCCGCTCGCGGTCACGCGCATCCGCTGCGGATCGATCTCAACGTCCGCGACCCGCACCGGCTGCTCCCGCAGCATCTCGGCCGTGGAGGTGCGGCGGAGGACGGCGCGCACCCTCGCCACCAGCTCCTTCGGACTGAACGGCTTCACGACGTAGTCGTCGGCGCCGAGCTCGAGGCCGACGATCCGGTCGGTCTCCTCGCCGCGTGCCGTGAGCATCACGATCGGGACGTGCGAGGAGCCGCGGAGCTCGCGTGCCACGTCGAGTCCGTCGACGCCCGGGAGACCGAGGTCGAGCACGACGAGATCGGGCCTCGATCCACGGGCGCTCGCGAGGGCGGCCTCGCCGCTGGAGGCAACGATCACGTCGAAGCCGGCGTCGGTGAGGTAGTCACGGACGACGCGCGCGATCTTCATCTCGTCCTCGACGACGAGAACGGTCTTCATCCGGCGACTCTACGTCGGGTCTGTGAAGGACCCGTGAACGAACGGCGGGGTGACCGTCGGCTCGCGTCCCGATCCGTCAGAGGCGACGGATCGTCGCGACGACCGGGAAGTGGTCGGACACATCGGCCCGCACGACCGCCACGTCCGTCGCCGTGAGATGTCTCCCGATCAGGATGTGATCGAAGATCTCCCCCTCCTCGGGGAACGTGGCGGCCCATTCCCCCGTCAGGTCCTGCACCGTGACGAAGCCGAACTCCTGGAACTTCGCCAGCTCCGGAGATCCGATCTCCGCGTTCAGATCGCCGGCGACGACGGTGCCGTCCGCGTCGTCGATCGCCCGCAGGAGCCCGTCGATCTGCAGGAGACGGGTTCGAGCGTCCTCCTCGCCGTCGAGATGGGTCGCCACCACGCGGAGCGGATCCTGGGCGAAGGTCACGGAGAGGTAGCTCCGTGGGTGGAGACCCCGACCCTGTGGGAGCGACCCCTGCTCCGTCGTGAGAACCCGGAGCGTCGGCCGGTACAGGATCGTGTTCCCGTACGGTCCGTCCCCTGCCGGCCCGAACACGTACGGCATGCGGAGCCGCCACGACAGCCACTCGACCACATCGGTCATCCCCGTCACGGGCCACCCACGGCTCGCCTCCTGCAGGACCACGATCGATGGCCTCCGTGCCTCGATGGTCGACGCGAGGGCCTCCAGTTCGACCTGACCATCGTTCACGGCCGAGTGCACGTTGTAGTCGAGCAGTCTGATCTCCCGAGGGGCACTCGAGGCGTGGGTCGGGGGCGCCGAGGTCGACAACCAGAGACCCAGCGGCACGCCGAGGAGGAGGGTCGCACCGAGGGTAGCACCTCGGCCGAGAGGAACGAGTCGGCCTGCACGGGATGTCGACCCCACCCAGGCCAGCAGGAGGAGCAGGATCGTCGCGACCTCGAGGAGGGATCCGCCGGGCAGCGGAAGTGGCCTCGGCTTCTGGTAGGCGAGCACCAGCATCCCGAGCGCAGCAGGCCCGCCGGCGTGAGCCAGCAGTCGGAAGACGCGGCCCCGTCCCGGAGGCGATCGGAAGGCGAGGACGAGCATCGCCGCGGTGCCCGCACACGCGAGGGCTACGAAGATCAGTACTGCGACACCGGGTTCCAGCCGGAGGCCGACCACGCCCACCACCGCCATCACCGCCAGCCAGATCCGCCAGCGGGGCCACGCGCCGACCACGAGGATCGCCGCTGCGTCGAGCGCGAGGATGATGGCGACGGCCCGGAGCGAGGTCACGCCGGATCGAGAAACCACGAACGGGGCGCTCTGCAGGAAGAGAGCGTGCAGGAACAGGAAGGGGCCGATCGCGACGAGAGCGACCCACGACACGTCGGAGCTGTCGCTCCGCACCGTGCGCGACGTCACGATCGCCAGGATCATCGCTCCCACAGAGAGCGAGACCGCCACGACCCATGGCAGCACCCCTTCTTGCCACACGGGATCCCAACCGCGGAACGGGCTTCGGATCGCGACGTCGACGGCGAAGCCCAGGAGAAGTCCCTGTACGGGCCCGCGTGCTCGTCCGGCGAAGCCGGTGGTCACGATCGACATGAGTGCCCAGA
>DASSDW010000168.1:0-11763 GCA_035696925.1 Actinomycetota bacterium
TTGGCGTTGCTCATCAAGAGCACCCTGCTGCAGGCGTTCTGGATCCCCACGGGCTCGATGGAACCCACCTTGGTCCGGGGAGACCGGGTCATCGTCGCCAAGGTCCCCTACTACTTCCACGACCCGCAGCGCGGCGACGTCATCGTGTTCGAAGAGCCCGATCCCGCGAAGGAGCCGGAGCGCGGCGTGTGGGGCGCGATCACCCACTGGCTTGGGCAAGGCCTCGGATTCTCTCCGCCCGATCACCCCGACTACATCAAGCGGGTGATCGGCGAACCGGGTGACGTCGTCTCCGCGAGGAACGGGGACGTCTACGTGAACGATGTCCGGATCTCGGAGCCATATCTCCACGAACGCACGGCCCGCTTCCCGGAGACGACGGTCCCCGAGGGGGAACTGTTCGTGATGGGCGACAACCGCTCCAATTCGCTCGACTCCCGGTTCGGCCTCGGGTTCGTCCCGATCGATCGGGTGGTGGGCAAGGCGGTCTGGATCATCTGGCCCGTCGACAACATGAGCGGCTTCTAGCGGGGCGAGCTCGTGCGCGGGCTCCTGATCGCCGGTGGCGTCCTGGTGGGCCTGTGGCTGCTCGCCGCCGTCGTGCTCCTGATGATCGGGCGGAGGACGCTCGCTCGGGAGCTCGTTTCCTTCCTTCCGAACGTCATCCGTCTGTTCCGCGGTCTGCTCGGTGACGAACGTGTGCCCCGTTCCTCGAAGGTCCTGCTGCTGCTCGGCGCGTTCTGGCTCGCCTCCCCCATCGACTTGGTCCCCGAGTTCCTCCCCGGGATCGGCGCGCTCGACGACGCCGTCATCGCGGGACTCGTCCTGCGACACGTCGTGAAACGCGCCGGCCCCGACGTCGTGAAGGACCATTGGCGGGGAGACCCGAAGACCATCGGACTCATGCTTCGGGCTGCTCGCGTCTCCTAGACGCACCAAGCACACCGAACGTATCGTCGTGACGTGGGCGCGATCGTGTTCGGCCTCTTGTGCCTATGGGCGGGGTATCGCTTGGGCAGAGCCTCCGCCGTCGCGATCGAGTTCGAACGTCGGTTCCAGCGAGAGAACGAGGAGTTCCTCGACCGGCTTCGGTCCGGTTCCGCTCCCTAGCCGATCTCCCGCTCCTTCGCCCATGCGTCCAGCAGCTCGTACGCCTCGTCCTCGGGGATCTCACCGCGCTCCATGCGCACATCCATCAGGAACGCGAGTGCCTCGCCGACCACGGGCCCGGGCGCCAAGCCGAGTCGGTCCATCACCTGCCGACCGTCGAGCGTGGGGCGCATCGCGTCCAGGTTCTCTTGCTCGGCCAGGCGGGCGATCCGGTCCTCCAGCTCGTCCTGCAGCCGGGCGAACCGCTCCGCGCGCTTCGGGTCGCGAGTCGTGCAATCCGCTCGCGTGAGCTGGTTCAGCTTGTCCAGGAGAGGGCCGGCATCGCGGACGTACCGCCGCACGGCGGCATCCGTCCAGCCGTCTCCGTACCCGTGGAAGCGGAGATGGAGCTCCACGAGCGTCCGCACCTCGTCCACGGTGGAGTTCGGATAGCGGAGCTCTCGGAGCCGCTGCTCCGCCATCCGCGCGCCGACGACCTCGTGGTGGTGGAACGAGACTCCGTCGGGCGTGATCGCCCGGGTTGACGGCTTCCCGATGTCGTGGAGGAGACCTGCGAGCCGGAGCACGGGATCGCGCTCGAGCCGTTCGACGACCGCGAACGTGTGGCGCAGCACGTCCTTGTGCCGATGCACGGGATCCTGTTCGAGTTGAAGCGCCGGGAGCTCGGGAAGGAACTCGTCCGCGAGTCCGGAGTCGACGAGCATCGTCAACCCGGCGCCCGCCGCGTCGCCGACCAGGAGCTTGTCGAGCTCGTCGCGGATGCGCTCCGAGGACACGATCCGCAGCCGTTCCCGCATGCGGCGGATCGCGTCCACCACGCGCGGAGCCGGCGTCACGTCCAGCTGGGAGACGAACCGCGCGGCGCGGAGCATGCGCAGGGGATCGTCCGAGAAGGCGATCTCCGGATCCAGCGGCGTGTCGAGCACCTTCGCGGCGAGGTCCTTCACCCCTTCGTAGGGGTCCACGAACTCCCCGTCCGGCAGCCGGACGGCCATCGCGTTGATCGTGAAATCGCGGCGGGACAAATCGGTCTGGATGTCCTTCGCGAACGTCACCGCGGGCTTCCGCTCGTCCTCGGGGTAGCGCTCCTCGCGGAACGTGGTGATCTCCAGGACGTGGCCGTGCCGGCGTGCCCCGACGGTGCCGAACTTGGCGCCCACCAGATAGAGCGCTTCCGCCCACCCGCGGAGCAACCGGGAGGTCTCGGCCGGCGATGCGTCGGTCGCGAAGTCGGCGTCGACCCCGGGTGTCAGCCGCCCCAGCACCAGGTCACGGACCGCTCCCCCAACGAGGTACAGCTCGTGACCGGCCGACTGGAAACGGTCGCCGAGTTCCTTCGCGAGCGGATCGACCTCGAGGGTGGTCACGAGGTCCAACCTTACCCTCGCGCTCCTCCCGCCCCGGCGGAGTACGGTGCGGCGATGCCCATCTGGCTCGGGTTCCTCTGGACGCTGCCGAACACGCTGCTCGGGCTCGTGCTCGGCGTCTTCACGTTCCAGATGCCCCGGCTCGATCACGGGGTGGTCATCTTCGACCGCACTCCCCGAGGGCTCACGGCACTACTGCCGCGTCTCGGTCGCACCGCGATGACCATCGGCTTCGTGATCGTTTCGGCTAGGCGGCTCGAGGGACGACTCCTGGCCCACGAGCGCCATCATGTCCATCAGTACCTCGTGTGGGGCCCGTTCTTCATCCCCGCGTACCTCGTGGTCGCGGTCCGGTCCGGGTACCGGCGCCACCCGATGGAGTTCGCCGCCGTCCGCGCAGCGGAAGCGGCGGAGCCGTAGCCGATCAGTACGGGAGGCTCTCGGAGGCCGCCTCGGCCTCGTCGAACGCCGCACGGCGTTCGAGCGTCCCGTGCAGCGCCAGGTCGAAGTCGTGGGGGTTGGTCGCGGTCCGGCGGGCCTCGTCCGGCGAGACGATGCCCTCCTTCACGAGCTTCACGAGCGCTTGGTCGAAGGTCTGCATACCGTAGAACTCTCCGCCCTGGATCACCTCGAGGATGCCCGACGTCTCCTCGGGGTCCACGATCCTGTCGAAGACGCGTCCCGTGTTCACCAGCACCTCCACGACCGGGACGCGACCCTTCCCGTCGGCACGGGTCACGAGACGCTGGGACACGATCCCGCGGAGAGCGCCGGCGAAGGAGGAGCGGATCTCCCGCTGCTGTTCGGGCGGGAACAGGTCGAGCGTACGGTTGATCGTCTCCATCGCGTCGATCGTGTGCAGGGTGGAGATCACGAGGTGTCCGGTCTCGGCCGCCTGGATCGCGGCGAGGGCGGAGTCCGCGTCACGGATCTCCCCGATGAAGATCACGTCCGGGTCCTGACGGATGACGTGCCGGAGGGCGGCCGCGTACGACTCCGTGTCGATCCCGATCTCGCGCTGCTGGACGATCGAGAGCTGGTCGTCGTGGACGACCTCGATCGGATCCTCGACGGTCACGATGTGGGTCCGGCGGGTGCGGTTGATGTGACCGATCATCGCGGCGATGGTCGTCGTCTTCCCGGTTCCCGTCGGACCGGTGATCAGGATCAGGCCGCGCGGGGAGGCCGCGAGCGTGCTCATCACGGGCGGCAATCGGAGCTCTTCGAACGACGGCACCTCGGCGCGGACGCGACGGATCGCGAGCCCGATCACGCCGCGCTGACGGAAGACGTTGACACGGAACCGTCCGACGCCGGAGAGCGTGTACCCCAGGTCGGCCTCGTTCGTCTGCTCGAACTCCCGCTTCTTGTGCTCGCTCATGAGCGCGTCGGCGAAGCGATCGGTGTCGGCAGCGGAGAGGTAGCCGAGCTCGGCCGGCGAGAGCTCGCCGTCCACGCGCACGAACGGGACGTTGCCCGCCTTCAGGTGGAGGTCGCTCGCGCCCCGTTCGACCGTGTACCGAAGCAGCTCATCGATGTCCATGCCAGACCGACGCTCCTCTTCTCATCGCTGGTCGCGCGCCCTTCGGACGCTCGGTACATGCATCGGCCCCTCCCCCCGGGGACCTGAGGAACGGAACCTAGAATCAGGCCGGATGGCTGAGGGAGGCGGAGCGTCGACGCCGGGCGCGGATACCGGCGGATCGAAGCGCCGTCGCAGACGACGGCCGAGGAGGGGCTCCGCGCACGCGGCCGGCGACGCGAAGGCGCGAGCGGCGAGCCGGGGCGGCGATACGGCTGGCGATGCCCCACGATCGTCCGGGAGAACCGCTCCGGGTGCCGAGCCCGGGCGCACCCACGCGGGAACGGGCCAGGGTCAGAAGCGCAAGCCCCAGAGGAAGAGCCCGAGGAAGACCCAGAAGAAGGAGCACCAGAAGAAGGAGCAGAAGAAGGAGCAGAAGAGCCAGAAGCAGCGGCAGAAGCGGCGAGGCACGTCGGGGAAGGCTTCCCGGAGACCCCGTGGCGCCCCCACCAAGCGCGAGATCTCCGCGGGTGGGGTCGTCTACCGGCGGGACGGCGACGAGATCGAGATCGTCCTGGCGTCACGACGCACGCGCCGAGGCGAGCTCGCCTGGGGGCTCGCGAAGGGCGGCATCGAGGACAACGAATCCCCTGAGGAGGCGGCGGTCCGCGAGGTCCGGGAGGAGACAGGGCTCCTCGCGGAGATCGAGGACTCCCTGGGGGAGACCCGCTACTTCTACGTGTGGGAGGACGTGAGGATCCGCAAGACGGTCCACTTCTTCTTGATGCGACACACGGGCGGGAACATCGACGACCGCGATGACGAGATGGAGGAGATCCGCTGGTTCCCGCTCGAGCGCGCGCTCAAGCGTGCCGCGTACCGCGGCGAGCGCGACGTCCTCGTCCGCGCCGCCGAGATCCTCCGGTGAGTCCCGTCGACGTCGGGATCGCCGTCGCGATCGGCCTGATCTCCGGCGTGCTGGCCGGTGTCTTCGGCGTCGGAGGCGGGATCGTGATGACCCCCGGCATCCAAGTGCTCCTCGGGGCTCCGCCGATCGTGGCGCTCGCCACCCCTCTGCCGGTGATCTTCCCGACCGCGCTCGCCGGCGCGCTCGCCTACCGCCGCCGCGGTGAGGTCGACGTCCGAGCGGCCACGTGGTTGGTCGGGCCCGGCGTCGTCGGCGCCGCGTTGGGAGCCTGGCTCACCACCGCGATCGATACCCGGGTGCTGCTGATCGTGACCGCCCTCTTGCTCGGCTGGCAGGCGATCTCGATCCTGCGCGCGAGCCAGCGGCGACGATCGAGCCGACCGGCAACGGCCCCGATGCTCGGGGGGATCGGAGCCCTGGCCGGCCTCGTCTCAGGGCTCCTGGGCATCGGCGGCGGTCTGGTGATGGTTCCGTTACTCGCGGGCTGGCTTGGGATGCCTCTGAAGCGGGCCCTCGGAACATCCCTCCTCGCGATCGTCGCCCTCGTGGTCCCCGGCGCGGTGGTCCACGGGGTGCTCGGCCACCTCGACCTGTGGCTTTGCCTGGCGCTGATGGTCGGATCCGTGCCGGGAGCTCGGCTCGGCGCGGCCATCGCGCTGGGCGCGCGGGAGCGGACGCTTCGGGTCGTGGTGGGGTGCGGACTCCTTGCCGTTTCGATCCTGTATGCGATCGAGCAGGCCTCGGCGATGCTGGACCGCTGAGCTCGAGGGCTACGATTGACGCTCGGCATGCGTCGCTCCCGCGGACCACATCTGGCCCTGAGCCTCCTCTCGATCCTTCCGGCGATCGTCTGGATCGCGTCGCCCGCGCACGCCCAGGAGGAACCGGACGCGACGATCCGCCTCGTCCGGCAGACCGCGTACACCACCCCGGCCCAACCGCTGATCAGGCTCGCGATCCGGATCACGAACGTCGGAGACGTGACGATCCCCGACGCGGTGATCGGGTGGCGGCTCGGTCCGAAGGTGGTGTCCCGCGTTCAGTACGAGACCGCGCTCGCGGACGGTCCACCGTTCGCCGCGGCAGCCGACACGGTCTCCCGGGCCGGAGACCTCGAGCCGGGACAGGTGACCGAGGTCGCGATCAAGATCGATACGTCGGAGACGGGTGCCATCGAGGACGACTCCGGCGTCTATCCGCTGCAGATCGAGCTCCGGAGCGGCGACGAGCTCACGGCCTCGATGACCACCGCAGTGATACACATCTTCCAACCCCCGGAGAAGCCGGTCTGGTTCTCCTGGTGGACCGAAGTGGCGACACCGATCGCGTTCGGGCCCGACGGCGCCCTGATCGACCTGGGCTTCGAGAGCGCGCTCGAGTCCGGCGGCGGGATCGTCGCGCAGGTCGAGGCCCTCTGGGACCTGCTTCAGGCACCATCGGCGAGCGCAACCGTGGACCTGATCGTCTCCCCCGTGGCCCTCGACCAGCTCGAGCGGGCGGCGGACGGGTACCGACGAGCCGATGGGACAACGGTTCCGAGTAGCGATCCCGCGCCGCTCGCGGCCGCAGCGACCCTGGAGCGTCTCCGGGAGATCGCCGCCTCGCCGCTCGCCCGGCTCCACGCGATGCCGTTCGCTGCTCCGAGACTGCCGGCATTGCTCTCCGCCGGCCTGAACTCGCATCTCGACGCTCACTGGCGCGTGGGTGACGAGACGTTCGAGCGGATCCTGGGCGAGGGCCCGGACCCAACGGTGGCGAGACCGTCGGGGTTGGCGTTCGACCAGGCGTCGGTGGACGCGATGGAGGCGCGGGGGGTCACCACGCTCCTCGGCGCCGTGGACACGGTCGATCGGCCGCCGCAGGAGAACGACTTCGCCCCACCGCCGGCGGCGACCCTGCCCACGTCGTTGGGGGGTGAGGTGTCACTCCTCCTCCCCGACCCCGGAGCGACGTCGATCCTGAGTGATCCCGATGTCCGAGAGGACCCGATCCTCGCGGCGCACGTCCTCCTCGGCGAGCTCGCCACGATCTGGAAGGAGCAGCCCGTACCTCCCGAGGACGTGGCGCGTGGCCTCGCCCTCGACCTCGCGCCCGATCTGCCGGCCGCGTTCTGGCACCCCGCGGTGCGCCGGCTCACCCAGGCGCCGTTCCTGGAGCCGGTCCATGCCGGGGAACTGTCCGGCCACGTGCTGCCTCCGCCCGAGCCGGCGACCCTCGGCCCGCAACCGGCCGAGGTGTTCCTCTCCTCCTACACGGCCGACCTCGTCGAGGCCGCCCAACGGGTGAACACGTTCGGCAGCGTCGTCGAGGAGCCGGCGGGCGAGGCGGATCGGCTCCGGCGAGGCCTCCTGTACGCGGAGGCGTCGCAGTACATCCGAAACGAGGGGACCGGTCGGATCTGGATCAACTGGGTGAACAACGTGATCGACGGAACGTTCGACGCGATCTCCCCGGACACGTCGCGCGTCCTCACGTTCACATCGCGATCGGGCACGATCCCTCTCCGCATGGGCGACCCCGGTGCGCGCGTCCTGACCGTGCGCGTGGAACTGGCATCGGTTCGAGTCGACCTCCTCGGCGCCGGAGCGCGGCCGGTGCGGATCACCGAGCCGAACCAGGTGATCACGTTCGATGCGGAGGTGAGGGCGGCCGGGACCAGCGAGGTCGAGGTGATCGTGCGGTCGCCCGATGGCGTGGAGCTGTCGCGGGCGGTGTTGGTCGTTCGATCCACCGCGATCAACCCGATCGCCCTGGCGATCACCATCGGAGCCGGCTTGGTCCTCATCGCTCTGTGGTCGAGGAGATTGTTCCGCCGGCGGCAGACGTGAGCTCGGAGCACGGACGTCCGCACCGGGACTCGCGGGAATCCCTCGTGCGCCATGCCGCCGTCATGACGGTGGGGACCACCCTCTCGCGACTCACCGGGTTCCTCCGCCTCAGCGCGATGACGGCCGCGCTCGGCGTCACCATCAGCTCGCTGGGCTCGATCTACACGGTGGCCAACCTCACGCCCAACATCGTCTACGAGCTGATCCTCGGGGGCATCCTCACGTCGGTGTTCGTCCCGGTCTTCGTCGGTCGCCTCGAGACGCACGGCACCGAGGACGCTCGCGAGGTGGCAGATCGGGTCATCTCGCTCGTGGCGGTCATCCTGGTCGTCGTCGCCGTCCTGGGCGCCGTGTTCGCCGAGCAGATCATCCGTCTCTATCTCGTCTCCTCGGACGCTACGGACCGAGAGGCGCAGATCGAGCTCGGGGTCTTCTTCCTCCGATGGTTCATGCCACAGATCGTCTTCTACGGCGTGGGCGCGGTCGTCATCGGGCTCCTGCAGGCGCACCGGCGGTTCGCGGCGCCGATGTTCGCGCCGATCCTGAACAACCTGATCGTGATCGGGACGTTCGTCGCCTACGCGGCTGCCCGAGGCAGCCGAGCACCCGATGTGCGAACCATCACCGACGCCGAGCGCACGATCCTCGCCGCCGGGACGACGCTCGGCGTCGTCATGATGACCGTGGCGTTGTGGCCCTCCCTCCGCGCGATCGGGTACCGCATCCGGCTCCGCCTGACGTGGCGCCACGAGGCCGTCCGGCAGCTCGTGCGTCTGGCCGGGTGGGTCGCGCTCTATGTCGCCGCCAATCAGCTGGCGTACGTCGTGGTGATCGTGCTCAACAACCGCTTCGACGCCGGCCCGCAGGTCTACACCACCGCCTTCATCGTGTTCCAGCTCCCGCACGCGATCTTCGCCGTCTCGATCTTCACGGCGCTCTTGCCCGGGATGAGCGAACGGTGGGCGACCGGCGATCCCGCGGGTGTGCGCTCGTTCCTGTCCCGTGGACTCCGCGACACCGCCGTCGTCACGATCCCGGCCGCATTCGGTCTTTTCGCGCTCGCGGAACCGATCGCCCGGCTCCTCTTCGAGCACGGTGCCGCCGTCGACGCGGACGCGGTCGCCATCGGCAACGCTGTTCAGGGCTTCGCCGTCGGTCTGTTGTTCTTCTCGTCGTTCCAGCTCCTGACGCGGACGTTCTACGCGATGCAGGACACGCGGACGCCGGCCCTCGTGAACGTCGGGGTCGGGTGCGTGAACGTCTCCGCGGCCCTCCTGTACACGGCCGGCCCCCTCGATCTCGGTCTCCGGGGGATGGCCCTGGCGCACGCGACCTCGTACGTCGCGGGCGCCGGGATCCTTCTGATCCTCCTCCGGAGGAGGCTGGGAGCCCTCGACGGTGGACGGATCGCGAGGACCGTGGCGCTGACCTCGATCGCAGCGATCGTCACCGTCGGAGCCGCCGTCGGCGTGCTCCGGGTCTGGGACCTTCCGGCGGACGCGGGGGTGCTCACGCAGGCTGCACACGTCGGCGCCGCCGTCGCAGCCGGGGTGCTGGTGTTCCTGATCTCGGCACTTATCCTGCGAGTCGGAGAGGTCGATGACCTGAGGAAGGCCATCGTCAGGAGGTTCCGAGCATGAACGTTCGACGCGACGAAGCCGGACTCGTGGGCAAGATGGTCGTCGTCTGGCTCCTCTTCCTCGCGGTGATCGCCGTGGCAGCGATCGACGCGGCCTCGATCGCGTTCACGACCTACAAGCTCTCCGACGTCGGATCCACCGCGGCGAGTGAAGGCGCGCTCGTCTTCAAGGCCGATCACGACGTCCGCCAGACCTGCGCTCGCGTCGCGAAGGTGGTGACCGCCCAGGAGCCGACGGCGAAGGTCGCGCGCGGCGGCTGCAGCGTCGAGGCACCGACCGGCCTCGTGACCGTGAAGATCCAGAAACTGGCGAGCACCGTCCTCGCTCACCGCATCTCCTGGACGGAGGACTTCGCTTCCGTGACCGTCACCGAGACCGCCGGACCACCCTCGCTGTAGCGTTCGACTCGGTGACTGCCTCCGAGACCGACGAACTCCTCGTCCGACGGTTCCAGGACGGGAGCTCCGACGCGTTCGAGACCCTCGTGCAGCGCCACAGCACGCGCGTCTACAACCTGTGTCTGCGGATCCTCGGCGACGCGGAGGAAGCCGCCGACGCCTCGCAGGACACGTTCCTCGCCGCCCTGCGCAAGCTGAGCAGCTTCCGCGGGGATGCCGCCTTCACGACGTGGCTGCACCGGGTCGCCGTCAACGCCTGCTACGACTCCCTCCGCAAGAAGCGGCGACGCCCGATGCTCCAGCTGGCCCTCGACGAGGGCGACGAGCGGCAAGAGCCGTCCCTCCCCGCGCCCGATCACGCGGAAGGGGTGGTGTTCTCCGTCGACGTGGCGCAGGCGCTGGCCCAGGTGCCGGAGGAGTTCCGAGTCGTCCTGGTGCTCGCGGACGTGCAGGACCTCCCCTACGAGGAGATCGCGGCCGTGCTCGAGATCCCCGTGGGAACGGTGAAATCGAGGGTCTTCCGGGGCCGGGCAGCCCTCGGGAAGGCGCTGGGCGTGACCCGAGGGGAACCCTCCGGAGCGTCACGGACGTCAGAGGAAGAGGCATGAACCATCCCTTCGAACAGCTGGCCGACCTGATGGACGGCACCCTGGACGAGCGCGAGCTCGCCGGGGTGCAGGCGCATCTGGATCTCTGTGCCACCTGCCGACAGGACATCGACCTCGCGACCCACGGCGCCCGAGCCGCTCGCTCCCTCCCCGTCGAGGACCCTCCCCCGGACCTACATCGGCGCGTCGTGGGAGCCGACGGCGGCGGCGGCACCCCCACGTGGTACCGCTGGGCGGGGGCGGCCGCAGCCGCCGCCGCGGTGATCGCGATCGCGATCGCCCTCCCCAACGTCGGGGGAGACGGTCAGAGGGAGACGGCGACCGACGCCGCCGGAAGTTCCGAGGTCAGTCTCCCCCTCGCTGGTGATGTCGAGTACAGCCGGGAGGAACAGGACTACGACGCGGACGCGCTGCAGGATCTCGCCCGATCCGCCACGGCTTCACGTCAAGTCTCGACGAATGCCGCAGGCGCGGAGCTTGCCGGCGATACTAGTGCCGCCGTTCGATGTGTCTCCAAGGCTTTCGGGGACCAGCAGGCGGGACGGTTGACGCGACTGATCCAAGCGAGGTTCGAGGGCGAAGAGGCCTACATCGCCGTCTATCTCGAAGGCCCGGGCGCGGGCGAGCCCCCGGACACGGTGGCCGTGTGGGCCGCGTCCTCCAAGGACTGCACGGTCCTCTCGTTCGCCTCAGCGCGCATCTGACCTCCCGTTCGGGACGCCCCACTCGGAGCAACGCCTGACCATGGAGGGGAAGGAACTGCCTGACGGGCGGCGTTCAGGTCGTGTGGGAGGATGACCATCGCATGACCACGGAACGCGAGAACGACGTTCGGAACATGATCGTGATCGGGTCCGGCCCCGCCGGATTCACGGCGGCGCTCTACGCCGCCCGGGCCAACCTCGAGCCTCTGGTGCTCAAGGGCGTGGAGGCCGGCGGCCAGCTGATGTTGACCACCGACGTCGAGAACTATCCGGGCTTCGCCGACGGGATCCTCGGGCCGGAGCTGATGGACCAGATGGAGAAGCAGGCCGCCCGGTTCGGCGCGGAGATCCTCTCGGTCCACGTGACGAAGGTCGATCTCTCCTCGCGGCCGTATCAGGTCTGGGCGGGCGATGAGGCCTGGAAGACGCGGACCGTCGTGATCGCCACCGGGGCCACGGCGAAGTGGCTCGACGTCCCGGGCGAGGAGAAGCTCCGTGGCAGAGGCGTCTCCGCCTGCGCCACCTGCGACGGCTTCTTCTTCCGCGATCGAGAGCTCGTCGTCGTGGGCGGCGGCGACTCGGCGATGGAAGAGGCGACGTTCCTCACGAAGTTCGCCTCCAAGGTGACGATCGTCCATCGGCGCGATGAGTTCCGCGC
>DASSDW010000169.1:0-4681 GCA_035696925.1 Actinomycetota bacterium
GTTCCTCTATCTGCTCTTCTATTACCGGCTCCTCGGCGTCGTCGCGTGGTTCGGCATGACGATCTGGGCGGCGCTCGCCGTTGCGTTGATCTCGATCGCGGGTGATCAGTTCGGGTACGCGCTCTCGCTCGCCGGCGTCGCCGGGCTCGTGATCTCGCTCGGTGTCACCGCCGACTCCTACATCGTGTTCTTCGAACGGTTGAAGGACGAGGTCCGCTCGGGCAAGTCGCCGCGCGCCGCGGTCCAGCCGGCGTTCGCCCGCGCGTACAAGACGATCGTCGCCGCCGACATCGTGACGGGGCTCGCGGCCGCGGTCCTGTACCTGACGGCGGTCAGCTCCGTCCGCGGCTTCGCCTTGACGCTCGGCGTGGCGACCCTGCTCGATCTGTTCGTCGTGTGGTTCTTCAAACGGCCCACGGTCTTCCTGATCGCCAAGAACGAGAAGCTCGTGAACCTCCGGGGCTTCGGTCTGACGAGCGGCGTCGCCGGCGAAGTCACGCAGCAGGGAGCGGGTCTGTGAACGTCCGGCACGCGCTCGATACCTACCGCGGTCACACGATCCCGCACGTGCCCTGGGTGGAGCTTCGGATCCGCTGGTTCGCGATCTCGGGACTGCTCGTCGCCGTCTCGCTCGCGGGCCTCCTGTTCGGCGATCTGAACTTCTCGATCGACTTCGAGGGGGGCGCGCGCATCACGTACACGTTCGTGCGGCCGGTCGACGCCGAGCAGGTGCAGGCGACGCTCGAGGAGCAGGGGATCGACGGCGCCGAGGTCCAGATCGTGAACGAAGAGGCCGTGTCGATCCGGACCCCCTCGCTCACCGGAGAAGGGATCAGTGAGTCGGAGGTGATCCGTCGAGAGCTCGCCGACCAAGCGGGCATCGAGCCGGTGGAGGTGAACATCGAAGACGTCGGTCCGACGTGGGGCGGGGAGATCTCCCGGAAGGCCGCGATCGGGCTGGTGATCGTGCTGGCCGCGATCATGGGCTACATCACGCTCCGGTTCGAGCTGAAGATGGCGATCGGGGCGATCATCGCGCTGATCCACGACGTCGTGATCACGGTCGGGGTGTACGCGCTGACGGGACGGGAGGTGACGCCGGAAACCGTGATCGCGGTGCTCACGATCCTCGGGTTCTCCCTCTACGACACGGTCGTGATCTACGACAAGATCAAGGAGAACCTCGAGACGCAGTCACTGGTGGGGAGACTGGGGTCGGACGGGACGATCGACCTCTCCCTCAATCAGGTGTTGATGCGATCGGTGAATACGTCCCTCGTGGTCCTGCTGCCGATCCTGGCTCTGCTGCTCTTCGGCGGCGAGACGCTCAAGGACTTCGCGTTCGCGATGTTCATCGGCACGGCGATCGGCGTGTACTCGTCGATTTTCCTCGCCGCGCCGCTCCTCGCGGTCCTGAAGAAGCGGGAGGCGCGATTCCGGCAGCTCGAGCAGAAGCTCACGGACCGGGAACGGGTGGTGGCGCGACGGGCTGCGGCCGCACCCGCGGCGACGCCCGGCGCGAGCACCGGCGAGGCGGCCGCCGCGCGCGCGACCGCGCGGACCGCGACGACCGGGCGACCCGGACAGAAGTCGAAGCGGCGCAAGCCGCCAGCCAAGCGTAAGCGGAGGTGACGTCGTGGAGATCGAGCAGATCAAGGCGCTGATCAGAGACGTGCCCGACTTCCCGGAGCCGGGCATCGTCTTCAAGGACATCACGCCGATCCTGGCGCACGCCGACGCGATGTCGACGATCATCGACCTGATCGTCGTTCACTTCGGCCGGGGTACCGTCGACAAGGTCGTCGGGATCGAGGCACGTGGATTCATCCTCGCGGCCCCGGTGGCGTACCACTTCAACGCCGGCTTCGTGCCGATCCGCAAGCAGGGCAAGCTCCCCTGGGAGACGGCGTCCGAGGAGTACGCGCTCGAGTACGGAACGGCCACGCTCGAGCTCCATCGGGACGCGATCGAGCAGGGCGAGCGCGTCCTGATCGTCGACGACGTCCTGGCCACCGGGGGGACGGCGCAGGCGGCCACGTCGCTCGTGGAACGCTGTGGAGGAGTGATCCGCGGGATCTCGTGCCTGATCGAGCTCGAGTTCCTGAAGGGCCGCTCGAAGCTCGAGGACTACGAGGTCCACACGTTCATCCAGTACTGAGCCCGGCCCGGGTCGGCCGGTGCGCTCCCGAGCTCCCCAGACGGCGTCCCCTACACTTGGTGCAGGAGGCGAGCGTGGGCAGCACCGAGCAGGACGTACCGGTCGAGCGGGTCGATGAAGAGCCGCAGCCCGTCACGCCCGAGCGCGGCCGGCTGCTCCCGGGGATCCCTCGTCCCAGGCTCCGACGGGGCGAACAAGGACCCCCGAACAGCCTGGCCCCCGTCCTGAAGAAGGTCCGTTCCTACAACCCCAAGGCCGACACGAAGCTGCTCGAGCGGGCCTACCGCTACGCGGAGGAGGCCCACGATGGCCAATTCCGCCTCTCCGGGGAGCCCTACGTCGAGCACCCGGTGGCCGTGACCGGGATACTCGCGGACCTGAAGCTGGACACCACGACGCTCACGGCGGCCCTCCTGCACGACACGGTCGAGGACACGCAGGTGCGCCTCGGCGACATCGAGCAGGAATTCGGCAACGAAGTCGCTCGGATCGTCGACGGTCTGACGAAACTGGACAAGCTCGAGTTCCGCAGCGGCGAGCTCGCGCAAGCGGAGAACGTCCGCAAGATGATCGTCGCGATGGCGGGCGACATCCGGGTCCTGCTCGTCAAGCTCGCGGACCGTCTCCACAACATGCGCACCCTCGCGCCGCTCTCGGAGGAGCGCCAGCGCAAGATCGCGAACGAGACCCTGGAGATCCACGCGCCGCTCGCGAACCGCCTCGGGGTGCAGGAGCTGAAGTGGGAGCTCGAGGACCTCGCGTTCAAGACGCTCAACCCGGGTCCCTATCGTGAGATCGCGAACCTCGTCGAGAGTCGCAGGGGAGAGCGGCAGCAGCTTCTCGAGGGTGTCAAAGAGGCCCTTCGCGCGAAGCTCAAGGAGCTCGGCGTGAAGGCGGACGTCGAGGGGCGCCCGAAACACCTGTATTCCATCTACGAGAAGATGGTGATCCGCGGCAAGGAGTTCAACGAGATCCACGACCTCGTCGGTCTCCGCGTCCTGGTGCCCTCGCTGCGCGACTGCTACGGCGCCCTCGGTGCCGTCCACGCGCTCTGGAAGCCGATCCCGGGCCGTTTCAAGGACTACATCGCGATGCCGAAGTCGAACATGTACCAGTCGTTGCACACGACCGTGGTGGGACCGAAGGGCATCCCCCTGGAGATCCAGATCCGGACGCAGGACATGCACCGCACGGCCGTGTTCGGCATCGCCGCCCACTGGCGCTACAAGGAGGGCAGCAAGTCCTCGAGGGAAGCACAGGACATGGCCTGGCTCGGCCAGATGATGGATTGGCTGAAGGACATGGCCGACCCGCAGGAGTTCATGGAGGGTCTGCGGATCGACCTGTCGGGCGGGCGGGTCTTCTGCTTCACCCCGAAGGGCGACGTGCAGAACCTGCCGCAGGGCGCCACACCGGTCGACTTCGCGTACTCGATCCACACGGAGGTCGGCCACCGCACGGTGGGGGCCAAGGTGAACGGGAAGCTCGTGCCACTCGACTACGAGCTCCGCACCGGGGACACCGTGGAGATCCTCGCGTCGAAGGCACAGGGCGAGGGACCGAGTCAGGACTGGCTCCAGTTCGTGAAGACGCCACGGGCGAGGACGAAGATCCGCCAGTGGTTCAGCCGTGGCCGCCGCGAGGACGCGATGGAGTCCGGGCGCGATGCCGTCAAGACGTTCGTGCGCCGGCAGGATCAGACGTTCAAGCGCCTCGCGTCCGAGGAGACGATCGCGGCCGTCGCGGAGGATCTGAAGTATCCGGACGTCGAGGCCCTCTACGTCGCGGTCGGAGAGGGGCACGTGTCCCCGCAGTCGATCGTCGCGCGGATGTCACGCCTGGTCTCCGGGACACCGGACGAGGACGTGACGGAGGTCCCGCTCGCCCGGCCGGTGCGGATCGGGAAGCCCGACATCTCCAAGGGCGTCGTGGTGCGAGGTCTTGGGGACGTCTGGGTGAAGCTCGGACGGTGCTGCACGCCGGTGCCGGGGGACGCGATCGTGGGATTCGTCTCTCGCGGCCAGGGCGTCTCCGTCCACCGCGACACGTGTCCCAACCTCCGGACGCTTCAGCGGCGTGAGCCGGAGCGGATCATCGACGTGGACTGGGCGGAGGGCAAGCCCACGTCCTTCTCGGTGGCGATCCAGGTGGAGGCCCTCGACAGGACACGACTGCTCTCCGACGTGGCCACCGTCCTGTCCGACAGCCACGTCAACATCCTCGCCGCCACCTCCAGCACGGGACGGGACCGCATCACGCGCCTCCGGTTCACGTTCGAGATGGCCGATGTCACGCACCTCTCATCGCTGCTCTCGGCGGTGAAGCGGGTCGAGAGCGTCTACGACGCCTACCGCGTCGTCCCGAGCTGAGGTTGGCCCCCAACCGGCCGTTCCCGTGATCGCGAAACGCCTGGAGAGCGGATGAGGGTCGTGTTGCAGCGGGTGCTCCGCGCGTCCGTGGTGGTGGACGGAGGAACCATCGCTCAGATCGGACGTGGCTACCTGCTCCTGATCGGCGTCGGGC
>DASSDW010000170.1:0-27800 GCA_035696925.1 Actinomycetota bacterium
CGTGGACACGACGACCGACACGGTCGAAGACGTCTCCGGAGCCACCTCGGGGGTCGTGGATCCCGTCTCCGACGCCACATCCGGGACCGTGGATGCCGTCGCCGGCTCGACCACAGACGTCGTGGGCGGAGTCACGGACGCACTCGGGACGGCTGCCTCAGGCACGAGCGGTTCTTCGACCTTGCCGGCAGGAGCGTCCGTGGGCGGGCAGCCGGGTGCCTCAGCCGGATCTTCCGGCAGGGATGGGACCGGCTCTGCGTCCTCGACCAGGGCGATGGAGCTCGGCCCCTCCGGTGGGGCGGCCCTCCTCGAGGCACGGGAAGGGGCCGTTCCGGCGTCCGACATCGGCTCGACACCCTGCGTCACGGTCACACCGACGACGTGCGAGACGACGAGCCAGGCCGCTCAGGATTCCCTGGCGGGAAGGGTCGCCGAGATCATCCGGAAGCTGCTGGCCTTCACCGGCTGGGAGGCGCTCCCATGGCTCGTCGCGGCACTCGTGCTCTCGATCGTCGGGGTGGCCGTCGTCCGTGGGACCGGTCGGCGATCCCGGTACAGCGGCTCGACCTCAAGCTCCTGACACGGCCGCCGCGAACGCCTCGAAGTTGTCCACGTAGCGCCGGGCGTCCTCGTCCGAGTGCGCGATCGAGAGCGTCCACGTCTCCATCTTGGCCCACGGCGACTTGAACACGCCTCGGTTCTGCTGCATCAGCCACGCCAGGTACGTGATGCGCTCGTCGATCCCGATCGTGTCGCGGTACTCACGCACCTCCCGCGCCGAGTAGGTGACCGACCCCTTGGCGCCGATCCCCGTGACGTACGCGGGCAACCGGTAGCGATCGATGATCGGTCGGATGCCGTCCTTCAGCGCGCGGTCGATCGCGTGGAGACGCTCGTAGGCGTCCGGTGTGAGGACATCGAGCAGTGTCGCCCGCGCGGCGGCCATCGTGAGCGGGTTCCCGTTGAACGTCCCCGCGATGTCATGGTCGCCGCGGAGGACGGGACCGAAGAGCTCCTCGGTCGCTCCGATCGCACCGCACGGGACGCCGCCGCCGAACGCCTTCGCGAGCGTCACGATGTCGGGCCGGACGCCGAACGCCTCGACGGCTCCTCCCCACGCGATCGTGCAGCCGGTCTTCACCTCGTCGAACGCGAGGTAGGCGCCGTTCCGATGACAGAGGTCGAGCAGCCCCTGGAGGTATCCGGGCCGCGGCAGGACGACGCCGCAGTTCATCATCGCGGGCTCGACGATCATCCCGGCGACGCGGCCCTCGTTCTCGGCGAACGCGCGTTCCGCCTCGGCGAGGTCGTTGAACGGAACCACGCGGACGAGATCCGCGAACGTGTCCGGGATCCCCATCGCCTGCGGGACCGTCACGGGATGCTCTCGAGCGCCGATCAGGTCCGGATCGGGAGCCACGGAGAACATCAGCGAGTCGTGGTGGCCGTGGTAGGTCCCCTCGATCTTCACGATGAGGTCGCGGCCCGTGTTCGCCCGCATGAGGCGGACGGCCTCGAGCGTGGCCTCGGTCCCGGAGTTGCAGAATCGCCAGAGCGGAAGCCCGAAGCGTTCGGCGACGTTCTCCCCGATCTCGTGGAGCTGGGCGGTGGGCTGTGCGAAGTGGGTGCCGAGGCGCGCCCGCTTCTCGATCGCCTCCACGACCTTCGGGTGGGCGTGCCCGATCACCATGGCGCCGTACCCGAGGTGGTAGTCGACGTACTCGTTGCCGTCGAGGTCCCAGATGTGGCTCCCCTCGCCGCGGTCGATGAAGATCGCGTGCGGGGGTGATGCCTGCCAGGAGGATGCGACGCCACCGGCCACGGTTCGCTCGGCGACCGTGCGGTACTCGATCGAGGCGCGATGCTTCGGCTCGAGCGTCGCCTCCTCGTCGGCGATGAGGCGATCGATCAGATCGAGGTCGAAGTCGATCGTTTCCTTGACGGCCATCGGACCACCTTCCGGGAATTTGAACGGCCGTTCAATGATGCCCGAACAGCGTTGCCGAGGCAACTCAGGAGGTCGCTTCCGGTACGCTTGAGGCGCACGTGGTGGCCGTAGCTCAACTGGTTAGAGCGCCAGGTTGTGGTCCTGGAGGCTGGGGGTTCAAGTCCCCTCGGTCACCCCAGAAAGAGGTGGCCGCGGCCCTTCGGGCCGCGGCCACCGTCGTTCTCTTCGAGCGTTCGGTCAGTCCAGCAGGCTCACGCCGCCCGGCCCGACCAGCAGCCCAAGGACGATCAGGACGATGCCCCAGATCACCTGGCTGCGGATGATCGCGAAGATCCCTGCGATCACGAGGACCGCGGCGATGATCCAGAGGATCGTGTCGGTCGTTTGCTCGTTAGCCTGGGCAAGTAACGCGATGGTGTGCGCAAGCATCCGTTCCTCCTCCTACGTCAGGGCCGGGATGAGGTAGAGCGCGAGGAAGACCAGGATCGCCAGCACGATCGCGACGATCGCGATGTACTTGATCGCCGCGTAGCCGACGAGGCCACCGCTGCCCTCAGGGTCGCGGACGGGTGTCACCTCGTCCTCGTGATGGTGGTGCTCCGGCGTCGTGCTCACAGGTGAACGCCTCCTTCATCCGTGCCGCCTCCGTGGCGACATCAGCGTTCCGTCGGACGGAGGAATCCCCATATCGACGGGCGAGCAAACATGCCGAAAGGCTCGTTCTCGCGTGCCGGTTGCTACACTGCGCCGGGCCTCTAGCTCAATCTGGCAGAGCAACGGACTCTTAATCCGCAGGTTCGGGGTTCGAGTCCCCGGGGGCCCACCAAGCGCTACGTGAACCGGAAGCGTGTGGCGTTCTCCGTGAAGCTCGTCCAGGCGAGCACGCGGCGCGGCCGCAGCACCGATACGCCTCCCAGATAGACGTCGGGATCCATACGCCCGTACTGCGGATACTTGGCAAACGACGCATCGGCCAGTCTTGCGGCCATCTCCTGCGTCGGCTTCTCGATCACGACCTCACCCTCGACGATGATCGCCTCTTGGCCGTCACCGATGTGCACCACGACGGACGGGTTGCTCGCGATGTTGCGGGAGTGGACCGTCTCCGGGCTCCCTCCGTAATGGAGTCCGCCGTCGAGCCAGGTCCCGTCGCGCGGGACGACGTGCGGCCGCCCATCGGGCCGTGTACTGGCGATCCAGTACACGCGGGCGCTCTCGAGCTTGCGTTCCACCTCGGCCCAGTCCAGGCGCTGGGTCGGATTCCCGTACTCGCGCGGGAACTCGGGCTTGTCGACCACCGGCTCGGTCATGTCAGGCTCCTTCCAGGGCGCGGACGCCGTCGAGTGCGAGGAATCGTCGCCGGAGATCCGGCTCCGGCAGCCCCCCCGCGATCTCGTCGACGATCGCGCGGGCTCGGCTGCGGAGAGCGGCGGATTCCCGCACGGCTCCGCGCCGAGCGTGCAGATCGGCGGACAACGCAAGAGCCTCCCACAGCACACGGCGCTCCCCCAGCCTTTCCGCACGCGCGATCGCGTCAGCAAGCTCGTGGCCGGCCTCGTCGAGTCGATCGGCGGCGCGGAGCGCCCTCGCGAGGACCACGAGCCCCCCCGCCACCAGGATCTGCACCTCGTTCGCACGGAGCTGCTCGATGACCGACCGTGCGACGGCCTCGGCCTCCTCGGCATCACCATCGAGGAGCGCGAGGCGAACCCGTGCGGCGCTCGATGCCACCCGGAGGAACGTCCGGTCGGGCTCGGGCAGCATCATCAGGTCCACCTCGTCCAGGGGCGCGCGCGCCTCGTCGCTCCTCCCGAGCGAGATCAGCGCGAGGGCCTCCGAGACGCGGGCGATCGAGACGGCGGGGGGCACCCGCTCGCGCGCGATCGCGAGCGACTCCTCCGCGAGTGCGAGCCCCCGTTCGCCGTCCCCGAGGTAGGTCATCACCCGAGAGAGGTCCGCCCGCGTCGCGATCGCCGCGTAGGCGAACCCGCCCTGCTCCCCGAGCTCGAGACATCGCTGGATCGAGGCGATCGCGGCACCCAGCTCACCCCTCTCGAGCTCGACGCGGTAGACCGTGATCAGGGCGTGCGACTGGCCCCACGCGTTGCCGATCGACTCGGACACGGCGATCGCCTCGTGGGCGTCCGCGACGGCAGCCGCGTAGTCGCCGCGGAACAGATGCATCGAGCTGCCGACGGTGAGGTTCTCGCCGAGCATCGGACGGTTGTCGAGCTCCTCCCAGAGCCGCCGCGCCTCGGCGTGACGGCTCGCGGCCGTCGAGAAGTCACCCAGCGACAGGTAGGCACGGGTGACGTCGTTCAAGGTGAAGGCCAGTTGTTCGCGTTCACCGAGGTCGCGAGCGATCGCGAGCGAGGCCTCGCCGGCCTCGACGGCTCGGACGGCGTCCCCTCCCCCGTAGACGTTCGCCACGACGATGTTCCACAGCGCCCTCGCCTCGGAGGAGCGGTCGCCGATCCGCCGCGCCATGACCACGAGCTCCTCCGACAGCTCCCGCCCCAGCTCCGGATCGAACCTCGGGGTGGCCGTCGCGTACAGGAGGGCGATGCTCGAGTGCGCCGACAGCTCCATCGCTTCGTCGCCCCTCGCCACGGCCTCCTCACGCATCTCCTCGTAGTTCCCGATCGCGTCGTCGTAGCGGCCGAACAGCTCCAGCGCGCTGCCTCGCCGCTCGTACATCGATCGCAGGAGCGGCGACGGCGCGGCGATCCGACGGGCGGCGTCCAACCCGGTGCGGTAGTGCGCCTCCGCCTCTGCGTTCGCGTACAGCCGTGCCGCCGCATCCCCGGCCTTCGCCGCGTACGTGACGGTCGAGCCGTCTTCACCGGCCTCCGAGAAGTGGCGCACGAGCTGTGGAGCGACCTCGTCGAGGCGCTCCCCCGCCGTCTCCTCCAGCACCTCCGCGACTCGCCGGTGGGTGGCGCGGCGATGCTTGGCCAGGAGCGTGCCGTACGCGGCCTCCTGCGTGAGCGCATGGCGGAACGTGAACTCGGCCGGCGAGCCGTCGCCGGTGACCCGGATCAGGTCGCGGCGCACGAGCTCTCGGAGATCGTCCCGGACGTCGGCCCGGCCGGCGACCGCGACGAGGAGGTCCTCCTCGAAGGTCCTCCCGATCACGGCGGCCGTCTGCACCGTCCGACGCGTCGACTCCGGCAGGCGATCGAGCCCGACCGTGATCAGGCTCTGGATCGTGTCGGGGATCACGATCTCCGTCGTGTCGGCCGTCAGCCGCCACCCGTCATCCCCGCGCTCGACGACGCCGCCGTCGATCAGCGCCCTCGCCACCTCCTGCATGAAGAGCGGATTCCCCTCGGTGTTGCGGAGAATCCGCTGTCGTTCGGCTCCCGTCATCTCTGGGATCGGCAAGAAGGCTCCGATCAGCTCGTCGCTCTGCTCCGCCGAGAGGGAGTCCAGCTCGAGCACCGTCGCATGCGCCGCGAGGTCGGTCTCCACCCACTCCTTGAACCCCCACGAGATCGCCTCGCGATCGGGGCGGAACGAGGCGAGGACCACGATCGGGTTCTCCGTGACGAGCTCGGTGGTGGCTCGGACCAGCTCGAGCGAGGCGTGGTCGCACCAGTGGAGGTCCTCGAAGACGATCAGCCGTCGACCGCCCTGCGCCAGGGTCGAGCCCACGACGAGCTCGGCGGCCGCACGTTGGAACTCCTCGCCCTCCAGGTGGGGCTCGTCCTCCCGCTCGACGCCCAGCAGCGCTCGCGCGACCTGTTCGCTCCGCTCTTCCCATCCCCCCAGGGCGATCGACTGCATCAGATCGGCGATCTTGGCCCGCACGGTCTCGGCGGGATCCGACTCCTTGACGTTCGCCCGCTCCTTCATCAGTCGTCGGTATTGCGCGTAGGGCTGCATGGTGTCGAAGGGCACACATCCCCAGAAGTCCCATCGTCGATCGTCCTGCGGTTCCGTCACCGCCCAGATCGCGTTGGCTTCCTCGATCAGCCGGCTCTTGCCGATCCCGGCGTCGCCGACGAGGAGCAGGACCGAACCCCTGCCTCCGTGCGCCCGGTCGAACGCCGCGCGGATGGCCGCCATCTCCTTCTCGCGTCCGACGAGCGGGGCGTCCATGCGAGGGGCCGCCCGAACGGTCCACGGCGCGTCCAGGCGACCGAGCACCCGATACGACTCGACGGGACGACGTTTCCCTTTGAGCTCCACGCCGCCCAGCGGCTCCACCTCGAAGAGGTCGGCGACGAGCTTGTACGTGTCCTCGGTGATCTGGACCGTGCCCGGCTCCGCGGTCTGCTCCATGCGGGCGGCGACGTTCACGGCGTCACCCATCGCCGAGTACTCCTGCTTGAGCTCCGAGCCCACGTCGCCCACCACGACGGCGCCGGTGTTGATGCCGACGCGGACGTTCAGGTCGAGCCCTCGCTCCCGAGCCACCTTCTCGCGGAGGGCCGCGATCGAGGAGACGATCTCGAGCCCCGCCATCACCGCGCGCTGTGGGTCGTCCTCGTGGGCGGTCGGCGCGCCGAAGAACGCCAGGATCGCGTCGCCCATGAGGCGCGCCACCGTCCCCTCGTGCCGGACGACGGGCTCGATGAGGTGCCCGAACGCCTCGTTCATGACGTCGGTCCAGTCCTCGGGATCGAGCTCCTCGGCCATCGCGGTCGAACCGCGCACGTCGCAGAAGAGCATCGTGACCACACGGCGCTCCCCGGATCCCGCGGCGATGGGACCGGCCGCGGAGACCCCGAGGCGCTCCCCGCAGGCGTTGCAGAACCTCGCCCCGTCCGGGTTGTCCGCCCCGCACGCACCGCAGCGCGTCATGGGGCGAACGATAACGTCCGGCCTAGGGTCGGATGAGGACGGGCGTGCCCATCGGGACGTCGTGCAGGACCCGGAGGAGCCTGTTCAGAACGCGGATGCAGCCGTTGCTGACGGCGCGGCCGGCGTCGGCCGGATCGTCGGTCCCGTGGATCGCGAGCCGTGGCTGCCCGGGCCACTCCGTCCACGGCTCGATCGCCTCCGAGAAGCCGGACAGGCCGAGGATGTAGCTGCCGTACGGGCCCGAGGGGCGTCCGGTCCCGATCCTCGCCCAGACGAAGAACCGCCCGGGTGGCGTTGGCGTCGCCGCCTTCCCGATCGCCACACGGAGCTTCGTCACCTTCCTTCCCTCGCGGAACCGTACGAGCCTCCGTGCCGAGAGATCCACGACCAGGCGCTGGGTCGCCGGGGCGAGACGCACATCGGACGCCTTCACCCATCCCTCCTGTCCGTTGGGCCAGACCGGCAGCTGGACCTTCAGCCAGATGTCGCCCTCGTCGTCGATCGCATCGCGGACGACGAGAACTCGGAGCTGCTGTCCGTACGGGTTGTCCCCCGCGAGGTGCTGGTACGGGCGCTCCGTTCCCGGTCCGACGTGCACGGGAAGCGCGTCGTTCCGTGAGGCGGCGGCCAGCGTCCCTCCGCGCGCGAGCATCTTGAGCACTCCGATGTCGGCGTGAGGCCGCGCCCGCGGGCGAGCGCCGGAGGGCTGGCTCGCGGGTGACAGGTCGCTCGTCGCGCACGCGACGAGGAGCACGGCGCTCACCAGGAGGAGGAAGCGGCGGAGCATCGTCGTCATGATGTCCCGAGAGGTCCCCGACCGTCCAACCCTCCGAACGGTTCGCTCCGAGGCCGTCGGTATAGTCCGCGGATGGCCGAACGTCGCCGGGGGGACGCCGCCGAGAGCTCCCCCCGCGGGCGTTCCATCCTCTGGGCCGCCCTCGCGATCGTGGGCCTGCTGGGTTCGATCGCGTTCGCGATGGCGCTCTACCTCGCGGCGCCGATCGAGCGCGAACTCGTCGTGCCGACCGGTTCGGACATCCCGTCGCACCTCTGGCGCGTCAGGCTCGTGACCGAACAGGGGCTCGACGCGCTCTTCGATTCCGCGCCACTCACGATCCAGACGAACCCCGACCGTCTGGGACTGCCCGTCCTCGGCTCGCTGCTCTCCGGGGTCGGGGTGAGCCCCTGGCGGCTCATGTACGTGACGGCGGCGGTGTCGGCGGCCGTGGTCGCGTGCTCGGCCTGGGGACTCGCACGTGCGGTGAGGGAGCCTCGGTGGGCGGGACCGATCTACGCGGGTGCCGTCGTCTCCGCGATCCCCTTCGCGTTCACGAGCAGGGCCTACCTCGACAACACGTTCGCCGAGGGGATGCTCATCGCCGTCGCCGCGACGGCTCTGCTCGCGGCGGAGCGACGCGGCGCCACGCTCGCCGGCGTCGTCTTGCTGGGCGGCACCCTCGTCATGCATTGGCCGACCGGCACGCTGCTCGTCGGTGTCCTCGTCCTCTTCACGGTGGGTCTGAGCCCGTCCGCCTGGGCGGAACGCCGTGCCGGGAAACCGCTCACGGCGACGGGGGCCGCGCGCGTGGCGGCGATCGCGGTGGGAGGCTTCGGCGTCGGCGGGATCCAACTCCTGTTCGCCCCGGGCGCGAACACCCCGACCCAGGGTCCGGGGACGTGGTTCCGGTTGAACGTCGAGCGGCTGCTGCCGGACTATCGGCTCCACCTCGCGCTCCCGCTCGCCGGCGTCGGTGCGGCGGCCCTCGCGATCCTGCGGCCCACCGGCCCGCGACGTCGCGCCCTGATCTTCTACGCCGTGTGGCTCCTGCCCCTCGGGGTCGCCGCGCTCGCGTTCGCGCAGGACCGGCCGATCCCGCTGATGCGCTTCTTCGGGACCGCGCTCGCGCTGCCCCTGCTCGGAGCCGCGGCCTTCGTCGCGCTGATCGCGATCGCGTCGCGCGTCAGCCGCGTGATGGCACTCAACGTGGTCGCGGCGCTCTTCGCCGTCGCCCTCGTGGGCGCGGTGCTCTGGGGAGCCACGACGTTCGCGGCGGACAACGTCGACAACACGACGCCGTCCCTCATGCCGGCAGAGATCGAGCCGATCCGGCTGGCGAACACGTTCGTCGACCGGACCGACGCGCCCGCCGCGATCTTCGTGGTGGACGGGCCGACCCGATCGTTCCGACGCATCCGGATGCTCGCCCGCGGCAGGATCGCCGATCGCCTCCACGTGTTCCCCGGCACGCCCGCGGAGCTCTTCGAGCGGGCCGCCCGGCCGGACGCACCGTCACCGGACGAGATCTCCGACGAGGGGTTCAGCGGGCGCGAGGCGGTGGTCGAGGCCGACGCCGTCAAGGCGATGCAGCAGCAAGGGGCGATCGCGATCGTGATCCGTCCCTACTTCATCGACTACGACAAGGTGGCGAAGGATCGGCGCAACGTCGAGATCGGTCCCGATGTTCTCCTGCTCCGCTCGGCATCACCACCGCCGCTCGTGCGAACGACCCCCATCTCCGCTCCTCCGACCTCGGCCCTCATCGGCGCCGCCGCCATCGCGTTCGCGGTGATCACCGTGGCGGGTTCAGGGTGGGCCTTCGCGTTGCTCCGGCATCCGTGGGAGCTGCGGATCGCACTCGCTCCGGCGATCGGTCTCGCGGTGCTGGTGCTCGTCGGCTCGGCCCTCGGGCTCGCCGGTGTGCCCACGGGAGATCGGGCCGGCCTGGTGGTCGTTATCGCCGTCGCCGTCGTCGGCTGGCTGGCCGCCGTGTGGGTCTGGGGATCCGGCCCGTTGGTGGAGGAGCTAACCCCGGCGGTCGAAGAGCCCGCCGAGTGAGCGCCCGCGACGGGCTACGCTTGACCCACGCGAGAGTGGCGGAACCTGGCAGACGCGCCGGACTTAGGATCCGGTGGCCGAAAGGCCGTGGGAGTTCGAATCTCCCCTCTCGCACCGCTCTGGCGTCGGGAGCCGGTGATCCTGCATGGGTGGGGAGGGCTACGCGGTCCGCATTAGCTCATCCATGCGACCCTCGATGGCCGATACGACGCCTCCGGGCCCGGCGCTACGGTCGTCATCCGAGAGGGCGATCGTGTGATCACCCAGCTCGATCCGAAGAACGGAGGGCAGCCGTGGAGAGGCATGGTTCCGAGAGCTATTTCGTCATCGGTGAAGGGCTTCTCGGTGAGACCGTCGGGGGGCGGGACCGCACCCTCGCGCCCGCCGACGAGGCGCTCGTCCCGCCGTTCCGCTTCTCACGGATGGGCCCGAGCGGAGCGGGGCGCCAGCTCCCGGAACCGAGCCGGCGGAGGCTGTCGGAGGCGATCGCCGTGGGCGGCGGCGGCGACTCCCAGATCCCGGCCGGGTTCACGTATCTCGGCCAGTTCGTCGACCACGACCTGACGTTCGACAAGACGAGCGTGATGCTCGGCGAGGACGTCTCCCCCGCCGAGCTCCTCCAGGCGCGCTCGCCCAGCCTCGACCTCGACTCGCTCTACGGCGCCGGTCCGGGGGATCCGGCATCGGAGAAGTTCTACGAGGCGGACGGCATCCACCTGAAGATGGGGAAGACCCTGGCAGCGGAGGGCCTCCTCGGGATGGAGGGGTTCGATCTTCCCCGAGGCGCCGGCACCACCGCGAAGGCGAAACGGAAGGCGATCATCCCGGACCCGAGGAACGATGAGAACCTCGCCGTCGCCCAGACGCACCTCGCGATGATCCGTTTCCACAACAGGGTCGTCGACACGCTTCCGACATCCGTGCCCCCGGGCCTCCGCTTCCTGAAGGCGCGGGCGAAGGTCACGCGGCACTACCAATGGATGCTCCGCACCGACTACCTGCCGCGGATCTGCGCGGCCGGCGTCGTGAGCAACGTGTTCACCAGCGGGAGGAAGGCGTTCGAAGCGGGCGTGCCGGCCACCGACGTCCCGACGATGCCGATCGAGTTCTCCGTGGCCGCCTTCCGGCTCGGTCACTCCATGATCCGCAGGGAATACGACTGGAACAACATCTTCGACAACGGCTTCGGCACGCTCGAGTTGCTCTTCACGTTCTCCGCCGGCAGCGGCACACTGGGCGGCGGGTCGCGACTTCCGAGCAGCTGGATCGCGGACTTCCGGCGTCTCTACGACTTCAACGAAGCCGGCAGGGCGGACCTCGCCGTCCCTGAGGCGAAGTTCAACCGAGCGATGCGGATCGACACGACGCTGACGAACCCGTTGGCGAACCTCCCCGGATTCCCGAACGGCGAGGACAACCTCGCGTTCCGCAACCTCACCAGGGCGAACATGGTGAAGCTCGCCACCGGTCAGCAGATGGCCGCGTTCCTGAAGAACAAGGGCGTCACCCTGACCAAGCTCACGACGCCCCAGATCCGGAACGGCCTGAACGGCGCCACGCTCGAAGGGCTCACCCAGGCACAGCGGACGGCGCTGCTCGCGGACACGCCGTTGTGGTTCTACATCCTGCGGGAGGCGGAGCTGAACCAGGGGCGGTTGAAAGGGGTCGGCGCCCGGATCGTGGCGGAGACCTTCCATCGAGCCATGGAGGGCAGCAAGATCTCGATCGTCCGCGAGCCCAGCTGGCGCCCGACGCTCGGCCCCGACAACACCACGTTCCGCATGGTCGACCTCTTGCTGTTCGCGTTCGAGGGGAAGAAGAACCTTCTCGCTCCCGTGACGTAGGTCGCCGGCGTCGCCTCAGCTCGGATCGCGGAGCGTTCGCAACACGGCGGGGAGGACCGGATCGACGCGAGCGGTGTCCACGCCGAGATGATCGGTTCCCGGGATCGCGACGAACCGCGCGTCGGGGATCTCGGAGGCCGCGCGTCGAGCCTCCTCGAAGAAGTCCGCGTCGTCCTCCGCCGCGCAGATGAGACATCGAAGGCTCCACGTGCCGAGATCCTCTGCGACGGCTCCTTCGGAGGTCGCTGCCTCCCACGCAGCCCGCATCGCCTCCGCGTCACACGCGAGGTACTTCGCTCGGACGTCATCCGGGTAGCGCCCGGCGATCGCCTCGAACGCCTCCACGAGGGCTTCGATCCCCCGCTGCTTCGACGCCTCCAACGCGTCCCCGACGACGCGCGCGAGGGGGCCGTCCCGATCGATCTCGTACGGATGCTGACCGATGGCGATCAGGGAGCGAACGCGCTCGGGTGCATGTTGGCCGACCCCGAAGCAGAGCCGTCCGCCCCACGAGATGCCGAGGAGATGCGCCCGCCGAACGTGCAGCTCGTCGAGCGCGGCGACGACATCGGCGACGCGAAGGGGCATCGCATACGCATCGGCGTCGTGCGGCTTGTCGCTCCGCCCGTGACCCCGATGGTCGACGAAGATGAGCCGGAACTCATCGACCGATGCCGCGAGCGCCTGCGCGATGGGAGCCCGGCGAACGAGCTCGATCGGATCGAGGAAGCCACCGAGGATCAGCACAGGGGCGCCCCCACCGCCGTCGTCCTCGAGAAACAGGCGGATACCGTCACGTGCGTTCGTGGCGTATGACGTTCGAGCCACCATCTCGGTCACTCACTCCGCGATGTTCGGGGGCCTCGCCGGAAGGGTAAGGGCGCAGCAAGGAGCGGTCACCGCACTCGATGCCGCCGACCTCACGGGAAGGAGGCCAGTGTCCACCAGTTCCCGGGTCGTATCGTCGCACGCCACAGCCTTCGTGGAGGCGCGCCGATTCGTTCGGGAGAGCGTGGGGCCGGCCCCGAGGCGGATCGTCGACGACGCGATCCTCCTCACCAGTGAGCTGGTCACGAACGCCGTCCGGCATGCGGGCCTCGATGATCATGACGAGATCGAGATCACCGTGTCGGTCGACGCACGCGTCCTGCGGATCACGGTCCGGGATCGGGGTCCCGGTTTCGCTCCGGAGGCGGTGGTCCCCCGGTCGGACGAGGGTGGCTGGGGCTCGATCTCCTCCGGCGATTGTCCTCTCGTTGGAGTGTGGACCGGGGCGGCGCGGGCACGGACGTCTGGTTCGAGATCGATCTCCCCGACGGGTCGGGGATCTGAGGCCCACCTCGATCCCAACGATGGCGACCTGAGATGGAAGCTAGCTCGCCGGGAATCTGGCGAGCGCGGCCTCCTCGGTCGGTTCGAGCGCGACGGAACCCTCGATGCCCGCGAGGGTGAGCACCCGTCTGCACGACGATCCCTCGGGCGCCGCGATCACGAGCTCCTGTCCCCGCCACCTGAGGCTCCCGGCGAGCGAGAGCACGAGGCGGACGCCGGAACTGTCGATGTAGGAGAGGGCCGAAAGGTCGAGCACGAGGCCTTTCGCGCTGTTCGGCACGGCCTCCGCGATCGCCCGCTCCAGCAGGGCGGCGTTCGACATGTCGACCTCCCCTGAGAGCGCTCCGACGACGACGGCGTCGTCGCGTTCGACCGTGAACGTCGCCAGGTCGTTCATGCGGTCCGGGACCGACCGACCCGCCGCTGCATCCGAACCTCCGTTCCGGCATCGCCTCGGATGAGCGTGTAGGAATCCGTGCACGCCTCGATGAACGTCAGTCCGCGCCCGCGGTCGCCGTTGCTCGGCGCTCTCCACCGGCCACGGTCGCGGACGACGATCGTGACCTCGCCGTCGTGCAGCTCGGCATCGATGTCCACGGATCCCTGGCCCGGACCGTACGCATGCTCGATCGAGTTCGCGCACGCCTCCGAGCTGGCGAGGATCATGTCGTCGGCATCCTCCTTCGGCACCTGGTGCCCGGAGAGCCATCGGCCGAGGTTGCGACGGACGGCACCGAGCCGCTCCGGGTCGGCCGGGATCGTGAGCGAGAGCCGATCCCGAACGGGCTCCAGCCGAGCGGCGAGGATCGCCACGTCGTCGGAGGCGTCCGGCGGTACGAGTCGCTCGAGGAGGGCGCCGCACATCACGTCGAGGTCGCCATCGCCTTGATCCGCCGCCACCGCCCGGAGACGCTCGAGCCCCACCTGCACGGCGACGTCCTTCCGATCGACGAGCCCGTCCGTGAAGAGCACGAGCGTCGCCCCCGGCTGCAGGAACGCGATCGATTCCTCGTACGGCAGGTTCCAATTGAGGCCGACGGGCAGACCGGTGGGGCTTTCCAGGTACGTCGCCCCGCCGGATGGATCGATCAGCAGCGGGGGCGGGTGACCGGCGTTCACGATCGTCGCCTCCGACGTCACGGGGTTCAGGGCGAGGTAGAGCATCGTGACCATCTGCTCGCCCTCGTAGAGGGATCGGAGGAGCTGGTGCACGCGGCCCACCACCACGTCCGGCGTGTGCCCCTCGAGGCTGAATGCCCTCACGGCCATCCGCGCCTGCCCCATCACACTCGCCGCCTCCGTCCCGTGGCCCGCCACGTCGCCGATCACGAGCCCGATGCTGCCGCCGGGAAGCTCGATCACGTCGTACCAGTCACCGCCCGTCGCCGAGCCCTCCTCGGCCGCCACGTAGCGAGCCGCGAGGCTGATCCCGACGAGGCGCGGGAGACGATCCGGGAGCAAGGCCTGCTGCAACGTCTCCGCGATGCGATGCTCCCGCTCGAGCTCCCGCCGCTCGGTCACGTCCTGCACGGTGCCGATCATGCGGAGGACCGACCCGTCCTCCGCCCGGACGACGCGAGCCCTCCCGATCAGCACCCTCGACTCCCCGTCCGGGCGGACGATGCCGTACTCGATGTCCGGGACCTCGCCGCCGTCCTCCGCGAGGGCGCGGGCGACGTTCGCCTGGATCCGAGCGCGATCCTCCGGGACCGCGAGCTCGATCGCTCGATCGAACGTGATGCCCTCCTCCGGCAGGATGCCGTGCATCCGGTACATCTCGCCCGACCAATGGACCTCGCCGGTGCCGACGTCCCAGTCCCAGGAGCCGAGACGAGCGAGCTGTTGCGCCTCCGCCAGGCGGTCGTGCGCCACCGAGAGCTCCCTCGTCCGCTGTCTGACCCGCTCCTCGAGCGCGGCGGCCGCCTCCTCGAGGGCGAGACGGGCGCGGGCGCGTTCGCCGACGACGGTGGCGAAGAAGAACGATGTGAACGCGACGGAGGCGTTGAACGCCTGCAGCGTGAACATCCGACCCGACAGGGACAGGTCGTCGAAGAGTCCGCGCCCCTCCACCGCGGCCCAGGTCGCGAAGAGGGAGACGAGCAGCGCCGCCGGGGCGGCCCCCGGCTGCTGGAAGCGCCAGGCGGCCCACCCCAGGATCGGGAACAGCAGGAAGATGATGGGCAGGCCCGTGGCCACGACGAGCGAGGAGATGCCGATCACCGCGGCGACGAGGGCGGCCGCCTCGACCAGCTTCCATCCTCTGGGCACGGGGTGCTCGCGGATCGTCGTGATGGTGAGGAGGAACGGCGCGACCACGAGGATCCCCATCGCGTCGCCCGCCCACCACACCGACCAGGCACCCAGGAACTCGCTCCCCTCGATCACGCCGGAGGCGAGCAACGTGGTGGCGCCGATCGTGGCGCTGATCAGCATGCTCGCCAGCGCCGCGAGGAACACGATCGCGAGCGCGTCGCGGAGCCGGTCGAGCTGGGGGCGGAACCCCACCCGATCGAGCAGGATCGCGGCGGCCAGCGGAGCGAGCGTGTTCCCCGCCGCGGTGGTGGCGGCCGCCAACGGAGTGGCGCTGATCGTCAGGTTGACGGCGAACGCCGCGATCGCCACGCCCGGCCACAGCCGCCTCCCCCGGAGGAGGAACCCCACGAGCGCGATCCCCGTCGGCGGCCACAGCGGGGTGATGTTCTCCCCGACGAGCGCGAGCTGGAGGCTGAGCTGCGCCGCGAGGTAGTACGCGGCGCCGAGCGCGATCGCCCCGAGCAGATCCGTCCTCCACGCGCGAAGTCCCCGGCCTCCGTTCATCGTCGCAACCTTCTCCATCGGCTCGAACACGTCTCCAACGGGAGCACGAAGGTGGGGAACGTCGCACGAAGAGTACCGCCGGTCGAGGTGCCCTCCGCGGACCTTCACGGCGGGTGCCGCGGCCTAGGCTAGGCATCGCAGGAACACGGATGACGGAGGGAACACCGGTGCCAGAGTCCACCGCCGGCGTCGACGGAGAACGCGTGGCAGCGCGCCCGATCTCGTGGGCGGAGACGTACGACGCCCTCCGGGCGCGAGATCCCTCGGACATGACTCCCCGCGAGCACGAGCAGCTCGCCGACGCCGCGTGGTGGCTCTCGAAGCCGAGCGAATCGATCGCCGCCCGACAGCGCGCCTACGCAGGTTCCGTCGAGGCCGGCGACCCCGAGCACGCGGCCACCATGGCGGCCCGCTTGAGCATCGAACACTTCGGCCGCGGTGACCCCGCGGTGGGCGCCGGGTGGCTGATGAAGGCTCGGCGACATGCCGAGGAGATCCCCGAGGGCGCCGGACACGGGTTCCTGCTGATCGTTGAGGCGACCATCGCTCGGTACAGCGGCGACCTACGCGGGGCGCAGGAACTCGTCGAACGCGCCACGGAGATCGCCCGGCGGTTCCCCGATCCCGACCTGATGGCCATGGCCATCCATACCCAGGGCATCGTGCTGATCCTCCTCGGCGAGACGGACGGTGGCGTAGCGCTGCTCGACGAGGCGATGGCGAGCGTCGTGTCCGGCCAGCTCACGCCGTTCTTCACGGGGATCGTCTATTGCAACGTGATCGGCACGTGCCTGGAGATCGCGGACGTCCGGCGGGCGGACCAGTGGAGCGAAGCCGCGCGTGTCTGGTGCGAGTCGCTCCCGCCGGAGTCACCGTTCCCGGGGATGTGTCGGATCAATCGTGCGGAGGTCGCCAGCCTCCGCGGCGCGTGGTCGGAGGCCGAGGCCGAGGCGACGCGAGCCTCGGAGGAGTTGATGGGCTTCGATCCGATGGGCGCGGCGCAGGCGTTCTACGAGACGGGCGAGATCCGCCGGAGGATCGGCAACCTCGCCGGCGCGGAGGAGTGCTTCGCTCGTGCCCGGGAGATCGGCTTCGATCCGCAGCCGGGTTTGGCTCTCCTCCGCTTCTCGCAGGGCAGAGCGGCCGCCGCGCTCTCGGCCCTGACCCTGGCCGTCGGCACACCCGGAGAGAGCCGCCTCCAGCAGGCCAGGCTCCTCGCGGCGCTCGTCGACGTCGCCCTCACCATCCCGGACGTGGATGCCGCGACCGGCGCCGCCGACAACCTGGCGGAGCTCGCGGAGGGGTCGGGCGCGTCGATCCTGCTGGCGATGGCCGAGACGGCGGCCGGAGCCGTGCAGACCGCCCGAGGAGACGCGCCGGCCGCCGTCGCCAGCCTCCGCCGGGCCGGTGTCATGTGGAGAGACCTCCGGCTCCCCTACGAGGCCGCTCGAGCGCGTGTCTTGCTCGGACGAGCGCTCCGCGCGGCCGGCGACGAGGACGACGCCCTCCTCGAGGTCCGATCCGCGATCGCGGCGTTCGATCGCTTGGGCGCCGTCCCCGACCGCGATGCCGCCACCGCCCTCCTGCCGGGGACCGATGTCCTCCCCGGTGGCCTCTCCCCCCGAGAGGTGCAGGTGCTGCGGCTGGTGGCCGCCGGGAAGTCGAACCGCGAAATCGCCGCAGAGCTCGTGATCAGCGAGCACACGGTCGCGCGGCACCTCCAGAACATGTTCGCGAAGATGGGCGTGTCGTCCCGTTCGGCGGCGACCGCGTTCGCCTTCGAGCACGACATCGCCTGAGCGCGGCTGCGGCCATAGCCCGGCCGCGGCCTGAGCCCGCCGAGGATGGTGCGTTCTCACCACACGGCCTCGGTCGCGGGTTGGCTGTTTCCGGCGATGCGCCGAGATCCCCCTCGCCCCTACCGTCCTCGCATCGGGAGAGAACGGAGGGGAGCGATGAGCATCGAGGGAACGGAGCGCGTCGACACGGTGATCGTCGGTGGTGGCCAGGGGGGCCTCGCCACCGCCTACCACCTGAAGCGTCTCGGCCAGGATCCGTTGATCCTCGACGCCCACGGTCGGGTCGGCGATGCCTGGCGGAACCGGTGGGACTCGCTTCGCTTGTTCACGTACGCCCGGTACTCGGGGCTGCCGGGGATGCGGATCCGCGCCGCCGGCTGGTCGTTCCCGACCAAGGACGAGATGGCCGACTACCTGGAGGCGTACGCGTCGCGGTTCGATCTCGAGGTCCGCACGGGCGTCACCGTGGATCGGCTCACGCGGGCGGGCGACCGGTTCGTGCTGAGCGCGGGTGGCTCCCGATTCGAGGCCCGCAACGTCGTCGTCGCGACGGGTCCGCATCGCGTCCCCAGGGTGCCGACGTTCGCGAGCGAGCTCGACCCGTCGATCCACCAGATGCACTCCAGCGAGTACCTCCGGCCGTCGCAGCTCCGGCCCGGCGGCGTGCTCCTCGTGGGCGCGGGCAACTCGGGGGGCGACATCGCGCTGGAGGTCGTTCGCGAACATCCGACGTGGCTCTCCGGGCGTGACACCGGCCATGTCCCCGTTCCGATCGACAGCCGGCGCGGCCACATCGGCTTCAGGGTGTTCCGATTCCTGATGCACCACGTCGTGACGATCCGTACCCCGATCGGCCGCCGAGCGATGGCGAAGCATGCCGGGAAGGGCGACCCACTCGTCCGCGTCAAGCCGAAGGACCTCCGCGCCGTGGGCGTCGAGCGCGTGCCCCCTGTGGCCGGCGTACGCGACGGACGGCCGGTCCTCACGGACGGCACGGTCCTCGACGTGGCGAACGTGATCTGGTGCACGGGGTTCGGCAACGACTTCTCGTGGATCGATCTGCCGATCTTCGGCGGGGACGGGATGCCCCTGCATGACCGGGGCGTCGTGTCCTCGGCGGCTGGCCTGTTCTTCGTCGGGCTCCCGTTCCAGTACGCGGCTTCCTCGACGGTGCTCCCGGGCATCGGACGAGACCACGCCTACGTCGCCCGACGGATCTCGGAGCGGGCCGCCAGCAACGTGGGCGATCGGGCGCCTATCGGCTCCGCGGCATGACGAGGAGCACCGAGCACCGCGAGCTCGACCTCGCATTCGAGCCGACCCGGACCGGCCTCGTCACGATGATCCGGGTCGGCCGGTCCGCGCTCAGCCCCATGCAGGAGGCGCCAGACGGGGTGGAGCTCCCCTTCGCCGACGGCTCTTTCGGCAGAGTCGTGTGCCGGTACGGCCTCCAGCTGCTGCCCGATCGTGGGCGCGCGCTTCGAGAGATGCACCGGGTCCTCGCGCTCGGCGGTGAGGTGGACGTCGAGGTCCCCGGTCCGATCGAGCGGAATCCCCCCTTCGCGGACCTCGCCGACGCACTCGAGCGCGCCGACGACACCCGGAGAGCGTCGAGCATCCGGTGGCTCTTCTGCATGCCGGAGCCGGACGACCTCCGAGGAGCACTGGCCGACGCGGGCTTCGAAGAGATCCGGGTGGAGGTGGCGCCGGAGGGCGGCAGCGGCCGTCGTGGGCTCGCCGTCGAGCGGAACCGCGGAAGGGCGCTGCGAACCTGACCCGGGATCGCGGGCTAGACGGCCTGGAGGCGTCTCGCGTCCGAGGGCAGCTCGGTGATGTCACCGGGGAGCGTGATCACGAACCGGGCGCCGCCGTGCTCCCCGTCCTCGATCAGCGCGGTCCCGCCGTGGAGTTCGGCGAACTTCTTGACGAGGGAGAGCCCGATGCCGACACCGCGACCGCCCGCGCCGGCGCCCTGTCGGAACGGCTCGAACAGGACCTCCTTCAATTCGTCCGGGATGCCGGGTCCTTCGTCCTCGATCACGAGCACGATGCCGTTCGATCGGGCGTGCACCCGGATGTGGACGGCGGTGCCTGCGGGCGTGTGACGGCGCGCGTTCACGAGCAGGTTCTCGATCACCCGCTCCACCTTCCCGGCGTCGACGTCGACGAGCACGGGCGACGCCTCGACGCGGATCGGGTGCGACTCCATCCCGGGCAGCTCCCGGGCGATCCGGCGGGCCAGCTCGCTCACGTCGGTGGGCGCGCGCTCGGGCTGGATATGCCCGCGGTCGAGCCGGTCGAGGTCGAGCAGGTCGTCCACGAGACGATTCATCTTCTTGCCGCCCTGCTCGATCATGTCGAGCATCGTCGAGCGCTCGTCCTCGGTCAGCCCGATCTGCTCAGCCCGGTGAAGGGTCTGGACCGACCCGAGGATCCCGGCGAGCGGACCCTTCAGATCGTGCGAGACGGCGTGCAGGAGCGTGTCCTTCACCTCGTTCAGCTCGCGGAGGCCGCTCGTCACGGCGGCCTCCCGGTCGAGGTGGTCCCACTGGGCGGCGATGATCCGGCGCAGCGTCCCCAGCAAGACGGCGACCGAGAGGAATGCCGCGAATCGGAAGATCGCGTTCCACCACGGGAGCAGGTCGTACTGCGGGTAGAGCAGGTCGCTCCAGAGCGCGGAAGCGGTCGCCAGGGCGACGGTCACGGAACCCCATCGCAAGCCGAGGTTCCACGTCACGAGGCCGATCGGCATCAGGTAGAACAGCGCGACCGACAGGCGGGGCCCGAGGAGGTAGTCCATCACCCCGACGACCGCGAGGAACGCGGCACCGAGCAAGAGCGTGACACCCGGGGACTTCCCGTCGAAGAAGCCCTCGGTCTGTCTCAGGACACGGCGCTCTGCCAGCTGGTTGTCCGCCACGAAGAAAGCTTCGGCCACCCGCCCGGTTACCTTGAGTCGGGTATCCCCAGCGCCTGTGCGACGCTTCTCAGGAGCAGCTCGTAGCCCTCTCGTTCACGTGGGCGCGGGCGCCTCGAGAAGCTCTCGGAGCGCGCGCAGGGCCCGCCCCCGATGGCTGATCCGGTCCTTCTCCTGATCCGTGAGCTCGGCCATGGTGTCGTCCCAGCCCGCCGGGACGAAGATCGGGTCGTAGCCGAAGCCCCTGCTTCCCCGAGGCTTCGTGAGCAGTATCCCCTCGCAGATCCCTTCGGCGGAGACCTCCCCACCGTCCGGAGAGGCGAGGACGGCCAGGCACCGATACCGCGCGGTGCGCCCGCTCCCCGGCACCCCCTTGAGCGCCCGGATCAGCTCCTGGAGGTTGCGCTCATCCGTTGCGTCCTCGCCGGCGAACCGGGCCGACCGGGGGCCGGGGCGGCCGCCCAACGCGTCCACCTCGATGCCGGAGTCGTCGGCGAGGGCGGGGAGACCGAGCGCGGCCGCCCCGGCCTCCGCCTTCAGGCGGGCGTTCTCCAGATACGTGCTGCCGGTCTCCTCCACCTCGGGCCAGGGCCCCTCGTTGTTCTCGACCGTGAGCCACGCGACCGGCCAGTCCGCGCAGATCCTGCTGATCTCGCGCAGCTTGTGGGCGTTGTGGGACGCGATCGCGATCCGGGTGGGAAGCGCCACCTCAGCGGTCGAGCGCGTCGTGCTGGACCTTCGTGAGCTCCACCACACCCGCCGAGGCGAGGTCGAGGAGGTCGTCCAGCTGCGCCCGATCGAACGGCGCTCCCTCGGCCGTGCCCTGCACCTCGACGAGGGTCCCCGAGCCGGTCATCACGACGTTGCAGTCGACCTCGGCGGTGGCGTCTTCCTCGTAGCAGAGGTCGAGCCTCGGCTCCCCCTCGACGAGGCCGACGGACACGGCGGCCACGCTGTCGATCAGGAGATCGTCGGGCACGAGCCCGGCATCGGACAGCCCTCGGAGGGCGAGCGCGAGCGCGAGGTAGCCACCCGTGATCGCAGCAGTTCGGGTTCCGGCATCGGCCTGTAGGACGTCACAGTCGACCGTGATCGTCCGATCCGGCAGCCGGCCGAGGTCGGTCACGGCTCGGAGGGAGCGGCCGATCAGCCGCTGGATCTCCTGGGTCCGGCCGCCGGGGCGACCGCGGTTCACCTCGCGCGGCGACCGCTCGTTCGTGGACGCCGGGAGCATCGAGTACTCGCCGGTCACCCACCCCTTGCCGGTGCCGCGGAGCCAGCGGGGAGCCTCGGTGGCGACGGAGGCGGCGCACAGGACCCGGGTCTTGCCCATCGAGAAGAGCACGGACCCGGCCGCCCACTCCTGGTACCCGAGCTCGTAGGAGACCGGTCGGAGCTCGCCGGGTGCGCGCCCGTCGGGGCGTGCGCTCATCGGCCGACCTCGAGGAGCATCCCGGGCACCGCGATGTCGAGGTGCCCCGCGAACGTCTCGGCCGCTTCCCGGATCGAGACCCGATGGTCGAGCTCGGGGGTCAGGTGGGTGAGCACGAGGTGATCCACGCCCGCCGCGGACGCCACTTCGCCCGCCTGCGCCGCCGACAGGTGGAAGGGATAAAGCTTCGAGGTGTTCTGGTACGTGGCTTCGCACAGGAACAGGTCCGCATCGCGCCCGAGGTCGATCGCCGCCTCGCACGGACCGGTGTCCCCCGTGTACGCGAGCACGACCCCCCCGGCCTCGATCCGGTACCCGAGCGAGAGCACGCCGATGTGCTGCATCTCGTACGGCGTGATCCGGAACGGTCCCAGCTCGAACACCTCACCCTCCACCGCGGTCTGGAAGTCGAACGCTTCGGCCATCACGTTGCGCCCGTTCTCGGAGACGAGCGCCGCGGCGATGTCGGTGAACCCGCCGGGCGACCAGAACGGGAGCCCCGGGTGGCCGAGGCGTCCGTAGTGCCGCGCGTAGAACGTGGGGATGATGTCGACGTAGTGGTCGGGGTGGCCGTGCGTGATCAGCATCGCGCCCACCTCGTCAACGCCGACCACCTGCTGCAGCCGCGCGAACGTCCCCGTCCCGGCGTCGACCTGGAGGTGGTAGCCGTCCTCGGTGACGAGGTAGCCGCAGTTCTCCCCGCCGGCGCCCGGCCAGGTCCCCTGCGCGCCGAGGACCGTCAGCTCCACGCGCCCTCCACGGTCACCTGGCGCACACCGAGGTCCCGGACCTCCGGTCCGAGGAACAGCTCCGCCAGCTCCTGGAACCGGGCCGGATCGCCCGTGGTCGCGAACTCGTGCACGGGGCGTCCGCCCTCGGGTGCGAGCAGATCACGGGACACGAGCTCACCGTACACGTCCTTCGCGGTCTCCTCCGCCGACGACACCAGGACGACGTCGGGCCCGAGCTCGAGCTGCAGCAGACCCGAGAGCAGCGGGTAATGGGTGCACCCGAGCACGAGCGTGTCGATCCCGGCGTCCATGAGCGGCTCAAGATACCCTTGCGCGGCCTCCCGCAACGCGGGCGAGCTGGTGTCGCCTCGCTCGACGTGATCCACGAAGGCAGGGCACGCCGCGGCGTGCAGCGTCACCGCGGATCCCATCGCGCGCTGGTAGGCCCCCGTCGCGACCGTGGCCTCCGTCCCGATCACCCCCACGATGCCGTTGCGCGTGGCTCGGATCGCCGCCCGCGACCCGGGGTTGACCACGCCCACCACGGGGATGTCCCCCGTCACCGCGATGTCGCCGATCGCCGAGACCTCGATCGAGTTGCAGGCGATCACGAGCATCTTCACGTCGCGGCGGACGAGGTACTCGGCGATCTCCAGGGCGTATGCGCGGATCCGCTCCACCGGCTGGGAGCCGTACGGGAAGCGCGCGGAGTCCCCCACGTAGAGCAGGGGCTCGTGCGGCAGGAGATCGATGATCGCGCGGGCGACCGTGAGCCCGCCCACACCGGAGTCGAACACGCCGATCGGACGGGGGTCGCTCACCTCACCACCACAGGGACTCGGAGACCTGCTTCTCCGCGGTCGCGAGGTCCTCGGCCCATGCCTCGGTCGACAGGTACTTCCACCCGCCGTCCGCGAGGAGGCAGACCACGTCACCTCCATCCACCTCGGCGGCGACCCGCTGGGCCACGTGGATCACGGCCCCGGACGAGATGCCCGCGAAGATGCCCTCCTTCGACGTCAGCTCGCGCGTGGCCCGGACCGCGTCGTCGGAGCGCACGAGGAACTTCCGGTTCACCTCGGACGGATCGAAGATCGGGGGGATGAATCCCTCGTCGAGGGATCGCAGGCCGTAGACGAGATCGCCGAGCTCCGGCTCCGCGGCGACGATCCGGATCGACGGATCGTGGGCATGCAGCGCCCGACCGGCACCGGTGAGCGTGCCGCCGGTGCCCATCCCGGCGACGAAGTGCGTCACCTCGGGAAGGTCGGCGACGATCTCGCGCCCGGTCCCTTCGTGCGCCTTCGGGTTCGCCGGGTTCCCGTACTGGAACGGCATGTAGTACGCGGGGTCCTCGGCGAGGGCGCGCGCCACCTCGATCGAGCCGTTCGTGCCCTTGTCGCCGTCGGAGAAGACGATCTCGGCGCCGAACAACCGGAGCAGACCGAGCCGCTCCTGGCTCGCGTTGTCGGGGAGGACCACGGTGAGCTGATAGCCCTTCCTGCGAGCGACCATCGCGAGCGAGATCCCCGTGTTCCCGGAGGTCGGCTCGAGGATCGTCTTCTCGGGCGTGAGGACGCCGGACACCTCCGCGGTCTCGACCATCGCGAGCGCGATGCGGTCCTTCGTGGAGCCGGTCGGGTTGTTCCCCTCGAGCTTCGCCCAGAGCCGCACGCCGGCCTTCGGTGACAACGAGGGCAGACCGACGAGCGGCGTGTTCCCGATCGCTCCGAGGATGTCGTCGTGGCGCGTCACGGCCGGATTATCCCAGCGGGGTCATCCCATCGAGGACCGCGGCCGCCCCGGAGGCGTCCTTCGTGAACGGCGGGCCGCGGTCGCCACCGCGGAACGATCAACCGCCGGCCACGGCCGGGAGGATCGAGACCGTGTCGCCCTCTCCCACCTCGGTCTCGAGGGAGCCGAGGTAGCGCACGTCCTCGTCGTTCAGGTACACGTTGATGAACCGGTGCAGGCCGCCGTCGTCGGAGCGGACGTTCTTCGTGATGCCGGGGTATCTCGTCTCGAGGTCGTCGAGCACGTCGCGGAGCGTGGAGCCCTCTGCGCTCACCTTGGGCTCTCCTCCCGCATGCTTGCGGAGGATCGTCGGCAGCTTCACCTGAACGGACATCTGGTCGTGACTCCTTAGTCGGGCCGGGCGGGAACGCCGCAGAACTGCTCGTAGTCGATCAGCTCGGTGATGGTCGGCTCCTTGCCGCACACCGGGCAGTCGGCGTCCCAGCGGATCTTCACTTCCTGGAAGCTCATGTCGAGCGCGTCGTAGAGGAGGAGCCGTCCTTCGAGCGTCTCGCCCTCGCCGGTGATCAGCTTGATCGCCTCGGTCGCCTGGATCGACCCGATGACGCCGGGCAGCACGCCGAACACCCCGCCTTCCGCGCACGACGGCACGGTGCCGGGCGGCGGCGGCGTCGGGAACAGGCACCGGTAGCACGGCGTCTCCTTGCCCGGCATGAAGACCGTCGCCTGCCCCTCGAATTGGTAGATCGAGCCGTAGACGAGCGGCTTGCCGAGGAACTGCGTGGCGTCGTTCACCAGGTAGCGCACGGGGAAGTTGTCCGTCCCGTCGACGATCACGTCGTAGGGCTCCATCACGTCGAACACGTTCGTCGAGAACAACAGCGTGTCGTGCCCGACCACCTCGATCGTCGGGTTGATCGCGCGCAGGTGCTCGAGCGCCGACTCCACCTTGGAGCGACCGACGTCGGCGTTCGTGTGGAGGATCTGCCGCTGGAGGTTGGAGACGTCCACTGCGTCGAAGTCGACCATGCCGATCCTCCCCACGCCGGCGGCGGCCAGGTACAAGGCGATCGGCGACCCGAGCCCGCCGGCGCCGATCACCAGCACGCTCGCGTCGAGCAGCTTCCGTTGCCCGGCTCCTCCGACGTTCGGCAGGATGATGTGGCGCGCGTACCGCTGGACCTGATCCTCGGTGAACCGACGCGCGTCACTCACGTGATCGTCAGCTCCTCCTCGGTGACCTGGCCGTCTCGGATGAAGAACGAGCGGAGCACGGGCGCTTCGCGATCCTCCAAGGACAGGATGAGGAACCTCACGTCCGGGTAGAACGCGACGACGTACTTCGAGCGGTCTCGATCGGTCTGCGACGGATATCCCTCGGTGTGCGTGTGCGAGTGGTAGTAGCCCCACGTCTCCCAGCCACGCTCCTCGATCTCACGCTCGATCCGGAGCTGTTCCTCGGCATCGATGCGGAAGGTCGCGCTGCTGACGTCGATGTTCGTGGCCGTGAAGACGTGCACGGGCACACCGTCCGAGCCCGCGGCGATCACACCACAGGCCTCGTTCGGGAACTCGCGGAGTCCTTGCTCCACGATCTCCTTGTAGAAGACGCCGTCGAGCTCTGCCATCGACCTCTCGGGGTGCTCGCGGGGCCGCGGAGTCGCGGTCCCTCTTGCAGGTGCAAATCCTACCAACGGGGTCGGATATTCCCGGCCCCGTGCCTTCGGGACCCCGAGCCGAGCCTGGGACGATACGCACGGGATGAAGGTCGCGGTCGTCGGACACGTGGAATGGATCACGTTCGCGCGCGTGGATGAGGTACCCACCGCCGGCGCGATCGCGCATGCGACGGAGACCTGGTGGGGAGCCGGCGGCGGCGGCGCCGTGTCCGCCGTCCAGCTCGCGAAGCTCGCGGGATCGTCCGAGCTGTTCACGGCGCTCGGCGGGGACGGCGTGGGTCGTCGCGCGCGCGAAGAGCTCTCGGCCTCAGGGGTCCACGTCCACGGCGAGGAGAGACCGGATCCCACCCGTCAGGCGCTGTGTTTCGTGGACGGCGACGGCGAGCGCACGATCACCACGCTGGGACCCCGCCTGGAGGCGCGCGGTTCCGACGGTCTCGCGTGGGACCACCTGGACGACGCCGGCGCCGTCTATGTGACGGCCGGCGATGCGGACGCGCTTCGTCGAGCCCGCGTGGCGAAGGTGATGGTGGTGTCGACCCGGCATCTGGCCGTCCTCGCCGCGTCGGGCGTTCGAGCCGACGCAGTGGTCGGGAGCGCCTCGGACGTCCACGAGCGCTACGACCCCGAGGTCCTGGCCCATGCGCCGCCCGACCTCGTCGTGCTGACCGAGGGAGCGAAGGGAGGATCGTTCGCGGCGTCGGACGGCGAGCGACGCCGCTTCGAACCAGCCCCGCTCCTCGGCCCGATCATCGACACGTACGGCGCCGGCGATTCGTTCCACGCCGGACTCACGTACGGTCTGGGAGCAGGTCTCGAGGTGACCGAGGCGCTGCGGCTGGCCGCCCGGTGCGGCGCGGCCGCCCTCGGGGGCCGCGGCCCGACGGGCGGCCAGCTCACGTCGACCGATCTGTCGGCGCGGCCCTGATCACACACGGACGAAGCGGACCTCGCGGCGTTCGAGATCAGCTACCTCGAGGCGGACCCGGACCTGGGCCCCGAGCTCGTGCACGTCGTCGCACGGTCCGATCACCGCCGGGTCGCGCAGGGCAACCTCGCCGCGGCCGCGCTTCCACAGGTCGACGACCACCGCGTCGGCGTGGCGGCCCACGAGTGGCGCGAGAACGGCCGCCTCCACAGCGTCGACGATCGTCCGCTCGAGACGGCCGGTCTTCTCCCCACCGAGCGCCATCTCGATCGGCAGCGCCGGGAGCGCCCCGCGGGCCCACTGCGGCACGTCGCTCCCGGAGACGAGCGCGAGGCAGACCTCGTTCACGTACCGGTCGACGAGACGCCGCAGCGGCGCGGTGCAATGGGCGTACGGGGCAGCGATCGCGGCGTGCTCATCGTCGGGAGGTGGCTCCCCGTCGAACGCCGAGTACGCGGCGGCGCGGAACAGGACCGCGGCTTCCTGGAGGAAGACCGACTGCGCCGTCGAGCGGCTCGCGTCGATCGTGTGCAAGAGCTCCGGATAGGTCATGGCCTCCGGCCAGTCCACACCGAGCCCGGTCGCGACCCGGCGCAACCGCTCGACGTCGTGCGGATCGGGCGCCGGCATCGTCCGGATCACACCGACGCGTCCGTCCAGCATGATCCGGGCCGCGACCCGCCCGGTCAGCAGGGAGAGCTGCGCGTTCCACGTCTCGACCGGCAGCGGCGATGTGAAGGTCAGGCCGAAGCCGCCGGCGCCCGGCACGACCTCCTGCGTGGGCAGGCCGAGGCTGGCCCCACCCCTGGCGCGCTCCGCCTCCTGCAGGGTCGAACCGATCTCGGGGAGCAGCTCCAGCATCGGGTCCGCGGTCCCCCGGTCGATCGCCGCCTGCGTTTCCGCGTAGCCGAGCTTCGCCCGACTCGAGATCATCGCGCGCTCGACCTGGGCGTCCACCGCGAGCCCGTCCGCGTCG
>DASSDW010000171.1:0-5927 GCA_035696925.1 Actinomycetota bacterium
CTCGACGACGACACCTCGAACGACACCCCACGACCCGATTTCGATCCACTGGATGAGGACGGGCACGGAACCCACACCGCCAGCACGGTCGCCGGCATCCGCGTCCCGGGTCAGGTGGGCCGCGGTGTCGCACCGATGGCCGAGCTCTACGCCTACAAGGTCTGGGACGTGGGCAACTCCACCGACGACGTCCTGGTGGCTGCGTACGAGCGTGCCGTGGACCCGAACCAGGACGGAAACATCCGAGACGCCGTGGACGTGCTCTCCTTCTCCGGCGGCGTGAGCTACGGAACGTTGAACTCGCTCGAGGCGAAGGCCGCGCAGCGGGTCGTCGATCTCGGAACCGTCTTCGTGGCCTCGGCCGGCAACGAGGGACATCAGGCGGTCGGCGGATCCCCGTACATCCTCGGCACGCCGGCATCCGCTCGAGGCGTGGTGGCGGTCGCCGCCTCGATCGACGAGTTCGTCGCGCTGCAGCTCGTGATCAACAGCACATCGGACGGCACGATCCCGGAGCTCCCCGACAACGGGCTGACGGTGCACCAGGACTGGTCGGCCGATCTTCCTCCGGGCGGCATCACGGACGACCTCTTCGACGGCAGGGAGATCGACGAGGCGGAGGTGCCGGCGGATGCGATGTTCTGCGCCCCGCTCCCCGGAGGCTCGCTCACCGACCAAACGGTGCTCGTCTTCAAGGGATCGACGGGCGAGGGCGACTGTGACGGGACGACGAAAGTGTTCAACGCCCAGGAGGCGGGTGCCACCGCCGTGATCTTGGTCTCGCAGTTCGGCGGCCTTCCGTTCGGCCTCGGACCCGGCGAGCACGTGGACGAGATCACGATCCCCGCCCTGATGATCTCGGGCGCCGACGGCGAGGCGATCCTCCTCGAGCTCAGCCCGAACGCCCCCGCCACGTACAACGAGGGGACGGTCAACGCCACGATCAGTGACGTGCCGACGATCATCCCCGGCTTCGACGACGCGTTCACGGACTTCTCGTCCGAGGGCCCGGCTCGGTTGACGAGCGACCTGAAGCCCGACATCTCCGCACCCGGGTTCAACATCGCCGCGGCCGCGGTGGGGACCGGGAACGAGGCGATCGAGCTCTCCGGCACCTCGATGGCGGCCCCGCACGTCTCAGGCGTCGCCACGTTGCTCCGGCAGCTCCATCCGAGATGGAACCCGGCCCAGATCAAGGCCGTGATGATGAACCAGGCGAACCGCAACATGAAGAACAACGACCTGACCGCGCCGGTGTCGGCCACCCTGATGGGCTCCGGGCGAGTCGACGCGTTCCAGTCCGCTCGCGCCCGGTCGGTGGCGTGGCCCGGCAGTCTGTCGTTCGGGTTCGCACCGACACCCACGGCGTGGAGCGCGATCCGGAGCTTCCGGGTCAGCAACTTCGACAACGGGTCGCATGGCTACTCCGTCACGGGGGTGGACCGGTACTCCGACTTCCATCCCGCGATGACGTCGCTCAAGGTGTCGACCAACGGCTCGACCTTCGGAACGAGCAGGTCGTTCACGCTGGGAGCCGGACAGTCGCAGCGCGTGTGGGTCCGCCTGACCCTGAACCCGAATGCCGTGTCCGAACCGGAACAGGAGTTCGGTTGGTACTACTTCCACCCGAACATGGACGGCACCGTGCAGGTGACGCAGAGCGGCGCCCCCGCCGACGTCCTGCGGCTGCCCTGGCACGTCGCTCCGCTCGCCACGTCGGACAACGGACTGTCGGAGACGTTCCTGGATCTCACGACAGATCCCGCGACGATGGAGTTGACGGAAGGGACGGCAGCGGGGATCTCGTACGCCGACCTCTACCTGCTGGGAGCGACCGACCCGGCGGGCAGCCGCGGCGAGGAGGACCTCGTCGCCGTGGGCGCACGGTCCTTCACCGGGAGCACGATCGACGGGACCGCCGAAGGCGTCCCCACCGCGACGGACGAGCTCGGCGGGTTCACCTGGCAGGAGTTCCTGACCAACGCGGATGAGCCGACCGAGCCGGTGGAGTTCGGCGTCCAGGCGTGGGGCGTGCACAACACCACGGAGACGCTCGAGGTCGACGTGTTCGTCGACGCGGGCGCCGACGGCGTCTTCGCGGACGACGAGCTCCAAGCCGACTACCTGGTGGCGAAGCTGCCCGGCCCGGGCGGCCAGGTCTGCGTCTTCGACCTCTCGTTGCCTGCGCCGTTCGACGAGTGTGCAGCCCTGTACTTCGCCGACTACAGCAACTTCAACTCCAACCTCGTCGGATTGGTGGTGGATGCCTCGGCGATCGGGTTGGACGACAACGCGCCCGAGCTCGCCTACCGGGTCGAGGCGTGCACCGGGACGTTCTCGGGCGACGTGCCCGGCCAGATCTGCGACTCGGTCGGGGAGATCGACGAGGTCACCGGCACTTGGAACCTCACGCTCAACGCGATCGATCCGGCTCTCGTGATCGATCCGCTCGTGTGCAAGGGGTTCTGGGATGGCGGGGACTGCGATGCGGTGAACCCGATCACGGTCACGACCGGGTCCGCGGGGCCGGATGACGATCCATCCATCCTGGCGTTGTTCCCGAACGACGCGCCCCACCGGACCCCGACCGTGGTGGAAACCGACACGTAGAGGTCCATCGGTGGTCCGGGGACGGCCTTCGGCCGTCCCCGGACTCACCGCCTGAGCTGGGCGATCCTTCGTCCTTCGGCGGAGTCCTCGATCAACGTGGCGAGACGCCGTTCCCGGGTTTCGTCTCGCTTGGCGGTCATGACCCACCGGATCGTGTTCTGGCGGTATCCCTTCGGCTGTGCCTCGAACCACGCCCACGCCCGCTTCCTCGCACGGAAACGCTTCTCGAACGCCGGCGAGAACACTGCCTCGTCACGCCGCTCGTAGGAGTAGATCCCCGATCGATCCTCGCGCCGAGCCTCGAACGCCTCCCGACCCGCCGGCCGCATCCTGCCCTCTTCGGTGAGCACGGCCACACGCCCGATGTTCACCGCGCTCCAGATGCTCCCGGCCCGGCGGGGGGTGAAACGGATCATGTACCGATCGTCGTCGACGCGCTTGCGCAGGCCGTCGATCCACCCGAAGCAGAGCGCCTCGTCCACCGACTGCGCCCACGTCATGCTCGCTCTGCCGGAAGACTTCTTGTAGTAGCCGACCCACAGCTCGCGTTCGCTGGCGTGATGTCGTTCCAGCCAGCGACGGAAGTCCTCGGGACGCGCGAACGTTGTCAGTTGCATGCCTCTCGAGTCTCCCATCGACGCTCCGTCGGGGTCGGTGCCCGGCCCTATGCTGAGCCTCATGCGGTGTGAGTTCTGCGGTCACCCCCTGCCGGAGGGAGCCCGCTTCTGTCCGAACTGCGGCACCCCCGTGTCCACGACGCTCGGCACCGAGGAGCGCAAGATGGTCACGGTGGTGTTCGCGGATCTGGTCGATTCCACAGGCCTCGCGCAGCGGCTGGATCCCGAACGTGCCCGCGACGTGCTCGGGGGATTCTTCGATGCCGCGAGCGAGGAGCTCCGCGCGCTCCGCGGCCATCCGGAGAAGTTCATCGGCGACGCCGTGATGGCGGTGTTCGGCCTGCCGCACGTCCAGGAGGACGACGCCGTGCGGGCGGTCCGTGCGGGCCTCGCCATCCGGGGACGGATGCATCGCCTCCAGCAGTCCCTCGGCCTCGAGGAGCCGCTGGAGATCCGCGTGGGTGTCGAGACGGGCGAGGCCGCGACGGGCGTGGGGCCCACGGGGCAATTGTTGGTCACGGGTCAGGTGGTGAACGCGGCGGCCCGCCTCCAGGCCGCGGCGCAGCCCGGAGAGGTGTTGGTCGGCGCCACCACGCACGCCCTCACGAAGGACGCCGTCTCCTTCGGCCCGCAGCAGGAGGTCGAGGCGAAAGGGTTCGCCGGCTCGCTGCAGGCGTATCAGGTGGACCAGCTCACCACGCGATCCGCGCGACGCACGATCCCGTTCGTCGGGCGCGCGAACGAGATGGACATCCTGCGCGGGAGCGTGGCGCGGGTGAAGGCGACGGCCAGCCCGCTCCTGGTCTCGATCATGGGAGAGCCGGGCGTGGGCAAGTCGAGGCTCGCCGATGAGCTGCTCGCCGGGCTCGACTCGGACGTCACGATCCTCCGAGGGCGCGCGGGAACCTACGGTGACACGGCGACGTTCGCCCCCGTGACCGCGATCGTCCGCGAGATCGCCGGCATCGAGGACGACATGGCGCCCGAGGAGGCGATGCGCCGGCTCCAGGACGTCGTCGACGGCTGCTGCGACCCCAGCGAGGCGGAGCGGGTCGCCGGCCGACTGGGTCTCACGATCGGGCTCGGCGGGCCGAAGCGCGAGGAGTCGGTCTTCGTCCAGGACGTGCAGAGCGGGTTCCTCTCCTTGGTCGAGGGGCTGAGCGCCCGGGGCGAGGTCGTGCTGGTGTTCGAAGACGTCCACCTGCTCCGCCCTCCGATGCTCGATCTGATCGAGCGGGCGGCGGCCGCCTCCAAGAACGCCCCCAAGCGGGTCCTCACGATCGCGCTCGGCAGACCGGAGCTCCTGGAGGAGCGCCCGGCCTGGGGATCGGGTGCCGTGAACGCGGTCACGCTGCGGCTCGACCCGCTCCCACCGCTCGAGTCGGTCGAGCTGGTGCGCGAAGCCGCGGGCGGACGCGTGGGCGATGCCGAAGCCGAGGAGATCGCCAACCGCACCGGCGGGAACCCGTTCTTCATCGTCGAGACGACCGGCATGGTCCTGCGGGCTCGGCAGGACGGCGCGGCCAGCTCCGGGCGCGAGCTCCCCCCCACCGTGCAGGCCGTCGTGGCCGCCCGCTTGGACAGCCTCCGGCATCGGCTCCGCGACCTGGCCCGGCGGGCGTCCGTCTTCATCTTCTCCTTCGACCAGGAAGAGCTCGCCACGGTGTCGGACGCGGAGCCCGAGGATCTCCAGGGTCTCGAGGAGGCGGAGATCCTCGTGCGGGACGACGCCGGCCGGGCGCCGCGGTGGCGGTTCCGTCACGAGACCGTCCGGGAGGTCGCGTACTCGAGCCTCCCGAAGCGCGAGCGGCGGAACCTGCACGAGAAGATCGCTCAGGCCCTGATGGAGTCGGGCCACCGCTCCTACGCGGCCGACCATCTGGAGCGGGCGGCGCTGGCTTCGCTCGATCTCGACCCCGCGGATCGCCGGCTCCCGGAGCTGGCGGCGGACGCCCTTGTCCTCGCCGGCGATCGCGCCCGGCGGCGCATGGAGAGCCGGTCGGCCCTCGACTACTACGCCCGGGCGCTCGGGATGGCCGGGGCCGAGGACACCTGGGGGGTCCGCGAGGGGCGGGTGCTCGCCGGCACCGGGGAGGCGCACTACTGGCTCGGCGAGTACCCGGCCGCGAGCGAGGCGTTGGCCCGCGCCGTCGAGCTCGGCGAGAAGTTCGACGACGCGTGGACGCTCGCCCTCGCGCTCCGGTACCAGGGCGACATCGCGATCAACGTCGACGGGGATCTGGACCAGGCGGAGCGGCTCTTGGCGGACTCGCTCGCGGCCGCGGGGGAGCTCGACGACGCCTGGGCGACCTCGCGGTCGCTGCTGTTCGCGGGGTGGGTCCCCTGGACCCGGGAGGACTTCGACCAGGCCGACTCGATCTGGCATCGAGCGCTCGAGCTGGCGGAGGAGCACGACGACACCTGGGCCCGGGTCCGGGCACTGACGGCGCTCTCGATCAACGAGTCGCAGAAGAACCAGACGGAGGAAGCCGCTCTGTTGATCGAGCAGGCGCGCGAGCTCGCCGAGGAGATGGGCGATCGCTTCAGCGTCGCCGTCACGATGGTCCAGCGCGGTCGCCTCGACGAGGACCTCGGGAACCACACGGAAGCCATCCCGCGGTTCGACCGCGCGATCGAGATCTTCCAGGAGCTCGGCGCCCGGTGGGAGATGGCGGACGCGCTCGCCGAGCGCGGGATCAC
>DASSDW010000172.1:0-9517 GCA_035696925.1 Actinomycetota bacterium
CGCCGTCGCGGCGGCCGTGGCGGGGTTCCTGGTGGAGGCGGTCGTCGCCGCGGTCCCCGGGTCCCCTCTCCAGCCGATCCTGGCCCCGGGCGCCGACCCGGGAGGCCCGTTCGTCTGGGTCGCCGAGACGCTTCGGCTCGAGCGGCTGGGGGACGCCCTCCCCGTGGCGTCCGTGCTCGGCGTGGTGGCGGGGATGGCGGGGTTCCTCGTGCTCCTGCGGGCAGCGTGGCGGGGCGATCTGTCGCTTCGCTTCGCCCTCGGGCTGTCGATCGCCTTCCATCTGGCGATCGTCCTGCAACCTCTGCTGATCTCCCGGGACGTCTACTCGTACATCGCGCACGGCCAGATCGTGTCGGTGCATCACGCGAACCCGTACGTCCAAACGCCCGCCGACTTCCCCGGCTTCCTGTCGCGGACGCTCGTCGGACCGCGGTGGGTCGACACTCCGTCCGTCTACGGACCGCTGTTCACGCATCTGGCAGGGCTGGTCACCCGGACGAGCTCGCGCCTGGACGTGCTCGTCGACGCGTTCCGGCTCATCGCGATCGCGGCGAGCCTCGCCACGACGTTCGTGATCGCCGCCGTGTCCAGAGGGCTTCGCCCGGAACGAGCGGTGTTCGCGGTGGCCGCGTTCGGCCTGAACCCCGTGATCCTCTTCCAGTCCGCCGGGAGCGGGCATAACGATCTCCTGGTGGCGCTCGGGATCGCGCTGGCCGCCTGGTTCGTCCTCCGCGGGTGGACGCACTGGGCGATCGTGCTCGTGACGTGCGCGGGACTGGTCAAGGCCACCGCGTTCCTCCCGTTGCTCCTGCTCGTGATCTGGGTGGCGTGGCGACGGTCGCCGGGGGAACGCGTGCGCGCCGGGGTGATCCACGCCGCCATCGCACTCGCCGTGGTCATCGTCGTCGCGGTTCCCTTCCTCCAATGGCACGACCCCACGCTCGGGATGCTCGAGCTGTCATCGCACGAGGGATGGCTCGCGCCGTCCCGCTTCTTCCGACGTGTCCTCGACGCGATCAGCGGGGACGCGCTGGGCGTCGTCGCGCGCGTCGTGTTCGCGGTGGCGCTCGTCACCGCGGTCGTGTGGCTCGTTCGCGGGGTCGCGCGCGCGGCCGCGTCGGGGCGCCCGGTGCTCGAGCTCTTCGGGGGATGGGCGTGGGCGCTGCTCGTCCTGACCCTGCTCGGACCGGTGCTCCTGCCGTGGTACCTCGCGTGGTCCCTCCCGCTGATCTGGATCCTCCCTCGGGTGCCCCGCGTCTCGCTGATCGCGCTCTCGCTCGTGCTCGCGCTGTCGCAGTGGACGGCGGAGCCGCTCCGGTTCCCCGAGGCGTACGACCTGAACGTCCTGATCGGCCACTACGCGCTGACCCCGGTCGTGATCGGTCTCCTCGTGTGGTTGGGTCTCGACCTACGCCGGCGCCTCTCGATCCCGCTGGCGCTGCACGACGAGGAACGCCGCGAGCCCGCCGAGACTCGCCAGCACTGACGCAGCGAGCGCGACCGGCGTCGACTCCAGGCGGAGCCCCATCCGATCGAGCGCAGTCGCCGCGAGGGTGACCGCGGCGGCGCCGAAGGCAGGGGCGGTCGCGATCGCGACGACCGGGTCCTCGAAGGCGGCGCCCGCGTAGCCGAGCCCGAGGATGGACAACATCACCAGGATCGCGAGCGCGGCGATCGAGATCCACGCCCCGGACGACGGGATGAAGTCCAACGGACCGGGGCGGGTCATGGAGAACTCCGGGAGGGATTCGGTCGCCCAGAAGGAGGGTCCTAACTCAAGGAGCTCTGAGCTGGAGACATTCCCTCGATAGAAGGGCCCGAGGACCACCACCAGTGGCTCGGGATCGTTCGGGATATCCGCGAGCGTCAGGCGGGAGAGGGCGTCGTACTCGGGATCGCCTCGCACCGTCGGCCGGTCGTCGAAGAAGTCGCTGATCGTGCCGACGAAGACGTAGACGTCGGCCGCGCGCTCGGGGGAGATCGCTGCCCGAAGGATGTTCGCGGCCCGCGATCCGAGGAACGTCGCCGTGGCATCGGCGTCATCCACGATGTACACGATCGGGCGCCGGTCCGTCGGTGGTCCGACGCGGAGCCCGGCCTCGCGAGCCAGCTCGACTTCCCTCGGGTTCACGAAAGGGGCCTGTCGGCCCCAAGCGAGCAGGCCCCCGAGGATCATCCACCCGGCGAGCGCGCCGACGACCGCCCACGTCAACCAGCCTCGTCCGCCCAGCCGGCCACGGAGCCATCCGAGCCCGATGGCGGCGGCGATCGGCACGGCGAACCCGAACGTGACGAGCCGGTCCGGTGGGAGCCATCCGGTGATGTAGCCCACCGGGACACCGACCGCGATCACCGTGAGCCACGACGCGAGGAACCGCCGCAGGAACCCTCCCTCCACCGAGGCATCGGCGACCGCGGTACCAGCGACGGCGAGCGGGACCGAGATCCACTGGACGTAGCGGGCAGCCCGCAGCCGGAACCGTTCGCGGTACGCGTCGACGAGCTGTCGGTCGAGTCCCGCTCGCCGGAGGTACCCGTCCCTCGACGTCTCGGCGGCGATCGGGCCGGGTCCCGCGATCGTCGCCAGGATGCCGGCTGCCGCGACGACCCCGCCCGCCGTGACGGACAGCGCGATGTCGCGGGCTTCGTCGCGGGCGCCCGCTCGCCAGGCGAGCGCGGCGGCTCCCGCGAACACGACGATCGCGTGGACCAGGAAGGGCCCATGCGCCAGGCCGCCACCTGCCAGGAGCACGGCCGCCGCCCACCACGACCGGCGGGGTCCGGCGAGACACGCCGCGGCCGCGAGGAACGCGACGGCGACCACGAGATTGGCCAGGTAGCCGGCGACGAGATGGACGGAGAACACCCCCGCGAGGAGCCCGGCGAGGAGCCACGTCCTCTCCGCGGCACGGCGGACCAGCGCCGCAGATGCCGCCCCCACGGCGACCCCGAGTGCGGATGCCAGCCCGGCCGTCACCGCCGTCACGTTCAGGTGGAGAGTGCCTACCAGCGCGGCCACGAGCGCCGGCGCGCCCGGCCGGCTCCCCACCATCGAGAGGCCCTCGCTCGCCCCGACCCGCGTCCACCAGAGGTAGACCGGGACGTCGGGGCCGACGCCGAAGGGGTGGCCGTCGATCGCATACGGCCACACGAACACGGCGAGGAGCACGCACCAGAGGCCGCCGAGCCAGGCGAGGTCCCGGCGAGCGATTGCCATCCTGGCCGCTATCCGCTGGCGGTGAACGTGCCGCGCGCGTCCACCGTGACCGCACCTTCGACATCGGTGAGGACCGTGCAGCTGAACACGCCGCCCATGTTGTCGGCGAGCGCAGGCGTGATGGTGACGCTGCACTCTCCGGCCGTCGACGAGAACTCGATCGGCCCGTCCGGGCCCTGGACGGTGAACGAGAGCGACTTGTCCGGGCTCGTCGGCGCCAGGCTGACGAACGACGTCCCGGAGAGGTGCAGCTGCTGGACCGCGCCGCCGCTCCAGGTGATGTCCATCGGTGCGGGCGGCGGCGCCCAGACGGCCGGCGTCTCGATCGAGGACAAGCCGATGGTCATCGCGACGTCGCCCGACAGGGTGACGCTCGCGGCGCCGACCACGAGCGGGCTCTCAGGTCCGGGCGAACCCGACGGGGTCGGTGAGACCGTCGACGTGGGGGACGCGCCGTCCAGCGGGGGCGGCGAGACGGCATCGGTGGGCCCGTGACCGATCCCGGTCGTGGTGCACGCGGCCGTGAGGACGATGACGAGCGCGCCGAGCGCCCGGGTCCGCAGCAACGTTCCGCGCATCCCGGCGAGCCTACCCCACCCTCCGCGGCCGACGAGGACGTACGCTGGCTCCGTGATCGGGACACCTCGCGAGCGTCTCCCGGGCTCCGTTCCCGCGACCGTCGCCGCCGGCCTCACGTTCGCGACCGCGATCGTCTACGTCGCGATCATCGTGTCGCAAGGGGAGCAGGACCTCGGCGGCGTGATCGTGATCACGGCGTTCATCTCGGGTCTCGGGGTGGCGGCCCTCGCCGGCGCGGTGCGGGCCGGTCCCGATCGGGTGATCCCGCTCGGCATCGCGAGCGGAGGTCTCATGGGAGCCGCCGTGGTATCCCTCTTCTCGATCGGACTGCTGCTCCTCGTCGCCGGGGTCTTCGCTCTCGTGGCGTGGATGCGAGCGGGCGTGGGTGCCTCATCCCGCGATCAGCTCGTCGGAGGGATCGGGGGTGCGATCGCCGCGTTCGCGTTCCTCCTGCTCGTGATCGTGCTGTGAGTGGTTCGGGAAGTCCTTCACAGCACCGCTGCTAGCATCGCGCGCATGCTGCCCCGTGAGCTCGTCGAGGAGGTGCTGCGTGCCGCGCGTCGACGCGGCGGCTCGTTCTCCGAGCTCTTCGTCGAGGAGCGAACGTCTACGTCGATCAGATTGGACGACGGCAAGGTCGAGGAGTTGACGAGCGGCCTCGATCGCGGTGCCGGTGTCCGCGTCGCGCTCGGCACCTCGTACGGCTACGCGTTCTCCAATCGACTCGACCGTGACTCGCTCCTGCAGGCCGCGGACGCCGCCAGCGCCGCGCTGCAGGAAGGAGCGCCCGGATCCATCGTCGATCTGTCCGAGCGCGTGGGCCCGAGGGTGAACCGGACGGATCGGCCCGCCGGGGGCCTCCCGGCCGCGGAGAAGGTGGCCTGGCTTCGGGAGCTCGACGACGCCGCGCGCGGTCTGAGTCCGGAGGTCGTCCAGGTGATCGGGATGTACGGCGATTCGCTGCAGGAGCGACTGATCGCCACCTCCGACGGCCGCTGGGTCGAGGAGGAGCGCCCTCGGATCCGGCTGGTGACCCAGGTCGTCGCCGCGCGGGACGACACGATCCAGACCGGGTTCTTCGGTCCCGCGTCCTGCGGCGGGCTCGAGCTCTTCGAGCGCTACGATGCAGCGGCCGTCGGGGAGAAGGCGGCCCAACGGGCCGTCACGATGCTCGATTCGATCCCGGCGCCGGCCGGCGAGATGGCCGTGGTGCTCGCCCCCGGGATGGGCGGCGTGCTGTTCCACGAGGCCGTCGGCCATCCGCTCGAGGCCGACGCCGTGGACAAGGAGGCGAGCGTCTACCGGGGTCTCGTCGGAACGGCGTGCGCCAGCGAGGTCGTGAACGGGGTCGACGATGCGACGATCCCGAACGGGTGGGGTTCGTTCGACTTCGACGATGAAGGCGAGCCGAGCCAGCGGACCGTGCTCTTCGAGAACGGCGTGCTGCAGGGGTTCCTGTACGACCGGCTCCGCGCCGACAAGGAGGGCGTCCCGTCCACGGGCAACGGTCGCCGTGAGTCCTACGCGAGCCCGCCGATCCCGAGGATGACGAACACGAACATCCTCGACGGACCCGAGCGCGCCGAGGCGATCATCGAGAGCACGTCGAACGGCGTCTTCGTCACGTCCCTCGGCGGGGGACAGGTCAATCCCGCGAGCGGCGACTTCGTGTTCGGATGCTCCGAGGCGTTCCTGATCGAGGACGGGAAGGTCACGACGCCGGTCCGCGGCGCCAACCTGATCGGGCGCGCGATCCAGGTGATGTCGGCGGTCGACGCCGTCGCCGACGACTTCGATACCTGGGAAGGCGTCTGCGGCAAGGACGGGCAGCAGGCGCCCGTCGGAAGCGGGTCACCGACCCTGCGCATCTCGCGGATCACCGTCGGAGGCACCGGTGCCTGATCTGAGCGACCTCTGCCGCGTGGCCGTGGAGGCCGCCGAGTCGGGCGAGGCGGTCGAGGCCTACGCGGAGGAGTCGCGGCGGACGGAGGCGAAGGCGCTCCGTGGCGAGGTCGAGGGCCTCCAGTTCTCCGAGTCCCGCGGCGTTGGGGTGCGGGTCATCCGGGATTCCCGGCTCGGGTACGCGTGGGCGGCGGACCCGGATGCCGACGAGGTCCGGGACGTCGTTCGCCGGGCGCGGGAGAACGCCGCGCTCTCGGCGGAGGACGAGCACAACGTCCTGCCGGAGCCGGGCCGGTGGACGCCGATCCCCGACCTGTATCGGGAGTCGTCCGTCGCGGTGCCGGCGGAGGGGAAGACCCGCCTCGCGTTGGACCTCGAGGCGCGAGCGATCTCCCGCGACCCGCGGGTGACGAAGATCGACGAGGCCCAGGTGGGTGATGCCGTCTCGCGGGTCGCGATCGCCTCCACGACCGGCGTCGAGGCCGAGTACGCCCGGACCGATGCGTGGTGCCTGGCCGTGACCCTCGCGGTGGAGGGCGACGAGACGCAGACGGGCTTCTCCTACCGGATCGCCCGCGGGCTGGACGAGCTCGAATGGGAGGCGGTCGCCGACGAGGCCGTGGAGCGAGGCGCACGGATGCTCGGCGCCGCGAAGCCGACGACGGCCCGCGTCCCGGTGGTCCTCGACCAGTTCGCCGCGATGTCGTTCCTCGGTGTGCTCGCGGGAGCCCTCTCCGCCGACGCCGTGCAGAAGGGCCGTTCCCTGTTCGCCAACCTCGTCGGAGAGCAGGTCGGATCCGAGCTGTTCACGCTGGTCGACGACGGGACCAACGTGCAAGGACCGGGCGCCGCCCCGTTCGACGACGAAGGGGTGCCGAGCGGCCGGACGGAGCTGTTCACGAAGGGCGTGCTGACCGGGTTCCTCCACAACGCCTACACGGCGCACAAGGGGGACACCGCATCGACCGGCAACGGCAAGCGCGGCTACCGAGCGGCGCCCGGCGTGGGCACGTCGAACTTCTACCTCGACGTCGGGGACACCCCTCTGGAGGAGCTGCTGCGGCGAGCCGACGGTGGCGTCGTGATCCAGGACGTGAGCGGGGTCCATTCCGGGGCCAACCCGATCAGTGGGGAGTTCAGCGTCGGAGCGACCGGCCTCCGGATCTCCGGCGGGTCGCTCGGAGAACCGCTCCGGGAGATGACGATCGCGTCGACGTTGCCGGAGATGCTGCAGTCGATCGCCGGCGTCGGGGACGACCTGCGGTTCTTCTCCTCCGTGGGGACGCCGTCGGTGTTGATCGGTGAGATGACGCTCGCCGGCGTCTGATAGGTGGCGCGGGTCGGATGGCGTTCCCGCTCCGTCTCCTGAGCGGGATCCTCGGGATCGCCGGGATCCTCGTCGGCCTGTTCCTGATCGCCGCCGCATCCTTCGCGGACGGGAGCACGAGCGAACGCGTGGTGACGATCGCGATCGCCGTCGGGATCGCGGTGCTCGGCGGCGTCCTCCTCCGGTTCTCGCGTTCGCGCTAGATCTGGAGGAGCCCACGCCCGGTGAGGGCCAGTCCCAGAAGTGCGATACACGCGGCCGACACGACGGGCGCCAGCCGCATGAGACCGGCGGGAAGCCTGCCGACCGCAACGTGTCGCGCGCGGATCGCGAGGACCCCGACGGCCACGAGCGACGCCGCCAGGCCCGCGCTGAACGCCGCGATCAGGACGAGGCCGAGGGCCGCCCGGCCGATCGCCACCGAACCCAGCAGAACCACCAGCGCGCTCGGAGACGGGAGGATCCCCCCGGCGAACGCGAGCGCCACCAGCCCTCGCCGCGAGAGCGGTCGATCCGGGTGCGGATGGTCGTGCCCGTGTCGACCCTCCGACAGCGAATGGATCCTCGAGACGAGCAGCGCGGCGCCGAGGCCGAGTGCGACCAGCCCGGATGCGAGTCCGAGCCACGGGTAGACGCGTTCGGGCGCGAAGACCCGCTCCGCGGAGAGCACCAGGAGCCCGAGTCCGAGCACCGATGCGGTGTGCATCACCGAGACCGCGACGCCGACGGCTGCGGCCTGTCGGAGCGTGCCGTCGGCACCGATCAGGTACGCGCCGATCAACGACTTCCCGTGGCCCGGGCCGAGCGCATGGATCGCGCCGATGCCCACGGCCGCCGCGATCATCAAGGCGATGAGGCCGGCCGAGAGATCGGGGCGAGCGGCGAAGCCGGCGAGGAACCCGCCCGTCGCCGGCGCTGCCGCACCCGGTCCGGCCTGGGCAGGAAGAGCTGCGCCGCCGGGCCGGAACCCGATCGATGCGGTGAGGACGTGCGAGGGAGCGAATCCCGTCGGATACGAGCGGAGCCGATCGCTGGGGCTCTCGCGCGGAACGTCCGATCGAACGATCGTCGCGCCATCACCCGCGGTCGTGACCTCGCGCCAGCCGAGCCTGTCCGGGTACGTCCGATCCTCGAACCTGAGGTCGTGGACGGCCGCCGGATCGATCGCCGTTTCGAAGACGCATCGGAGTCGCAGGGTCGACAGTCCGGCCTGCCCGGCGGGCAGAGACAGCTCCGAAGAGCGAAGCGTGAGGGGAGCGACGGCACCATCGACCCGGAGCCAGAGCCCCGTCCGCAGGTCGGCGCAGGCGGCCGAGCGATAGGCGGTCTCCTCCTCCGCCGAGGGAGTGCCGTCTCCATCGGGATCCAACCGCCGTTGCTCCTGCAACGTGGGGATCTCGGCCATGTCCACGGCGTAGTCGACGACCACTTCATCTGCCCGCACGACCAGGGCGGCGGAGGTGTTGATCGTGAAGTTCCCGAGCGGATGCGCGTGGGCGAGCACGGGCACCGTCAGCACGCCGAGCACCAGCAAGGAGACGACCAGGACCCGCCGTGGAACGCTCAATCCGCCTCCCCTCGCTCGTGCCTGCCCCGCAGCGCGGAACGGCCTGGATTCGCGGCGAGGCCAGAGCCGGATCACTCGGGCGCAGTTGGACAAGGCATCGGCGAGATGCAAGGATTCGCGCCGACGAGACCTGGTGGGGGCGCCTGCCCCGGCTCGCGGCGTCCCTCATGCGATGGGAGGGAGATGCCATGGCGTCACGCGCCGACGAGCAGATGATCTCGGAGAAGGTCGCACCGGTTCTGGTGGCGAGAACGCTCGGTCCGTTCGACCTCGTCGTCATCTTCGTCGCGATCGTGCTGTTCATCAACAACGCGGCCGGCCTGCAGTTCGCGGGGCCGTCGGTGTTCATCTTCTGGATCGTCGCGTTCCTGACGTTCCTGATCACCGGGGCGTTCGTGACGGCCCAGCTCGGGCGGATGTTCCCCGAGGAAGGCTCGCTCTACGTCTGGACCCACAAGGTGCTCGGGCCGTTCTGGGGGTTCTTCGCCGGGTTCGTGGCCTGGTGGCCGGGCCCTATCTCGCTGGTGTTCATCGGGATCCTGTTCGCGAACTACCTGCAGCAGGCCGCGGTCTTCATCAAGCCGAGCTGCGAGTACCCGTGCGTCTTCACCGAGAACTGGCAGATCGGGTTGGTCGTCCTCGCGGTGATCTGGTTCAGCGCGCTGATGTCCTACCTGAGGATGCGCGTCACGCAGAACTACGTGAACGTGCTGTTCTGGTTCTACGCTGCCGCGATCTTCCTGATCGGGTTCGCGGGAGTGTGGTGGCTCCTGCAAGGCAACGACGCGTCGACGGATTTCGGAACGGGATGGGACCCGTTCCAGGGTGAGACGCTCGCGCTCGGCCTCCCCGCGAACCTCACGTTCTTCTCGTTCGCGATCCTGGCGCTCCTGGGCATCGAGACGCCGCTGAACATGGGCGCCGA
>DASSDW010000173.1:0-7444 GCA_035696925.1 Actinomycetota bacterium
CCGCCGGTCCTCGACACCGGTCTGCGCATGTGGAGGCGTGGCAGGACGGTGCTCCGGCGCAAGGTCTTCCGTCGGGGGCCCGTCAGGAGCCGGATGTCATCCGGCGGTGCGTTGGTCGCGATCGTGGGAGGAGACGGGGCAGGGAAGACGACCGTGGTGGACGGGCTCTCGAGATGGCTCGCCTCCGAGAACATCGACTCCTCCACGATGCACATGGGGAAACCCTCGTGGTCCACGCTCACGGCGATCGTCAAAGGCTCGCTCAAGCTCGTCGCGGCGACGAAACGGACCTCGACGTCGTCCGCGAAGGCGCTGCGGTCGTCCCTTTCCGCCGGCGAGGGAGGGTTGAGCGTGCGGAACCGAGCGCGCCTCGTCTGGGAGGTCCTCACGGCCCGCGACCGCTTCCGCACGTACCGGAGGGCGAGACGTCTCGCCACGAACGGGGCGATCGTGATCTGCGATCGCTACCCGCTGCCGGAGGTCTCCCTGATGGACGGAGCGGTGACCGGACGGTTGAAGGATCCGGCGGCATGGGGCCGATGGGCCGCATGGCTGGCGGGACTCGAGCGTCGCTACTACGAGCGCATCCGGGAGCCCGACACCTTGATCGTGCTGCGAGTCGACCCCGATACGGCCGTGGAGCGGCGGCGCGGGATCGAGCCGGAATCCTCGGTTCGTCCGCGTTCCGAGGAGATCTGGGGGATCGACTGGAGCGGAACGTCTGCGATCGTGATCGACGCGGCCTCGCCGAAGGACGACGTCCTGTCCGAGGTCAAGGCCACCATCTGGTCCAGGCTCTCGTGACGCCGAGGGACGGCGGATGAAGACGGATGACACGACTCCGAGGTCCGCGCCGAGAGGACGGCTCGGCCGGATGGTTTCCCGGGTGGTCTCCGACGGCAGCCTGACGAAGAAGGCATCCCTCAACGCCGCCGCGTCGACGGCGGAGCAGGCGGCGAGGATCGTCGCCGGTCTGATCATCAGCCCGATCCTCCTCGGGCGACTCGGGGACACGGTGTTCGGCATCTGGCAGGTCCTGCAGCGCCTCATCGGCCACGCGTCACCGGCGAGCGGTCGCCCCGGAGAGGCCCTGAAGTGGACGATCGCCCACGAGCAACGTTCGACCGACTACGACTTCAAGAGACGGCAGGTGGGCAACGCCCTCGCGGTGTGGTTGCTCTTCCTTCCGCTGCTCCTCGCGATCGGCGGGGTCTTGGCCTGGCTCTCGCCCGTGTGGCTCGATGTGGCGCCGGACTCCTACGGAACCGTCCGTCTGGCTGCGGGCATCCTGGTCCTCGACGCGGTCCTCTTCAGCTTGCTTTACCTTCCGCAGTCCGTCCTCCAGGGGGAGAACCTCGGGTACAAGCGACTGGGGTTGTCGGTCCTCCTCGTATTCGTCAGCAAGTCGCTCCTCGTGGTCGCCGTCTACTTCGGAGCGGGGATCGGCGGATTGGCGGTCGCGACGGCGGTCGCGACCGTCCTCTGGGGCCTGACCTATCTGCTCATCGTCCGGAGTCGGGTCGAGTGGTTCGGCATCGCGCGGCCGAGCATCGCGGAGGTCCGTCATTTCGTCGGTCTGAGCTGGTGGTTCCTCCTGTGGAACCTCGTGATGACGATCATGCTCGCGAGCGACGTGGTCGTCCTCGGCGTGGTCGGTTCACCCGCGCTCGTCACGACGTACACGCTGGCGAAGTACCTCCCGCAAGCGATCATCGTCGCGGTGGCGACGCTCATCGTCGCGATCATGCCCGGGCTCGGAGGGATGATCGGTGCCGGGGAGCTTGCGCGCGCCGTCCGTATCCGCAGGGAGACGATGAGCCTGATCTGGCTCTTCACGATCGTCGCGGGGACGACGGTCCTCCTGTGGGAGGCGTCCTTCCTCCAGCTCTGGGTCGGCGGAAAGTATTACCCGGGGTCCGGCGCCGTCTTGGTGATCATGCTGATGGTGCTCCAGTTCGGATTGATCCGCACGGACGCCAACATCATCGATCTGACGCTGAACCTCCGGTCGAAGGTGCTCCTCGGGGCGATCTCCGCCGTGGCGTCGATCGGTCTCGCATGGCTCTTCGTCGGCCCGATGGAACTCGGCATCATCGGACTCGTCCTCGGATTCATCGTGGGTCGAACGATCCAGAGCATCGGCTACCCCTGGATGATCGGTAGGTTGCTCGAGATCCCTCCCGAACGGCAGTTGCGAGGCATCGTCCGTCCCGCGATCGTCACCGCTGTCCTGTTCGGCGGAGCCGGTGCGCTCGCGGATTCGCTCCACGCCGGATCATGGGTGGCGCTCGTTCTGTCCGTCGGCCTTTCGGTGGCGATCCTGGCGCCCGTGGTGTTCCTCGCCGGCCTGCAGCCCGAGGTCCGGCGCCTGCTCTGGCTCCGACTCCGTAGGGTGGCTCGACTCACATGAACGTTTCCGCGGACGCGACGGCCGGCGGCTCGACGAGCTCTTCGACGGATGCCAGGGTGCGCGTCGCGATCTTCACGGCGAACATGGATGGCGGGGGTGCCGAGCGCGCGATGGCCAAGCTCGCCGCCGGCATCGCGGACCGCGGATTCGACGTCGACCTCGTGCTCAGCGATGCCTCGGGGCACTATCTCGCGGAGGTCCCGCCGGAGGTCCGTATCGTGGACCTTCACGCCGGCCGTGTGCTCGCGAGCCTTCCGGGTCTCGTCCGGTATCTCCGCCGGGAACGGCCCGCGGCGATGTTGACATCGATGAACTACGTGAACGTCGTCGGCATCTGGGCCAGAGCTCTGGCCAGGGTCGATACGCGGCTGGTCGTGAACGAACAGAACGCCCTCTCGCTCGAGGCGGCGCACTCACCCCGACGACGACATCGGATGCTTCCGCGGTTGATCGGCCGGTTCTATCCATGGGCCGATCGGATCGTGTCCGTCGCCCGCGGCACCGCCGACGATCTCTCCCGAACGGCGGGCCTTCCCCGCGAGCGGATCGACGTCGTGCACAACCCGATCGTGACGCCGGAGCTGAAGCAGCTCGCGGACGCTCCGCTCGACCACCCGTGGTTCCGCCCCGGTGAGCCCCCCGTCGTGGTCTCGGTGGGGCGGCTCGCGGAGCAGAAGGACTTCGGGACGCTCCTCCGCGCGTTCGCCCGGGTCCGCGATGAGCGTGACGCCCGCTTGATGATCCTGGGCGAGGGGCCGGAACGCGGGTCGCTCGAAGCGCTCGTCGCCGAGCTCGGTCTCGACGATGCGGCGGCCTTCCCCGGTTGGGTGCAGAATCCGTACCCCTGGATGAAGGGTGCCGGCGCCTATGTCCTGTCGTCGAGGTGGGAGGGCCTCCCGTCAGTGCTGATCGAGGCGCTGTATTGCGGTGTGCCGATCGTGGCCACCGACTGCCTCAGCGGCCCGCAGGAGATCCTGGACGGCGGCAGACACGGGCTGCTCGTAGACGTCGGCGACGTGGATGGGCTCGCCCGCGGGATCGGGTCGGCACTGGCGGGCGAGGTGCCGGCGCCGGCGCCCGAGAGCTGGCGACCCTACGAGCAGGAGTTCGTCGTCAGTCGGTATCTCGAGGTCTTGGTGGGGGAGTAGCCGTGCGCAAGATCGTCTTCGGGCTGTCTCTGATCCTGATCTTCACGATCCCCTGGGAGGGAGCGTTCCACCTGCCCGGCCTCGGCACGACGGCGACGGTGATGGGCCTCATCGTCGGCGCGTGCTGGCTGTTCATGATCGTCGTCGCCGGCCAGATGCGACGGCCGGTCCTGTTCCTGTTCGCCGTTGCGGGGTTCGTCACGTGGGTCGCGCTCACGACGTTCTGGAGTCCCGATCCGGTCGAGAGCCTCGGAGCCGTGTACCTCTGGCTGCAGACCCTGCTGTTCGTCTACATCCTGTGGGATCTCTTTCGGACCAAAGCGGCGTTGCTCGCGGGACTGCAAGCGTACGTCCTCGGTGCCTACACCGCCGTCGGAGGTGCGGTCCTGAACTACGTGCAGTCCAACGCCTTCTACACCAATGAGGAGCGGTACAGCCTCGGCAACACCAACCCGGATGGGTACGGCTTCATCCTCGCGCTGGGCATCCCCGTCGCGTGTTACCTCGCGGCCTCGCCCGAGACCCCGAAGGTCTTCCGGCTGATCAACATCGGCTATCTGCCCGTGGCGTTCATCGGGGTGGCACTCTCGGGCACGAGGACCGCGTCGGTGGGGGCGGCCATCGGTCTCCTGTACGGGCTCGCCACGTTGACGAAGTTGAAGATCCATACGCGGGTCGCCGTCGTGGTCGTCCTGGCCGCATCCCTGTTCGTCGTGCTCCCGATCGTGCAGCCGCTGAGTTCCTTCCAGCGCCTCGGGACGACCGGAACGGAGGTCACGCAGGGAGACCTGAACGGCCGCACCGGCCAATGGGCGCAAGGGCTACGAGCGTTCATGGAGCACCCCATCTTGGGCGTCGGCACGGACATGTACCGAACGGTGAACACGTTGAACAAGGTCGCGCACAACTCGTACCTGTCGGTGCTCGTCGAGGAGGGCTTGATCGGATTCACGATCTTCTTGTCGATCCTCGGGATCGTCGCCCTCCAGGTGCTGCGGCTCCCGAAGTGGGACCGCAACTTCTGGCTGACGTCGCTGCTCGTATGGGCGATCGGCGCGTCCACCCTCACGTGGGAGCACCGGAAGACCACGTGGCTCTTCCTCACGTTCGCCGTGGCCGCGGCGGTCATCGGCGCTCGGCGCTCGGCGCCGCCGGACGACGTCATCGATCTCACCGACCACGACATCGCGGAGGTCGGGGTCGCATGACCCTGCCGACCTTCCTCGGGATCGGCGTGCCCCGCGCGGGGACGACGTGGCTGCATCAGCTCCTCTCGGCGCACCCCGACGTGTACCTGCCCTCGCGCCGCAAGGAGGTGCGTTTCTTCGACCGCCACCACGAGGAAGGACAGGGGTGGTACGAGGGGTTCTTCTGCCCTCCCGACGAGGCCGGCCGGTACGCGGCGATCGGTGAGATCTCTCCCCAGTACCTGTACTGCGATGCGTGCCCGGGACGGATCTCCACGCTGCTTCCCGAGGCGAAGCTCCTCGTGATGCTCCGGCACCCGGTGGATCGGGCGTACTCGCAGTTCGGCTTCGTGATCCAGCGGCGGGACTTCCGCGGCTCCTTCGAGGAGTTCGTCGCCACGAGGCCCCGGGCATTGGAGATGGGCTTCTACAGCCGGTACCTCGAGCGCTACCTCGATCACTACGAGAGGCAGCGGATCCTCCCGGTCCTCTTCGAGGAGGCCGTCTCCGAGGGGAGTGGGGTTCGGGCGGAGCTGGCCGCGTTCCTGGGCGTGGGCGAGGACCTCTTCCCCGATGCCACCGACCGGGTCAACCCGAGCACGGTTCCTCGCTTCCGGACGATCTCGAGCGCCGCCGTCAAGGTCGGTCGGCGCATGCGGAGGCACAACCTGGAGTGGCTGGTGGATGTGGCCGGTCGCATGGGCCTGAGGCGCGCCTTGACGAGCGGTCGTCGCGTGCCGCCGCTGGATCCGCAGCTGCGGCGGGAGCTGAGCGGTCAGTACGAGACGGAGTTCGAGAAGCTCGAGCGCTCGTGGGGGTTGGATCTGGCGAGGTGGAAGGCCCCCCGAGCCGCCGCCCCTCTTCGGGAGAACACCGCCGGGGTCCCGCGCGGGGGGGCGTCGTGAATCGCCCGCTGAACGTCCTGATCGTCTCGCAGCCCGTGAGCTACGGGGTCGCGATCTGCGTCCGCGACCTGACACAGGCGGCCGTCGCGGCCGGCCACCGGGTCACCGTGGTGAGCCCCGACTCCGCGCACGGTCCGCTCGCCGGCTGGATCGAGGCGACTGGAGCCCGCCACCACGCGCTGAACATGGCTCGGGCACCCGCCCCCAGGGACCTCTCCGACCTCCTGGCCATCCGGAGGCTGAGCCGCGGCCGAGACGTGGTCCATCTCCACTCCTCGAAGGCAGGTGCGCTCGGACGCGTCGCGGCGATGTCCCTCGGGCGACGCCAACGGCCCGCGGTCGTCTTCACCGCCCACTACTGGTCCTGGCTCGTGGGTGGTCGCTGGGCTCGCCTCTATCGATGGATCGAACGGGTGCTTGCTCGCCGGTGCGATGCGATCGTCGCGGTCTCGGACGGCGAGGCGGAGGAAGGTCGCGCCGTGTTGGGCGCTCGCGCGCCGTTGCGATCGATCCCCAACGGGGTCGATCGCGATCGGTTCTCTCCGATCGGCGACCGAGCCGACCGGGTCGAAGACGTGCCGCTCATCGTCTGCGTGGGAAGGCTGAGCGAACAGAAGGGCCAGGACGTGGCGATCCGCGCGCTCGCCCTCCTGCCCGATCGAACCGCACGGCTGCGGCTCGTCGGCGACGAGAGTGGGCACGGAGAGCGCGCGCGGCTCGACGCCCTCGCGGCCTCGCTCGGGGTCTCCGACCGGATCGAATGGCGGGGTGGCGTCGATGCGACGGCGCCGGAGTACCGCGCCGCCGACGTGGTCGTCGCTCCCTCGCGGTGGGACGGGCTCTCCCTCGCCCTCCTCGAGGGGATGGCGTGCGGGGCGGCGATCGTCGCGAGCGAGGTGAACGGGAGCGAGTGTCTCGGAGAGGCCGGCCGGATCGTGCCGCCGAACGATCCGGAGTCCCTCGCCGGGGCGGTCGCCGGTCTCCTCGGAAGCCCTGCGGAGAGAGCCCGGCTGGGGCAGGCCGCCCGAGAGCGCAGCCGCTCCTTCGATCTCGCCACGACGATGGGACGCAACCTCGGCCTGTGGTCGGGCCTCGCGGTTCGTGCCGCTGGTGGCCGGGACGCCGCTGCCGCCCAGACGGTCGCCGACGGCGGGGAAGGAGCTGCTCGATGGACCAACACCTCGACGTCTTGACGACCGAACGACCGGCGATGGACGCCCCGATCCCCTACGTGTGCATGCCGGGCAGCCCGTACACGGGTTCGACGCTCCTCGGGATGCTCCTGGGGAACCATCCGGAATGCGCGTCGATCGGCGCTGCCACCGGGCTCACCGCGCGGGTCGATGTCTCGACGTACCTCTGCTCGTGTGGCGCGAGATTCACCGATTGCGGGTTCTGGGGCCGCATCGCCCGGAGAACCGTGGAGCTCGAGCACCCGGTGACGGTGTTCGAGAAGGACTTCTGGAACACCCATGTCCGGGTCTCCCGGCGACGATGGCTGAACGGGCTCCTCGTGAGCTCCCTCGGCAACGACATGCTGACCTGGTCTCGGGACGCCGTGCTGCATCGGGCCGGGCCGGTGGCGCGGCGGATCGCCGAGGCTCGATCCGCTTCGTGGAGCCTGGCGCGCGCCGTCCTGGAGCAGACGGGGAAGGGGACGTTCGTGGACACGGCTCGTGATCACCAGCGTCCCCGCTATCTGGCCGACATGCCCCGCCTCGACGTGAAGGTCATCCACCTCGTGCGGGATCCGCGGGGCAACGTGGCGAGCATCATGAAGCACACCAAGGTCGG
>DASSDW010000174.1:0-4840 GCA_035696925.1 Actinomycetota bacterium
CGGCCTCGTGTACTCGGTGTACAGCTATCACTCGCAGTACACCGAGGCGGGGCTGTTCTCCTGCTACGCGGGGACCACACCCGCCCGCGCGCAGGAGGTGATCGGCCTGCTCCGTCGTGAGTTGGACGACGTCGCGGAGGGCGGTCTCACGGCCGAGGAGTTCGATCGTGCGAAGGGGCACGTCAAGGGGTCGATGGTGCTCTCGCTCGAGGATCCCGGCAGCCGGATGTCGAGGATCGGCAAGTCCGAGATCGCGCACGGCGAGATCCTCACGGTGAACCAGTCGCTGAAGCGCGTCGAGGACGTGTCGCTCGAGGACGCACGACGCGTGGCCAAGCGGGTACTGTCGCAGCCGATGACGCTGACGGTCCTCGGGCCGTTCGCCCAGCGCGATCTCGCGGGGGTGATGGCGTGATCCGCGTCGGCGTGATCGGTGCCACCGGCAAGGTAGGCGCCGAGGTGTGTCACGCCGTGCACGCCGACACAGACCTCGAGCTCGTCGCCGGGATCTCCCGCTCGAAGGCGGGCGAGCCGGCCTCGACGGCGCTCGCCCTGGAGGGGTCCGACGTCGTCCTCGCCGAGGACCTCGACGCCTTCGACTCGGCGGGGGTCGAGGTCGCGGTCGACTTCACGAGTGGCAGCTTCGCGCCCGAGCACGTCGTCTGGGCGATCGAGCACGGCGTGCACATCGTCGTCGGGACCACGGGCTTCGACGTGGACGAGGCGTGGCGCGAAGCACCCGTCGGTGTCTTCGTCGCCCCCAACTTCGCGATCGGCGCCGCCCTGATGCAGCGGTTCGCTCGCGAGGCCGCCCGCCACCTGCCGGCCGTCGAGATCGTCGAGCTCCACCACGACGGGAAGGCCGACGCACCGTCGGGGACGGCGGGCGCGACGGCGGACGCGATCGCAGCCGCCCGTCCGGAGTCCTGGGCGGGTCCGTCCTCGGAATCGATCCCCGGCGCTCGCGGTGGCGAGCGGGCGGGGATCCGGATCCACTCGATCCGGCTCCCCGGCCTCGTCGCGCACCAGGAGGTCATCTTCGGTGGCCGGGGACAGACGCTCACGATCCGCCACGACTCCATGGACCGGACCTCGTTCGTGCCCGGAGTGTTGATGGCCATCCGATGGGTGCCGACCCACCCGGGCCTGACCGTCGGCCTCGACGCGATCCTGGAGTAGACACTCGCTGCCGTTAGGCTCGGGCGTCATGGACATCGAGATCCGTCCGATCACCTACGAGGAGCGCCCCGAGTGGGTCCGTGCTGCCGAGACCGCGTTCAGCTCCGTGGCGAAGGAGGACGAGGTGGAGGCATCGCTCCCCGTCATCGAGCCCGATCGATCCTTCGCGGCGATCGACGGCGGCAGGATCGTCGGCACGTCGGCTGCGGTCACGTTCCGGATGATGGTCCCCGGTGGCGCGCGGATCCCGACGGCTGGCGTCACGATGGTGGGCGTCCACCCCACCCATCGCCGCAGAGGGATCAACACCGGGATGATGCAGGTCGTCCTCGATCAAGCCGCGGAGCGGGGCGAGCCGCTCGCGGCACTCTTCGCCTCCGAGGGGGCGATCTACGGCCGCTTCGGGTACGGCCTCGCCGGGCTGCTCGGCGAATTCCAAGCGGAGTCCGCTCGGATGGCGTTCGTTCGCGGCTACGAGCCGGTCGGTCGCGTCGAGCTCGTCTCGAAAGAGGAGGCGTTGCCTATCATCGACGAGATCTATGACGCCGCGATGCGCCCCGGGGGCGTCGAGCGGAACGCGGCCCTGCGCGATCACAACTTCGCGACGGTCGGCGAGGACAAGGACCGCCCGTGGATGTACGCGATACATCGCGACGAGGCCGGGACGGCGGATGCGTACGCGGTCTACTGGACGAAGCACGACTGGCCCCGCTCCGTTCCGTCCGGGACCATCACGGTCAGGGAGTGTGTGGCCTCGACACCTGCCGGCGACGCGGACATCTGGCGGTTCCTGTTCGACATCGATCTGGTCGCGACCGTCGAGGCCTGGAACCGCCCGGCCGACGAGCCCCTACTCCATCTGCTCCGCGAGCCACGACGTCTGCGGTTCTCGTTGAACGACGGGCTGTGGGTCCGGCTCCTGGACGTCGTCGCCGCGCTCGAAGCTCGACGCTACGGGACCGACGGGCGGCTCGTGTTCGAAGTCGCGGATCCGTTCCGCCCCGAGACCGACGGCCGATATGAGCTCGTCGTCGAAGGCGGGAAGGGTCGCTGCACCCGCACCGATGCGGCAGCCGACCTCGTGGGCACCATCAACGTCCTGGGAGCGACCTACCTCGGCGGGTCCAGCTTCCGCCAGCTGTGGTGGGCGAGCCAGGTCGAGGAGCGCACACGAGGTTCGCTCGACTTGGCCGACACGATGTTCGCGTCCTCGCCGGCGCCGTGGTGCGTCGTGGACTTCTGACCGCCCGAACTACGACCATCGACCCTTGTGCGAAGACACAACCGCGGGATAGGGTCGCGGACCTACCCGACTGGAGGTCGCGATGCTTCGAGGATCTCGAGAGGACGGCACACGAAGGCGTCCGCTCTTCGCAGCTGCCGCATTCCTCCTCGTCGCAGGGTTGATGTCGACGGGACCGGCTTCAGCCCACACCTTCACGAAGACCGACGGCAACGACAGCCCGGGCAAGCTGGATGTCAGGACGGCATCGGTGAACCACGGGAACAACAAGGTGGTGCACACCGTGCGGACCTTCGAAGGCTGGACCCCGAAGAACCTCGGGAACGACTCGTTCTTCATCATCGAGATCGACAAGAACTTCGACGACGACTTCGAGCAGTGCGCCTTCATCTTCTTCGCTGGTGGTCGACTGCGCGGCTCGCTCACCAACTGTCGACGGACGTTCATCCGGTCACTACCTGTCTCGAAGCCGTCGAAGGCGGTGGCGAGTATCACGGTCCCAACAGCGAACACCGGCAAGGCGTATCGATGGGTGGCGTTCAGCTTCTGGTCGGGTCTTCCTGCTCGGTGCTCCGACCGCTGTTTCGATGCTGCTCCGAATAGACCGCCTCCCATCCTCCATGATCTGGTCCGCCCCGTGGTCGACATGTCCGCGGCCACGCTGCGCGTTGCGCAGGGCTCGACGACAACGACCTTCGGCTTCCCGTTCACGGTTTCAGACGCGCATTCCGGCATCGCGTCGTGGCGAGTGCAGCGCAGGCCTCTGCAGTCCTCGACATGGGAAAATGTCGTTTCGGCTTCCGGGGGCGGCGCTCAGAATCCCTTGATTTCGGGTACAGAGGGAACGCACTACCTCTATCGCGTGGTCACGAAGGATAAGCAGGGGAATCAGACCATCGGACCCAGCAGGACGGTGTACGTGCCGATCGACGACACGTCGATCGATCCAGCAGACTTCACGGGGACACCTTCGACGATCGAGGATACGGACGCCTTCGGCGGGTCCTATCAGGCTCTCGACGCGGGTGAGGTTCTCACTCTCGATCTGGCCGAGTTCGACGAGTGCATCTTCGAGCTGACCGGCCCGGGGTCCGGCGACTGGATCGTCGAAGTGCACCTCAATGGAGGGGGGCCCTTCGTGACGCTCGATGCATCCGACTTCGCGGATGCACAACGGCAGCTCCTGCTCGAAGGGCTCGGTTGCGTCGATCCCTCGATACTCACCTTCACGGTGGTGAGCGGATCTGGGTTCGGTATCGACGCTTTCGTTGGGCCGGCCTAGCGGCTCGTGGGTTCGTCCTCGCCTGCCCGACGGCGAGCGAGGACGAACACGAGGTCGCTCAGTCGGTTCAGGTAGCGCCGGACCTCGGGATTCACGTCGCGGCCCTCGTGTTCCAGGGCCACGACGTGCCGCTCCGCCCGCCGGATCACGCTGCGGGCGAGGTCGAGCGCCGCGCTTCCCTCGTTCGCGCCGGGAACGATGAACGCCTCGGGGAGCGCTCGCTCGGCGACGAGCTCATCGATCCGCCGCTCGAGCCGTTCGGTCATGTCGCTCGTCACGAGCGACACGCCCGGCTGGAGTTTCCCGCGCTCGGTAGGGTTCGTGGCGAGATCCGCGCCCACGACGAAGAGCTCCCGCTGGAGCGCGAGGAGCTCTTCGGCCATCACGGGCTCGGCCGAGGCACGTGCGAGTCCGAGCGCGGCCACCGCCTCGTCGGTCGTTCCGTACGCCTCGGTCGCCGCGTCGTCCTTCGAGATCCGGCCACCGTAGAGGAGCCCTGTGGTGCCGTCGTCGCCGGTCTTCGTGTAGATGCGCGGCATGGGCAGCTAGCATAGGGCGTCACTGCGGACGCCCTCGCGGATCCGACAGGATCGCGGGGCCCGCCCAGACCAAGGAGGATTCGCGTGGCCGGAAGGTTCGGATCCGTCGTCACCGCGATGGTCACGCCGTTCCGTCCCGATCACGGCGTCGACCTCGATGGCGCGCAGGAGCTCGCGTCCTGGCTCACGGACAACGGCTCGGACTCCGTCTTCGTGGTGGGATCGACCGGCGAGTCGCCCACCTTGTCCCACAACGAGAAGGCGGACCTGTTCCGCGCGGTGGGTGAGGCCGTCCGCGGGAAGGGCAAGATGATCTGCGGGACGGGGACCTACTCCACCGCCGAGACCCTCGAGCTGACACAGGCCGCCGAGGACGCGGGCGCCGACGGCATCGTCGTCGTGACGCCGTACTACAACAAGCCTCCGCAGCGAGGGCTGGTCGCGCATTTCGAGCACATCGCCGACGCGACCGAGCTGCCGATCATCGTCTACAACATCCCCAGCCGGACCGGGACCCGGATCGAGCACGACACGATGCTCCGGATCGCCGAGAAGCCGAACGTCGTCGCCGTCAAGGACTCCACGGGTGACTTCAAG
>DASSDW010000175.1:0-7314 GCA_035696925.1 Actinomycetota bacterium
GGACCGCCGTGAATCGTTCCGCGAGCCACCCCGCCGAGAGGAACGCCGCGGCCGCCAGCGGCACCGAGACGGCGGTGGCGATCGCGGCCGAGCGTCGGACGAGCCCTCGGGCTCGCGCGACCTCACCGCGGCCATCGAGGATCGCCACCAGCCGCACGTTCGCAACGTCCATCCCGAATCGTGTGGCTGCCGCGGCGATGAACGCGGCCTGTGTGGTGAGGGTGACGACACCGAACGCTTGGTCGCCGAGCGCGTTCGTGATCAGGACCTGCGCGACGAACGTCGCGACCGCGCCGATACCGAGCCCGAGCACGTTCTGCCCCGTCTGGCCGACGATCACCCGGTGATCGGTGCTGCTCACGGCTACGGAGCTTACGGGGAGGCCGTGGGCCCGGGGAGGCTATCGGCCCAGTCTGATGCGGAGCGTGATCGGCACGGCGGCGAATGCCTTGCCGACCGGACAGTTCTCCTTCGTCGACCGCGCGATCGACTCCAGCTCGGACGCATCGATCTCGGGAACCGTGGCCTCCGCGTCGAGATCGATGCCGGTGATCGCGAACCCGTCTTCATCCTTGTCCAGGTGAACATTCGCCACGGTGCGTACCGCCTCCGGAGCGTGGCCCGCGCGGCCGAGATCGCCCGCCAGTGCCATCGAGAAGCAGCTCGCGAGGGCAGCCCCGATCAGCTCCTCCGGATTCGTCCCGGGCCGGTCCTCGAATCGCGTGGGGACGGCGAAGACGCCGGAGACCTCACCGCTCTCGGTCCAGAATCGACCCTTGCCCTCCTTCAGGGGGCCTTCCCACGACGCTTCGCTCGTGCGGATCTGCATGTCGAGCTGAACCTCTCGTTCGAGCCGCACACGTTCCCTACCCACACCGCCCTGCGAGCAATCCGGCGCGATCGCGTCGCCGGCCGGAGAGGCAACCGCGGTACGCTCAGCGCCGGAACCGTCCCGAGAGGAGGATCCGTGACGTTCGATTCGTTGAGCGATCTGAACTGGCTCGCCGTCCTCGTGGCGGCGCTCGCCTACTTCGCGATCGGCGCCGTCTGGTACGCGCCCCCGCTGTTCGGGAAGACGTGGGCCGCCGCGGGCGGCATCGAGATCCCGGACCAGGGCGCCCGGCCGAGCCCGGCGATCTACCTCACACCGCTCGTCGGAAGCGTGCTCTCCGCGATCGCGCTCGGGATGCTGGCCGCGGCGACCGGCACCGACACGCTGCAGCGAGGCATCGTGCTCGGCCTGGTCGTCGCGATCGGGTTCGCCGTCGCGATCTCCTTCGTCACGGCGCAGTTCGAATCCCAGAAGCCGAAGCCCATGGTCTGGGGAGCGATCAACGCCGGCTACCACGTCGTGGGCAACCTCGTCGCCGCGATCATCGTCGCGACCTGGCAGTGAACGGCTAGACGGCGCGACGGTAGCGTCGAACCGCCAGCGGCGCGAAGACGAGCAGGATCCCGGCGATCCATAGGAGGGACTCCCACACGTCGGAGGAGCGGCCGACCGGGGTTTCGCCGAGCGTGAGGAACCGGATCGCCTTCGCGGTCACGGAGACCGGTTGGTGGTTCGCCCACGGCTGCAGCCATCCCGGCATCGACTGGACCGGGACGAAGAGCGACGAGGCGAACACGAGCGGCGCGAGCAGTGGGAACGCCGCCGCCTGGGCGGTCTCCGGGTCACCGACCATGAGACCGACGCTCGCGAAGATCCAACTCATGGCATACCCGAACGCCAGGAGGAGGAGGATCCCCCCGATCAGTCCGAGGGCGTCGGTGTGCACCCGGAACCCGACCAGGAACCCGACGACGAGCATCAAGAGCACCACGAACACGTTCCGCGTGAGGTCGGCCAGCGTCCGACCGGCGAGCACCGCGCTCCGGGCCATCGGGAGAGATCGGAACCGCTCCATCAGGCCGCTCTTCATGTCGGCCGCGAGGCCGATCGCCGTCGCCATCGCACCGAACACCACCGTCTGCACGAAGACCCCGGGCATGAGGAAGTCCACGTACGGGAGACCGGGGACCGGCACGCTGATCGCGCCTCCGAAGACGTAGCGGAACATCACCACGAAGATCACGGGCTGGATCGTCGAGAAGACGACGAGCTGCGGTACCCGCCGGTACGCGATCAGGTTGCGGCCGGTGACGGCGAGCGCGTCCCGGATCGCGCGGACCGGGAGCGACCGCTCGCGGACAACCTCGGTGGCAACGTCCGCGCTCATGCGGCTCCCCTGCGGCGGCGCCCACGTCCCGGCCCCTCGGGAGCGCCCTCGTCGGCCTCGGACTTCTCTTCGGCATGCCGGCCCGTGAGCGAGAGGAACACATCGTCGAGGCTCGGCTCATGCACCGCGAGCGTGAGCGGGGCGAGCTGCGCACCGTCGAGCTCCCGCAGGACGTCGACCAAGAGCCGAGGTCCCTCGTTCGAGCCGAGACGGACCATGTTCATCTCGCGCTCGACCCCGGGATGGCGGCCGGCGAGGAGCGCGCGGGCCTGCTCCGCGACGAACGCATCCTCGAAGCCGAGCTCCGCCACGGTGCTGCCGAGCTGGGCCTTCAGGACCGAGGGGGCGTCGTTCGCGATCACCTGGCCGTGGTCGATCACCGCGACCCGCTCGGCGAGCCGGTCGGCCTCCTCCAGGTACTGCGTCGTGAGCAGGACGGTCGTGCCGTCCTCCACGAGCTCGTTGATCATGTCCCAGAGCCCGTTCCGGCTATGGAGGTCGAGCCCGGTGGTGGGCTCGTCGAGGAACAGCACCGGGGGATGCGGCACCAGCGCTGCCGCGACGTCCAATCGGCGCCGCATCCCGCCGGAGTACGTCCGAACGGGTCGATCGGCGGCATCGCTGAGATCGAACCGCTCCAGCAGCTCCGCAGCCCTCGGCGGGATCGCCGACGTCTCCATCTGCGTCAGCAGTCCGATCAGGCGCAGGTTCTCTCGCCCGGTCAGGTTCGGGTCCACCGCCGCGAACTGTCCGGCGAGGCCGATCCGTCGCCGGACCGCGTCCGGCTCCGCGACGACGTCGCGTCCGAGGACCACAGCCCGGCCGCCGTCGGGCTCCAGCACCGTCGCCAGGATCCGCACGGCGGTGGTCTTCCCGGCGCCGTTGGGACCCAGGAGGCCGAAGATCGACCGCGGGGGCACGGAGAAATCGATGCCGTCGAGGGCGACCACATCGCCGAACCGCTTCCTGAGTCCCTCGACCTCGATCGCGCCGGTCACGCACGAAGGATGGCACCGATGATTGAAGTATGTCAACCTTCGAAGCAGTCCGATGGTCGAAGCGACTGGACCATCTATCGGGGAACGGCTAGGATGGAGGTGTGCCCCGAACCACGACATCGAAACGGGAGCTCGCCGGCGAGGCGTGGCGACCACTCGCACGGTTCTTCTTCGACACGGTCCGACACCGGCAGCGCGTGCTGAGCGAGGCCGGACTCACGCCCAACGACATCCGCGCGCTGATGGCCCTCGATGCCGAGCGCGGGCGCACCATGCGCGAGCTCGCCGACGAATGGCTCTGCGACGCGTCGAACGCCACGTTCATCGTGGACCGGCTGGAGGAGCGGGGGCTCGCCGAGCGGCGCTCGGTTCCCGCCGATCGGCGCGTCAAGATGGTTGTGCTGACCGCCCGGGGGGACCGGATGCGCGGCCGCGTCCTCGAGCGGTTCTTCGAACCCCCTCCGGAGCTCTTCGAGCTGACCCGGGCCGACCTCGAGGCGATCCGCGACGCCTCGCGGCGGCTGCCGATCACGCACGGCTGGGCGGCCGCCGACGAGGTCGCCGAGGCTCGTTGAACGCACGGGTGCCGCCCACGGCACATCCGTGCTGAGATAGCGGTCGGATGCGTGCCCTCGTCAAGCAGGAGTCCGGGCCCGGCCTCGTGATGACGGAGGTCCCGGAGCCCGAGATCGGGATCAACGACGTCCTGATCCGCGTGGACAGGACGGGGATCTGCGGGACCGACCTCCACATCGAGGAATGGAACGAGTGGGCGCAGCAGGCCGTCCCGATCCCGCTCGTGATCGGTCACGAGTTCGTGGGCGAGATCGTCGAGATCGGATCCAACGTGAAGGACTACGGCCCGGGCGACCTGGTCAGCGGCGAGGGCCACGTCGTCTGCGGCCGGTGCCGCAACTGCATGGCCGGCCGGCGCCACCTATGCGCCGATGCGCGCGGGATCGGGGTGAACCGCCCCGGAGCCTTCGCCGAGCTCATCGCGCTGCCGGTGACGAACGTCTGGCACCACGAAGCGTCGATCGACCGCGATGTGGCGGCGATCTTCGACCCGTTCGGCAACGCCGTGCACAGCGCGTTGCAGTTCCCGGTCCTCGGCGAGGACGTGCTGATCACGGGCGCCGGCCCGATCGGACTGATGGCCGCGGCCGTCGTCCGGCACGCGGGCGCACGCTACGTCGTGATCACCGACGTCAACCCGTACCGCCTGGAGCTCGCTCGGAAGATGGGGGTGACCGTGGCCCTCGACGTCCGGGACGGCTCGCTCGCCGAGACGCAGGAGGCCCTGGGCATGAAGGAGGGCTTCGACGTCGGACTGGAGATGAGCGGGAACCCGGCCGCGCTCCGCGACATGGTCGAGAACCTGTCGCACGGAGCCAGCATCGCGATGCTGGGGCTGCCCGAAGAGCCGTTCGCGATCGACTGGAACACGGTGATCTTCGACCAGCTCACGATCCGCGGTGTCTACGGCCGGGAGATGTACGAGACCTGGTACATGATGACGGTGATGCTGCAGAGCGGTCTCGACATCGCGCCGGTGATCACGCATCGCTTCCCCGCGGATCGGTTCGAGGAGGCGTTCGCTGCGATCCGGACCGGGGAGACGGGCAAGGTGCTCCTGCACTGGACGGACGCGTTGTGACGACGGAGACCGTCCGGCCGGCGCTCGCGGCCGAGCTCGAGGAGATCCGGGTGGCGGGTCTGGAGAAGCCCGAGCGGGTGCTGACGTCGCCACAGCGGGCTCGCGTGGGTGTGCGCGGCCGCGAGGGCGAGGTTCTCAACCTCTGCGCGAACAACTACCTCGGGCTCGCCGACCACCCCGAGGTGGTCGCGGCCGCGCACGCCGCGATGGAGGAGTGGGGCTTCGGGCTCGCCTCGGTGCGCTTCATCTGCGGGACGCAGGAGCTCCACAAGGACCTCGAGGACGCGCTGAGCTCCTTCCTCGCCATGGAGGACACGATCCTGTACGGGTCGTGCTTCGACGCGAACGGCGGGCTCTTCGAGGTGCTGCTCGGTGAGGACGACGCGGTGATCTCCGACGAGCTGAACCACGCGAGCATCATCGACGGCGTTCGGCTATCGAAGGCGAAGCGGTTCCGCTACCGCAACAACGACATGGACGACCTCGAGACGCAGCTGAAGGAGGCGGCCGGGGCGCGGAGGCGGCTGATCGCGACCGACGGCGTGTTCTCGATGGACGGGTACCTCGCCGACTTGCCGGCGATCTGCGACCTGGCCGAGCGCCATGACGCGATGGTTCTGGTCGACGACTCGCATGCCGTCGGGTTCATGGGACCGGGAGGCCGCGGCACGCCCGAGCATCACGCGGTGATGGATCGGGTCGACATCCTCACCGGGACGATGGGCAAGGCGCTCGGCGGCGCCAGCGGCGGGTACCTGAGCGGCCCACGGGAGGTGGTGGACCTGCTCCGCCAACGGTCGCGCCCCTACCTCTTCTCGAACACGATCGCGCCCGCGGTGGTGGGCGGATCGCTGAAGGCGATCGAGCTGCTCACGGCATCGACGGAGCTCCGCGATCGGCTCGAGGACAACACCCGGTTCTTCCGGGCGGAGATGGGATCCGCCGGGCTCGACGTGCTGCCCGGCGAGCATCCGATCGTGCCCGTGATGCTCGGCGACGCGGCGCTCGCCAATCGGATGGCGGAGGCGATGCTCGAGAAAGGCGTCTACGTGATCGGGTTCTCCTACCCGGTGGTCCCGAAAGGGAAAGCGCGGATCCGCGCCCAGGTCTCGGCGGCGCACACGCGTGAGGACCTCTCGTTCGCCGTCGAGGCGTTCGCAGCGTCGAAGGAGGGACTGACGTAGCGGTCGGCCGGTGCGAGGCTCCGCACACGGAAGAGGCGAGGGCGGATGCCCTCGCCTCGTTCCGACGGAACGTTGGACCTAGCTGTAGGTGCTGTAGTAGGTCCCGACCTGCTCGCGGTAGGTGTCCGACCGGTAGTCGGTCACCTCGTCGAGCTCAGGTGCGTTCTTGACCTGATCCTGCGCGAGCCGAACCTCGACCTCACGTCGATCGAGATCGATCCGCTCGATCATGCCGGCCGGGATCAGCACCTTCCGGCCGAGGATCCACGGACCGGTGTCGACGACGACGAACGCCGAATCCACGTCGTACGTGGCCTCATCGATCTTCCCGATGTCGCCATCGGTAGCCCGCACCTTGAACCCTTGGATGTCCAGGGGTGTGGTCGTTCCTTCCGGGTAGTTCCAGAGATCAGTCCTCATTGGGCACCTCCTTCACAGGGTCGATTCGTGCCTGTTGGGGACTTCACCTTGTCCCCTACCCGGGACATGGGGCACCGAAACGAGGATGTACGAGATACCCAGGAATCTCCTGAGATCGCTGCACCGCAGGTGTTCTCGCTCGTCGGCTCGATCAGGGAGCTCCCCCGCGTTCCGGGGCGTCCGTGATCGGCACCGGGCTGTGGAACACGGCTTCGACATTGTTGCCGTGGAGGTCATTCACGAACGCCCCGTAGTAGCGGTCCGAGTATTGGATCCAGACGCCGGGTTCACCGCGGGTGGTGGCGCCCGCCGCGAGCGCGGCCTCGAAGAAGGCGTCCACCTGTGACCGATCCGCTGCATCGAACGCGACATGCGACGCGGTCGTGACCGGGGAGCCCTCGCAGATCGAGAAATCATCGAGATCTTCCCGGCCGTACGAGATGCAGTTCGGCTCCTCGTTCAGCTCGACGATGCCGAGCGGCGCGAGCGCCGCAGTGTAGAGACGCCGGCTCGCCGGGAAGTCTTCGACGACGAACAGGACATGGTCCACGATGATCAACCGCTCGGTCATGGATGCCTCCCTCGGTTTGGCTGCCTCGGCCCGATGCGGGAGGATGCTACCGATGCCTCACTCGGTCGGCGACCTCGCGGAGGTCCTGGACAACCTCGGTGTCTTCTCGATGCACCCCGAGGAGGTCCTCGCGCTCTGTCCCTCCGGGTTCCGGCGGGTCCCGATCACCTCGGGCGACGAGTTCTACCTCTCCCTGCAGGGGTTCACCGCGCGCCAGCCGGCCTATGCGCACACCCACCCGGACTCGGAGGAGTGGGTCGTGGTG
>DASSDW010000176.1:0-4687 GCA_035696925.1 Actinomycetota bacterium
CCGGCGGTGGGGCGATCGCCCGGCCCCACATCGCCGAGGCGATGGTGGAAGCCGGGATCGTGGCGGACGAGAAGGAGGCCTTCGATCGCTACATCTCCGACGACGGGCTCGCGTACGTGCCGAAGCACGCGCTGCATCCGGCGGACGCGCTCCGGCTGATCGGCGGCGCGGGCGGGATCTGCGTGCTCGCACATCCCGGGATGTGGCGCGGCCAGGACACGGTCCCCGATCGTTTGATCGAGGAGATGGCCGAGGGAGGGATGGTCGGCCTCGAGGTGTTCCACCCGGACCACGACGACGAGATGCGGGCCAAGTACACGGCGATCGCCGAGCGGCTGGGCCTGGTCCCCACGTCGTCCTCGGACTGCCACGGGGAGCGCTACGGGTACCGGATGGGGCAAGAGCGGACGGATCCGGAGACCTTCGCGGAGCTGAAGCGCCGCGCGGGTCGCTGATCCGGCCGACGCCGTGGGGACGTGACGACCGTGACGATCGGGATCGTGTTCCTCGACATCGGCGGTGTGCTCTACGACGACACCGTCTACGCCCGCGCGTGGCACCGCGCGCTGCGTGAGGCGGGCGCCCGATTCACGGACGACGAGTTCGACGAGGAGTACACGCGTGCGCGCACCGAGCAGTCGGGGTCGTTCCGGCGCCGGCTCGTTGCGCGCTTCCTGCCGGGAGCCGACCTCCGCGAGCTCGAGGGGATCGCCGCCCGGTCGTGGCACTACCCGCCCTCCGCGCTCTACGACGACGCGATCCCCTGTCTCGAGGAGCTGCGCGACGGGTACCGGCTCGGGGTGATCGCGAACCAGCCGGGCGAGGTGCGGTCGGCGATGCACCGCGACGGCCTCGACCGGTTCTTCGAGGTGTGGGGCGTCTCCGACGAGCTCGGCGTCGGCAAGCCCGATCCGCGCCTCTTCGAGCTCGCCGCACGCACGGCCGGCGTTCCTCCCACGTCCGCGGTGATGGTCGGGGACCGGCTCGACTACGACGTGCGCCCCGCGAAGCTCGTCGGCATGCGCGCGATCTGGATGCTCCGCGGCGAGGCACCCGATCGGCCGACGCCCGAACAGCTCGCCGAGGCGGACGGATCGATCCGCACCCTCAACGAGCTGCCGGACGAGCTGGGCCGGCTGTCGGCGGCATGAACGACGGGCGGGCGAGGAGCGACATCCTCGTCGTCGGCGCCGGGTTCGCCGGTCTCTACGCGGCGATGGGGCTGCGCGGGGTCGTGGCCGACGGTCACCGGGTGACCGTCGTGAACCCGGAGAGCTTCTTCCAATACCAGCCCTTCCTCCCCGAGGTGGCGTCGGGGACGATCGACCCCCGCGCGGCGGTCGTGCCGCTCCGACGGGTGCTGCGGCACTGCCGGCTCGTGATCGGCGAGGTGTCCCGCATCGACCACGGGGCACGCGAGGCGCACGTGCGAACGGCCACCGGAGAGGAGCGGACGATCGGCTACGACATCGTGGTGCTGGCACCCGGGTCGCGGTCGCGTGTCCTCCCGATCCCGGGGCTCGCCGACTACGGGATCGGGTTCAAGACCGTCCAGGAGGCGATCTATCTCCGCAACCACGTGCTCTCGCAGCTCGACGTCGCAACGTCGCGCGAGGATGGTGCAGGGCGTCGGGCCGCGCTCACGTTCGTGTTCGTGGGCGGGGGCTACGCGGGCGTCGAGGCGCTCGGCGAGCTCGAGGACCTCGCGCGCGACGCGATCGAGCACTACCCGGACCTCGATCCCTCCGATATGCGGTGGGTCCTCGTGGACGCAGCCGATGCGATCCTCCCCGAGCTTCCCGAGCGCCTGGCGTCCTACGCCGCCGACGAGCTGCGCCGGCGCGGGATCGAGATCCGCCTCGGGACCAGGCTCGACTCCGCGGAGGACGGACTGATCAGGCTGTCGGACGGCGAGGCGTTCCCCGCCGAGACGCTCGTGTGGACGGCGGGGGTGAAACCTTCCCCCCTGGCTCGCAACTCGGGGCTCTCGGTCGACGAGCAAGGACGGGTCCCGGTGGACCGGTACCTCCGGATGGACGGGACCGAGGGGCTGTGGGCGGCGGGCGACGCCGCCGCCGTGCCCGATGAGACGACCGGGAGCCTCTCGCCCCCCACGGCGCAGCACGGCCTCCGGCAAGGCAAGCGCGTCGCCGCGAACATCGAGGCCACCCTCGCCGCCCGGCCGCTCGAGCCCTTCGTCTACGCGACCATCGGCGGCGTCTGCTCGCTCGGGCGCTACAAGGGTGTGGCGAACGTGAAGGGCGTCCGCTTCAAGGGGTTCCTCGGATGGTTCCTCCACCGCTCGTATCACCTGCTCGCGATGCCCACCTGGACGCGGCGGGTGAAGATCGCGATGGACTGGACGGTGGCCCTGTTGTTCCCCCGCGACCTGGCGCAGCTCGGGTCGCTCGCGGATCCGCGGGAACCGTTCGAGCGGGCCTCGGATCCGTCCTAGGCGCCGCGCTTGCGCTGGAGCTGACTCGCCGCCTGGAGCGCGGCGTGGGAGCTCGCGATGTCCGGCATCTCGTGACCGCCGGAGAGCTCCTCGGCGGCCCATCGCGTCATGTCACGGATCGAGACGATCCCTACGACGTTGCCGCCATCGACGATCGGCAGGTGGCGGATGTTCTTCGACACCATCTGCTCGGCGGCGTCGGACAGCTCCGTCTTCGAGTCGACCGTGATCAGGTCGCGACGGGTCATGCCGTGCTCCACGGTCGTCGTGTGCGGATCTCCGCCGGCCGCGACCAGGTTCACGATATCCCGCTCGGTGACGATGCCGGCGAGTTGCTTGCCGTCGAGCACGACGACCGACGAGATGCCGTGCGTCCGCATCTCCTTCGCGACGTCGGCGAAGGAATCCTGGGGACTCGCGGTCTTCACGTCCGGATGCATGATCTCGCCGACGAGCATCGATCCTCCTCTTGTTCCTGGCTCGCGCCTCTGGGGCCGCCAGCCTACTACGGGGCCTTGGAGCCCCTCAGGCAGGTGGCATGATGCTGCGATGGCGAAGTCCACCTACGTCGCGAACGTGACCGTCTTCGACGGGATCGAGGTCAGGAAGCGCCAAGGAGTGCTCTTCGGCGCCGATGGGATCGAGTGGGGCGGCGCGCATCCGAGAGCGCCGAAGGGTGCGCGCGATGCCCGCGTGGTCGAGGGCGACGGGAGGACCTTGCTGCCGGGACTGATCGACGTCCACGTGCACCTCCAGTTCGACGGCGAGGCGGATTTCGAGGAGGAGGCGCGGGACCTCACCACGCCCGGGTTCGCGGCGCTGAAGGCGATGGTGAACGCCAAGAGGAACCTCGACGCCGGTGTGACCACCGTGCGCGATCTGGGCGGGATGGGCGGCGCGAGCATCGACGTCGCTCGGGCCGTCGCTGCGGGGCTCGTTCCGGGGCCGCGGATCCTCGCGGCAGGGCGGGCGCTCACGGTCACCGGCGGTCACGGTCACAGCATCGCGTTCTCGCGGGAGGTCGACGGCCCGGATGCCGTGCGCGCCGCCGTCCGCGAGGAGATCCGCGCCGGCGCCACGGCGATCAAGCTGATCGCGACCGGCGGCGTCCTCACCCCGGGCATCCCGGCCACGTTCAGCGCCTTCACGGCGGAGGAGCTGGAGGCCGGCGTCCGCGAGGCGCACGAGCGGAACCTCTCCGTGGCGGCGCACGCGATCGGGGCGAACGGGATCCGCGCCGCGGTGCTCGCCGGCGTCGACTCGATCGAGCACTGCAATCAGCTGACCGCGTCGACGGCTCGCGAGATGGTGGCGCGCGGCACGTTCCGCTCGCCGACGATCTGTGCGGTCCGCGGGATCCTCGATCACGCGGACCGGGTGGCCGCGTACGCGGTGGAGAAGGCACGAGCGATCGAGGAGGACTCGAAGAAGGCGCTCCGGACCGCGGTCCGAACGGGCGTCCGTCCCGTCTGCGGGACGGACGCCGGCACGCCGTTCAACGCGCACGGGAGCGCGCCGCAGGAGATCATCCACATGGTGGAGTGGGGGATGCCGCCCCTCGACGCGTTGCGCGCTGCCACGGCCAACGGCGCCGAGCTCCTCCGGCTCACCGACGTCGGCACGATCGAGCCCGGGAAGCAGGCGGACCTGGTGCTCGTGGACGGCGACCCGGTGGAGGACCCGCGCACGCTGTTGGCGCGGAAACAGGTGTGGCGGGCCGGTCGGCCCGTCTAGCGATCTCCGAGCACCCGCTCGAGCACCTCCACGCCCTCGCCGAGTGCCGCCAGCTCGGCGGGGGAGAGGGTTCCGAGCGTGGCGCGCAAGGTCTCGAGCCGTTTCGCCCGCCCCCGACGGAGGGTGCGGGCGCCGGTCGCCGTGGCGCGGACGCGCACCGCCCTCGCGTCGTCGGGGTCGTCCTCGCGGAGCGCCAGCCCGTCGCGGACGAGCCCGTCCACCAGCTTCGTCATCGTGGGCGGCTCGACCTGCTCGATCCGAGCGAGCTCTCCGATGCGCTTCGGACCCGCGAACACGAGGACCGAGAGCGCGGACAGGCGCGGAGCGGAGATGCCCAGCGCCTCGTCCTCGACGCGCAGGCGCCGCAAGAGGTGGATGGCGGCCGAGTGCAGCCGGTCGGCGACCCGGCCCACCTCGCCCACCTCTCGCGTCGGGGAAGTCCGCCTTGACGTGGTCATCGGTATTTCGTTAGGCTATCTAAATATAGCCCCAGGATAC
>DASSDW010000177.1:0-26342 GCA_035696925.1 Actinomycetota bacterium
GTCCCGGAGCCGAAGGTGGTCAAGAACCGTCTGCATCTCGACCTGCGCGCCAGCGGCTCGATGGCGGCCGAGGTCGAACGCCTGGAAGGTCTCGGCGCCACGGTCGTCGGGCGGGTCGACGAGGAGGGCAGCTTCTGGACCGTGATGCAGGATCCGGAGGGCAACGAACTGTGCGTGCTCCGCGGGCCCGAGGACGGCTGGACGCCGGGTTGACCTCGAAGGTCGCGACGATGCGGGACGCCGTCGCGGACCTCGTCCGCGACGGGGACACGGTGGCGATCGAGGGATTCACGCACCTGATCTGCTTCGCCGCCGGCCACGAGATCATCCGCCAGCGCAAGCGAGACTTGACCCTGGCACGGATGACGCCCGACGTGGTCTACGACCAGATGGTGGGCGCCGGTGTCGCGAAGAAGCTGATCTTCTCGTGGCTCGGCAACCCCGGCGTGGGTTCGCTCCACGCGGTACGCCGCAGGATCGAGGATCGCGATCCGGTGCCGCTCGAGATCGAGGAGTACTCGCACTTCGGCATGGTCTGCCGGTACGTGGCGGGCGCCTCGAACCTGCCCTTCTTCCCGATCCGCAGCTACTACGAGTCCGACATCCCGGGGGTGAACCCGAAGATCGTCCCGATGACCTCCCCGTTCGAGGACGGCTCCGAGGTCTACGTGGTTCCTCCCCTGAAGCCCGACGTCACCATCGTGCACGCGCAGCGCGCCGACCGCGACGGGAACGCCCAGATCTGGGGACTCCTCGGCTGCCAGAAGGAGGCCGCGTTCGCGGCGGATCGGGTGATCGTGGTGGTGGAGGAGCTCGTCGACGGCGACGTGATCCGTCGCGATCCCAACAGGACGGTCATCCCGGGCATCGTCGTGGATGCCGTGGTGGAGGAGCCGTTCGCCTGTCATCCCTCGTTCGCGCAGGGCTACTACGACCGCGACAACGCGTTCTACCTCGCGTGGGACGCGATCGCGCGCGACCCGGCCACCCTCGAAGCCTGGCTCCAGGAGTGGGTCCACGGGTTGACGTCGCACGCGGACTACGTCGAGAAGTGGGGCGCCGAACACTGGGCGACGTTGAAGCCCGGTCCGGCGCTGTCCGGCGAGGTCAACTACGGGAGCTACGCGTGAGCGACTACTCGAAGAACGAGCTGATGATCGCGGCGAGCGCCCGGCTGCTCGCCGGCGTGGAGAACTGCTTCGTCGGCGTCGGACTCCCGAACATCGTCTGCAACCTCGCGCAGCGCACGGTCGCCCCGGAGCTCCAGCTCGTCTACGAATCCGGCGTGTTCGGCGCCCGCCCCCGTCGGCTGCCGCTGTCGATCGGCGACCCGACGCTCGCAACCGGATCCACGGCGGTGACGTCGATGTTCGAGCTCTTCGCGTTCTACCTGCAGGCGGGGCTGATCGACGTCGCGTTCCTGGGCGGGGCGCAGATCGATCGGTTCGGCAACCTCAACACGACGGTGATCGGCGATTACGCGCAGCCGAAGGTTCGACTCCCCGGCTCCGGAGGCGCCTGCGAGATCGCGATCCACGCGCGGAAGATCCTCGTCATCATGCGCCAGGCGGAACGATCGTTCGTGGAGAAGCTCCACTTCCGGACGTCGCCGGGTCACAGCGGCGATCCGGCCCACGACCGCGAGCGCGGCTGGTCGGGGAGCGGCCCCACGAACGTCGTGACCGATCTCGCCACTTTCGCCTTCGACGGGGAGACGGGTGAGATGACCCTGCACACGATGCACCCGGGCGTGCGTCTCGAGGACGTGCGCGCGAACATGGCGTGGGAGCCTCGCGTGGCTCCGGATCTCGCCGAGACGCCTCCGCCCACCGCGGACGAGCTCCGGCTCCTCCGTGAGGAGCTCGACCCCGGCCGGATCTACACGAAGTAGCCTGACCGACGTGAGCCACGTGTTCTCGCGGGCGACCCGGGACCTGCCCACGGCCGTGTTCGCGGAGGGCGCCTGGATCACCGACGCCGACGGCGGGCGCTACCTGGACGGCGCGGGCGGCGCGATCGTCGTGAACGTGGGCCACGGCGTGGCGTCGGTGATCGACGCGATCGGCGAGCAGCTGGAGCGGACCCAATACGTCCATGCGACCGCGTTCACGACCCGGGCGGTCGAGGCCTACGCGGAGGAGGTCGCCGGCATCTTGCCGATGGACGACGCGCGGATCTACCCGGTATCGGGGGGCTCCGAGGCCGTGGAGACGGCCGTGAAGATGGCTCGCGCCTACCACCTCGCGCAGGGCCGGGGCGGGCGCTCGATCGTGATCGGACGACGGGGCTCGTACCACGGGAACACGCTCGGCGCCCTGGACGCCTCCGGCAAGGCGCCGCTCCGCAAGCCCTACACGCCCTGGCTGGGCCGGTTCCTCCACGTCTCGGCCGCCTACGAGTTCCGCTGCGAGAACCCGCAACACCCACACGGGTGCGGGGCGTGGCAGGCCGCGGAGCTGGAGAAGATGATCGCCTCCTACGGCGAGGACACGGTCGCGGCGTTCATCGCCGAGCCGATCTCCGGCGCCACACTCGGCGCGGCGGTCCCGACCGACGACTACTGGCCGGCGATCGCCGAGGTCTGTCGGGCTCACGACGTGGTGCTGATCGCGGACGAGGTGATGACCGGCTTCGGCCGGACGGGGAGATGGTTCGGCATGGACCATTGGGACATCCGGCCGGACATCCTCACGGCGGGGAAGGGAACCACGAGCGGCTACGTCCCGTTCGGGTTCGCCGCGGCATCGGGACGGGTGCACGAGACGATCGCCGGCGGTCCGGGCTTCGTCCACGGGTTCACGTGGTCCCACAACGCCCTCGGCGCCGCCGCGGGTCTCGCGGTCCTCGGCGAGCTGAAGGCGGGCCTGGTCGATCGCAGCCGGGAGCTCGGCGCGCGCATCCTGGACGGGCTCCGGACCGAGCTCGCGGACGCGCCTGCGGTCGGGGACGTGCGCGGCCTCGGCCTGCTGATCGGGATCGAGCTCGTGCGGGATCGCGAGTCGAACGAGCCGTTCCGGCGCGCCGACAGGGCCGCCGAGCGCGTCCTGGAGTCGGCCCGCGAGTCCGGGCTGCTCCTCTACTCCTCGACCGGGCACGTCGACGGGACGAACGGCGATCTCGTGGTGCTCGGGCCGCCGCTCTCGCTCTCCGACGAGGAGGCGGCCCTCCTGCTCGCGCGGACGGTTGCGGCCGTTCGCTCCGTCCCGTGAGCGGCGACGCCGCTCTGGTCCGGTGCCCGGAGGCGCGGATCTACGACCACGGCCCGGGTCATCCCCTCCGGCCGGACCGGGTGCTCCTGACGTGGGATCTGATCGCCGCCACGGGACTGGATCGGCGCGACGGTGTGGAGGTGCTCGCGTGCGAGCCGGCGTCCGACGACACCCTCCGGCTGGTGCATACGGAGGAGTACCTCGAGGCGACGAAGGCCGCGGGCAGCGGGGAAGGGGGCGACTGGCTCCGCTTCGGCTACGGGCCGGGAGACAATCCGATCTTCGACCGGATGCACGAGGCCGGCGCCCTGGTCGCGGGTGCCTCGGTGGAGGCAGCCCGCGCCGTCTGGAGCGGCGACGTGCTGCACGCCTTCAACGCCGCGGGCGGTCTCCATCACGCGATGCCCTCCCGTGCGAGCGGCTTCTGCGTCTACGACGACCCGGCCGTCGCGATCGCGTGGCTCCTCCGTGAGGGAGCCGAGAGGATCGCCTACGTCGACGTCGACGTCCACCACGGCGACGGCGTCCAGGCGATCTTCTGGGACGAGCCCCGGGTGCTGACGATCTCGATCCACGAGTACTTCCCCGGGATGTTCTTCCCCGGCACCGGTGCGGCGTCGGAGCGCGGTGGCCCGGGCGCGGAGGGATCCGCGATCAACGTGCCGCTCCCGCCGGAGACCGGCGACGACGCGTGGCTCGATGCGTTCCGGGCGATCGTTCCGGCCGCCGTCGAGCGGTTCGCACCGGACGTGCTGGTGACCCAGCTCGGGTGCGACACGCACGCCACCGATCCGCTCGCCCAGCTCCGGCTCACCACGCGCGCCTACCGTGGATGCGCCGAGGAGCTCCACGCGCTGGCGCACCGGATCGCGGGGGGTCGCTGGGTCGCGACCGGGGGCGGCGGCTACCAGTGGGCCCGCGTCGTCCCGCGCGCCTGGACCCTCGCGTTCGCCGAGATGGCCGGCGCGCTCGCCGACCTGCCCGACGAGCTCCCCGAGGCGTTCATCGAGCACGCGGAGCGGCGGTTGGGGGATGAGGTCCCGGCGACGTTCTCGGAGCCCGACCTCGGTCCCGGCCGTGGCGACGACGAGGCGAGGGCGGCCGCCGACGAGGTCCGTCGCCTCGTCCTGGAGCCATGAGCGCGCGGACGAAGCTCGTCTGCACGCTCGGGCCGGCGAGCGCCACGCCCAAGATGGTGCGGGGGCTCGTCGAAGCGGGCGCGTCGGTCTTCCGGATCAACTGCTCGCACGGCACGCGGGAGGATCACGCGCGGAGCGTCTCGATCGTGCGCGAGGTGGACGGAGTCACCGGCCGCTCGCTCTCGGTTCTCGCCGACCTCCCGGGCCCGAAGGTCCGGCTCGCGGACGTGCACCCCGACCCGTTCGTGTTCCGGACCGGCCAGGTGTTCGAGATCCGACCCGGCGGACCCGGCGACGCGACGGGGGCAGCCACCTCCTACCCGGGGCTCGCGGGTGATCTCCGCGTCGGCGACCGCATCCTGCTCGCGGACGGCGCCGTTGAGCTCACGGTCACCGGGACCGAGGGCGACCGTGTCCAGACCGAGTGCGTGCGCGCCGGCTCGGTCCGAAGCAACCAAGGGGTGAACGTGCCCGCCGAGCGACTGAGCCTGCCGCCGGTGACCGAGAAGGACCGGGAGATGCTGCGCCACGTGCTCGACCTCGGCGTCGATCTCGTCGCGCAGTCCTTCGTCAGGGATCCCTCCGACGTCGAGGAGCTCCGCGGGGCGATGGGGGACCGGCCCGTTCCGATCGTGGCCAAGATCGAGACACGCCCGGCCGTGGACGGCTTCGAGCAGATCCTCGACGTCGCGGACGCGGTGATGGTCGCTCGCGGCGACCTGGGGGTCGAGCTGCCGATGGAGGAGATCCCCCTCGTGCAGAAGCGACTGCTCAGGGCAGCCAGGGTCTCCGATCGACCCGTGATCGTGGCCACGCAGATGCTGGAATCGATGATCCGGTCGCCGCGGCCGACCCGGGCGGAGGCGAACGACGTGGCGTCTGCGGTCCTGGACGGCGCCGACGCGATCATGCTCTCGGGCGAGACCGCGATCGGCGAGTTCCCCTTCGAGGCGGCTTCGGTCGCGACCCGGATCGCGCGAGCCGTCGAGTCCCAGGGCGCCGAGTACCGGGCCGCGCAGCCACCCTGCATGCACTCCGGTGAGGCGGCAGCGGTTGCCCACGCCGCCGCGTCGATCGTCCAGGGTGACTCCGACGCGGTCGCGATCACCTGTTACACGACCACGGGCCGGACGGCGGCGTTGCTCTCCGCGGAGCGGCCCCGTGTGCCGATCCACGCGTTCGTCCCGGACGCGGGCGTCCGCCGGGCCAACGGGCTTCTCTGGGGGGTGGAGACGCACGGCGCGGATCGGCCGGACGACACGGACCAGATGATCTCGATGATGGACGGGCGGCTCCGCGCGGCCGGTCTCGCATCCGAAGGCGACACCGTGGTGATGGCGGCGTCGATGCCCGCGGGTCGGACCACCACGAACATGCTCAAGGTCCATCTGGTCGGCTCGCTCGAGTCCTGAGCAGGTCCGTGAGCAGCCCGGTGAGCAAGAGAGCGCAAGCAGGCGGTTGTGCCGGGTTCGAAGGTCGCCTAGCGTGAGCGAGCGATGGCGCTCCGCTCCCCGAACGAGATCCCCGGCCGTCCCTCGAGCGTGCTCGTCCCGACCTACAGCGACAACGAGCATCCGGGCACGAAGGCGGAGCAGCGGCGCCTCGCGGTCGAGTGGCGACGTCGGCACCCGCAGTGGTGGAAGCGGCTGCTCCGCCTGAAGTCAACTCCCCCCGCCGACTGAGCCCTCTCCCTCGTTGGGCGGCTCGCCCACGTCGGGCGCGCCGATCCCCTCGAGCAGCTCGTGGAGCAGGAAGCCGAGGAACTGGTACACGCGGTAGGTCTCGTGCCGGGGATCGTCCGCGGGGAAGTCCTCGTCCGTCGCTTCCTCCGTGATCTCGATCCGCGTGCCGAGCACCAGTCGCAGATCGTTCACCACCCCGATCCACGCGAGGAGCTCGTCCTCGGTCAGCGTCGCCGCGTTCGCGGTGCGCTCCACGGCGTCGAGGGCCTCCAGCTTCCCCGACCGCGGGGCGGCGCCGAGGTTCGTCTCGAACTCGAGGTTCTGCAGCGGGTCGTCCGGGTAGGCGGGCGGGAAGAGCCGGGACACCGCCGGGTCGCTCGAGGGGTCCTCCGCCTCGAGGAGCGCGCGGGACTGGCGGCAGAGCTCGACGAGGAGGCCGCGCACACCCCGGCTGAGGTGCACGGTGAACCGGTCGCCGTCCTTGGAGAACGCGGGCTCCATCACGCGTCCCGCTGCAGTGTCGCCCAGAGCCCGTGCGCATGGAGGCGGGCGACGTCGGACTCCGCCTTCTCCCGGGGACCGGAGGAGACGACGGCGCGTCCCTTGGTGTGGACGTCCCACATCAGCCGCTCGGCCTTCTCCCTCGGGTAGCCGAACAGGCGCATGAACACCCACGTGACGTAGGTCATCAGGTTGATCGGGTCGTTCCAGACGATCACGATCCACGGCAGGTCGGGCTCGTGGATCTCGTCGACGTGCGGACGTTGCACACGGGCCGGTGTAACCGTGGTGGTGTCGGTGCTCACCGGTCCCGCTCCCGCGGTTCGTGATCCGCGGACATCGTGATCGAGACCGTATCGCGGGTGTCTCGACCGGCCGCCGCGAGCATGGCCTTCTGAACGCCCAAGACGAGACGTCCGCCCATCGACGCGACGTTGCTCCGGTACTCGGCGCCGTCGAGCGTCCCGCGCACGCGCGTCATGTGCTTCGCCGATCCGCTCGGCGAGCGCGCGATCCACCTCCACCACGTGCCCGCCGCCCCGCGCGGACTCCACCACGGCTTCGAACGTCACGGAGCTCATGGCCGTGACGTGTCGCGTCGGTTCCGGCGGATGCGTCGGATCCCCCATCGGTACAGGGGTGGCGTCGCGACCCGGAACATCTGGAAGGGGCTCAGCCATCGAGGGATCGAGTACTCGGGTGCGATGTCTTCCCGGACGACCTTCACGATCGCGTCGGTCACGGTACTCATCTTGAGGACGGCCCAGCTCGGCAGGTCCCCTTGCGGGAACCCCTCGGTGTCGACGAACCCCGGGTTCACCGAGGTGACGTGCACGTTCCGTCCCTCGGTCTCGTAGTTCATCGCCTCGGAGAACGCCACCACGGCGTGCTTCGTGGCCCCGTACACCGGGTTGCCCGGCGTTGCGAATCGTCCCGCCAGCGAGCCGATGTTCACGACGTGCCCGATGCCGCGGGCGAGCATCCCCGGGAGGAACGCGCGCGTGGTGAACATCACGCCGAGGACGTTCAGCCGGACGTGCTCCTCGATCCGCTCGTAGTCGAGCTTCGTGAACTCTCCGCCGCCCCGCATCCCGGCGCTGTTCACGAGCACGTCGGTCGGGCCGAATGCCTCCTCCGTCACCGCGCGCAGGGTACGGAGCTGGTCGGGCTCGATGACGTCGCAGGTGGCGGCGAGGGCACGGCCGCCCGCCTTCTCGATCCGTTCGACCACGGCGTCGAGTCGTTCGGTACGCCGCGCCGCGAGGACGACGCGGGCACCTCGCTTGGCGAACGCGAACGCCGCCGCCTCGCCGATCCCGGACGATGCGCCGGTGACCACGACCACTGCTCCGTCGGTGCGCAGGAAGTACCCCCTCGTACGATGGTGGTGTCTTGGACGTTATCGGAGCCCACGCCAGGCGTCTGCCCGTGCTCGACGAGCGCTGGGAGGCGCGCCCGTACCCTCGGGAGGAGTTGGAGCGCGCCCTCGTGGCCGGCGGGGTGGCGGGACCGGCGGGTCATCCGCATCACAACGTGTTCGGGAACATCCGGAAGCTCGTCGAGCACGACCCCGACAAGCTCTTCGGTCTGTCGAGGATGCCCGAACCCTTCGGTTTCGACGAGATCGTTCGGATCGTGGGCGAGGCCTCGGGCGTGCCGATCGACGCGCTGGCGACCGAGGGGTCGCCCGACATCGACGCGGCGGCCGTGCTGGACGCGTGCGAGCGGATGGGGGAGCGGCTGGCGGCGGCGGCGCGCCGCAGCGAACGGGTGCTCTTCGCCACCGGGCATCCGGGAGATCTCGACCCGCTGTACGGCGCGATCGCCGACCTCGCCGCGGCGCGGGGCGCGCGGATCGCCCGGCCGGCCGAGGGGATCTCCTGGCAGGAACCGGGCCATCGCTGGACGATCTCCTTCCACGGGGCGGTGGGGATGGTCGCGGACGAGGAGCGCCCACGACACTCACATCGCCCGGACGCGATGGAGATCATGCTGACGGCCGGGCGCGCGGACCTCGTCGTCGCCGACCACGGCTTCGCGGGCGCCGCGATCGAGGCCGGCGTGGAGACGCTCTCGATCGCGGACGTGAACGATCCCGCGCTGATCGTCGCGAAAGCGCAAGGCCGGACCGAGATCGTGGTCGTCCTCGACGATCATGTTCCGCCCGAGAACTACTGGCCCTGCTACCAGGCGGTCGCGGGGCGCTTCGATCCGAGCTAGTCGCTGCGCGCCCCGCGCGGATCCGGCTCCCTGACGTCGACGATCTCATCCTCGGCCGGGCCGTCGTCGTCGCGTCCGCTTTCGGCGAGCACCTTCAATCTGTAGGAGACACCCTGACGCGTGATCTCCAGCGCTTCGGCGATGTCCTCGAGTGAGGCGCCGAGCTCGCGAGCACGCAACATCGCCTCCGCTTCCACCGCATCGAGGTCGGCGCGGAGCTCGCGGAGCGCCTGCAGAGCGACCAAGGGGAACGCGTCCGCGTGCTCGAGCTTGCGCAGGAGGGCACGTCGGGCGTCTGTCATGCCGCGGAGCATACGAGAGAGGTATGCAAGACGCAAGGACCCGTAGATGCAGGACAACTTGCCTACCTGAGCCGTTCTGGCCGACCTTGGGCCCCCCCGAAGCACGATGTTTCCTCACCTCCCGGAAAGAACACTTGATGTCGGCCGTTCGGGGGTATTGACGGGTATCCCCCATCTCACCTACGCTCCTCCATCCACGCAACTGCCTACAGCAGTCGCGGGTGGATGGGATACCTGTCGGCGCGTCCGGAGGGGGCTCTTCGGAGCGGGGCGCGCCGACCGGTTCAACTGAGAGGACAGATGGATGCGCCGGAAGGAAGTAGCTTCAACGGGTTCGAGCATGCAGCCAGGCGATCGGTGGTCCTTCGGGCCGCGTCGTCCCCACGCAGTCCGAGGCCACCGCACCTCAGTTGTTGCCGCGGCAGTGTCGTTGTTCATGGTGCTCGGGATGACCGGCGCCTTCGCCGATCAGATCGTCGCAGACGCTGACGCCCTCATCCTCGGCTCGCCGCATGGGAACAACCTGACAGCGTCGCAAGCCGTCGGCACTACGCACGCATACGATTTCAGCGCGGTCATCAGGGAAACCGGCAATGTCACAGACAACGTGTTTCCGGGCACCGTATCCGTCTCCATCGCCAAGTCAGGGGACTGGGTGGGCTCAGGAGGCACCGGGGGACCCTGGATCTTCACGGGGTACGAATCGGGTCAGGCTGGGACCATCAATATCACCGTTCCGTCCGATGCGTGTGACGTTACGAAGACGATGTCCGTAACCCTCACAGCGGGCACGTCGAGCAACGGCAAGATCTTGAACCCGAATAGCCGCGTGTTGACCTACGTGATCACCGGAACCGGGACGTGTGCGCCGAACGACTCGACCGCACCCGTTATCAGCTATGTGCTCACTCCGGCCGCCCCAGACGGCGCCAACGGCTGGTACAAGAGCGATGTTTCGCTGACGTGGGCCGTGACCGAGAACGAGTCGCCTGCTTCGCTGATCAAGACCGGATGCGTAGACCAGTCGATCTCATCTGATCAAGGCTCCACCGTCTATTCCTGCGCAGCAACGAGCGAAGGCGGTAGTGCGGGTCCGGTGAGTGTGTCAGTCAAACGGGACGCGACTGCTCCGACGATCAACGCGAGCCTATCCCCGGCAGCTGATGCCGGGACTGGCTGGTACAACATCGCGACGGGCTACCCGACGGTCTCTTTCACATGCAGCGATGCCACATCGGGGATCCCCACGGGGACATGCCCCGGGGCCCACACGTTCAACTCCGACGCAGAGAACCAGGCCTTCAGCGCGAACGTCGCGGATGCCGCCGGCAACACCACCAGTGCGGGCGTCTCGAGCGTCGATGTTGACCTGACGGCGCCTGGGATCACGTTCGTCGGAGCAGCGCCTGCCCCCGATGGGGCGGGGTGGAACAACACCGACGTGGTTCTCACGTGGGCCTGCACCGACACGACGTCCGGTGTCGTGGACGCGACCGTCCAGGAAACGATCGATACGGATGGATCGAGTCAGACGGCGACCGGCACCTGTTACGACAACGCTGGGAACAGCAACTCACTGGAGTCGGGTGACGTCGACCGCGACACAGTTGCCCCCACCATCGTCGCCGATCTGGCTCCGTCCGACCCGGCCCCAACGGGCTGGTACAACGCCGCGACAGGTGCTCCAACGGTCTCGTTCTCCTGCGACGACGACCGGTCGGGTATCCCCGCCGGCACCTGCCCGGCCCCCCACACATTCGGGAACGGAGAGGACCAATCATTCAGCGCGAGCGTGTTCGATGCCGCCGGGAATGAGTCCGACAGTGCCGGGGTCTCGAACGTCGATGTTGACCTGACGGCGCCGGGGATCACGTTCAGCGGTGCATCTCCCGCTCCCAACCTGGCCGGGTGGAACAACAGCGACGTCACCCTCACCTGGGCATGCACGGACGGGACGTCGGGTCCTGCCCAGGCCACCGTGACCCAGACCATCAGCTCGGACGGCGCAAACCAGTCGGCGACCGGCACGTGCTTCGACAACGCAGGGAACAGCGCGTCGCTGACATCCGGTGACGTCGATCTGGACAAGACGGCGCCGACGCTGAGCTGGAACGGGGGACCTGGAGGTGGTGCAACCTACGTCTTCGGCTCGGTTCCGACCGCCCCGTCCTGTGAGGCTCACGACGGTCTCTCTGGGCCGAAGGATTGCGCGGTCAGCGGGTACTCGGCCGCTGTCGGTGCGCACACGATGGCGGCGACGGCACATGACAACGCGGGCAACACGCACACCGAGTCCCGGTCCTACACCGTGGATGCCTGGACCCTGAGAGGGTTCTACCAGCCGGTCGACATGAATGGCGTCTACAACATCGTGAAGGGTGGGAGCACGGTGCCGCTCAAGTTCGAAGTCTTCGCCGGCCTCAGCGAACTGACGAACACGAGTGCGATCGATTCGCTCGGCACGATGAAGGTCACTTGCGCGGGTGGTCTGGAGGAGGACGCCATCGAGACAGTCGCCACGGGAGGCACGAGCCTGAGATACGACGGTACCGGGGGTCAGTTCATCTACAACTGGCAGACGCCGAAGCCGGCAGGGGTCTGCTATCGAGTCACGATGTCAACCGACGACGCGTCGACCTTGGTCGCGTTCTTCAAGACCAAGTGACCAGGGATCCGACAAGGAGAGCGGGCACCGTTCCCGATCTCCCGAAGCGTGGAAGGGACCCCCACGGGGGTCCCCTTCGGTTTCTAAGGGATTGCGCCGCAAGCATTTTCTCGCGTCTTCAGAACCCTGGGGCTATCCAGCTGTTGGGGCACTGGGGTACCATCGATGAACGGAATGGTGATGCCAGAACCCTTCACTGAGGCTCGGCTGCTGACCGCGAACGAGGTCGCGGATCTGATGCGTGTTTCCAGGATGACCGTCTACCGACTGATCAAGACCGGCGAGATGCCCTCGCTCCGCGTGGGCAGGGGCTACCGCTTCCGCGAGGAAGACGTCCACGATTACCTGAGGGGGCGCTACACCGAGGCCGGCTAAGCCGGCGGCGTGCGGGGCTCCGACACGCTCGAGGCCGAACCTCCGCGAAGGGGCGGAGGGCGCGATGAACGAGCACGACCGGCTCGTCGACCGGGCCGCGCGAGAGGCGCGGGCCGTGCTGTTCGTGGGCGGGCTCGATTCGGGGAAGAGCTCGATGGCGCGTGCCACCGCCGCGTACGCGCTCACGCTCGGTCGCTCCGTCGCCTACCTCGACGCCGACGTTTCCCAGAAGACGGTGGGCCCGCCCGGCACGGTCGGGCTCAAGCACATCCGGGAGCCCGACGACCTCACGCACGATCGCATGGCCCAAGCCGACGCGATCGGGTTCGTGGGATCGACCTCGCCGCAGGACCACCTGCTGCCGCTCGTGGGCGCGCTCTCGCGGCTCCGGGAGCGGGCGCACGACGAGGGCGCGGAGCTCGTCGTCGTCGACACGGGCGGGGAGGTCTCCGGGATCCGAGGACAGCTCGTGAAGTACTACAAGGTGGACACGCTCGAGCCCGATCTGGTGGTCGCGTTGCAGCGTGGGGAGGAGCTCGAGCCGATCGTCGGTGTGGTGGAGCGCTTCTTCGGCGTCGAGGTCGTCCGTCTGGGGATCCATCCCGCGGTGGTCCCGACGACGGTGGACGAGCGGATGGCGCAGCGCGAGGAGTCGATGCGCCGCTACTTCACGCAGCCGCTCCAGCGCTTCCGCGTCCGTCCGACGGTGTTCATGCCGAGCCTGCCGCCGCTGTTCGACCTCTCGCAGCTCGACCGGCTCCTCGTGGGTCTGTCGGACGGCGAAGGGGGCTTCACCGGCGTCGGCTATCTCGAGCCGATCTCGGGCAACGGCGGGCTCCGATTGATCTCACCGGTGGCAGAGGCCCCCAAAGCGCTTAGACTGGGCTCCGTTCGTCTGGAGGAGAGCTTCCGCGCGAAGCGGATCGACCTCCGGAACCTCTTCGGAACCGAATGAAAGGCGTGGTTCGTTGCCGTCCCTCGTGAAGAAGCGCCGGAAGAAGATGCGCAAGAAGAAGCACAAGAAGCTGCTCAAGCGCACCCGGCACCAGCGCCTGAAGCTGGGCAAGTAGCGGCGGGAGGCTCGGCGTGCGGACGCCGAAGCGTCGAACGGTGGTCGTCGTCCTGGCCGCGCTCTGCTCGATCATCGCGTCGTGCGACGCCGACGAGCCCCTCGGCTCCGATGCCGGATCGGAGGAGATCACGTTCCCGGCATCGGACGGCGTCACGCTGTCCGGCAGACTCTTCGGTCCCGACGACGGCTCGGCGGGTGTGGTCCTCGCGCACATGTTCCCCTCCGACCAGAGGGCGTGGTTCGCGTTCGCGGAGCGGCTCGGGCAACGGGGGTACCGCGTCCTGACGTTCAACTTCCGCGGCTACTGCCCGGGCGGAGACGCCGGGTGCTCGGAGGGAGAGAAGACGATCTCCGCGATCTGGCAGGACGTCGAGGGAGCCGTCGCGGCGCTCCGCGACGAGGGCGCGACCCGGATCGGGCTCGTCGGGGCGAGCATGGGTGGGACGGCCTCGTTGGTCGCAGCCTCCAAGGAGGGCCAGGACATCGACGCGCTCGTCACGCTCTCGGCGCCGATCGGCTTCGAAGGGCTGGAGGCGAGCCGCGAGATCCTTGCCCAGGTGACGGCGGCGAAGCTCTTCCTCGCCGGGCACGAGGACACGACCGCGGCAGAGGCCGTGGACACGTTGTACGCGGAGACGCTGCAGCCGAAGCGCCCGATGATCCTCACCACGGGGGACCACGGGACGGACATCCTCAGCGGCAACCAGGCGGGGATCGCGAGCACAGAGATCATCAAGTGGCTCGAGCGCTATCTGCCGGTGGACGCATGAGTCGCCCCATCGTCTTCCTGACCGACTACGGGCGGAGCGACGCGTTCGTGGGCATCTGTCACGGCGTCATGGCGCGGATCGCGCCGGATGCCCGAGTCATCGATCTCTCGCATTCCGTTCCACGGCAGAACGTGCTCCGCGGAGCCATCGAGCTCTCTCGCGCCGTCCCGTACATGCCGACGGATGCGATCTACGTTGCGGTCGTCGATCCCGGGGTCGGGTCGAACAGGCGGGCGGTGGCGGCCGCGGCGGGCTCGACGCTCCTCGTCGGTCCCGACAACGGCGTGCTGTCGCTCGCGTGGGACGCGCTCGGGGGAGTCACGGACGCCGTGGAGGTCCGGAGCCCCGACGTCTTGCTCGCGCCGGTCTCGCGCACGTTCCACGGCAGGGACGTCTTCGCACCGGCGGCCGCGCATCTCGCCTCCGGGACACGGCTCGGCGACCTCGGGCCCGCCTTGGATGCCGCGTCACTCGAGCGTCTCGACGTCCCCGGGCCGATGGTGGCCGCCGGCGCTGTGGGCGCCCGTGTGACCGCGACCGACGGGTTCGGGAACGTCCAGCTGAACGCGACCGAGCTCGATCTGGACGCCGCAGGCGTCGCGGAGGGCCGCGTCCTCGTCGTGAACGGCCGGCGACTGCCGCGCGCCGGCACGTTCGCCGAGCTCCCGGAGCGCGAGCCGGGCCTGATCGTCGATTCCGACGGCCACCTGGCGATCGTCGTCAATCGTGGCAACGCGGCGCTCATGCTCGGCCTCGCCGCCGGCGACGTTGTCGTCGTCGAGGGCTCTTAGGACGACGCCCGGAGCAGGTACAGCCGGAACGTGTCGTGCTCGATCGGGAGCACCTCGAAGCCCTCGAAGCCGGCCTCGGAGGCATATCCCTTGAGGGTGTCGGGGCGCATCGCCGTCCCCGTTCCCGCCGACGGTTGCTCGAACATCCCGGACGGCAGGCAGTCGAATAGGCTCCAGCCGTAGAAGTAGGCCTCGAGCTCATCGGGCTCACCCGAGAACGTCTTCTTCGTCCGTTCGTCCACCACGAGCATCGTCCCCTCGTCGTCGAGCGCGGTACGGACCGCCCGCAGCACCTCGACCGGCCTGGCCATGTCGTGGATGCATTCGAAGGCCGTCGCGAAGGCCACCGGGCCGTCGCTGATGAGCGCGCCGGCGTCCTCCTGGTGGAAGTGGACGCGGTCCGAGACGCTCGCCGCCTCCGCGTTGCGGCGGGCCAGCTCCACCGAGGTCCGATCGGGGTCGAACCCGTCGACGGTGACGGCCGGGTACGCCGTCGCCATCGCGATCGAGGACCATCCCGTCCCGCATCCGACATCGAGGATCCGTGCCGGTGGCTTCGAGGAGAGCCGGGTGTGGACCTCGGGGATCGCGGGGAGCCACTCGTTCGGCAACGTCGTCAGCAACGTGGGCCGGTTCGCCCCCCCTTGTCCCTCCACGCTGTCCACGCCGTACGCGTCGTACGGCACGCCGGCCCCGGTCCGGAACGCCTCCACCACCTGGTCGAAGGCGCCGCGCAGCGACATCAGCTGGGTCACGCTCGCTCCCATGAACGAGAGCGAGTCGCCGTCGAGGAGCACCTCGGCGTGGCCGGCGGGCAACCGGAACCGGTTCGCACCGTCCTCGCGGATCTCGGCCGAGAGGATCCCGGCCGTCGCCTGCTGCTCGAGCCACTCGCGCGCGTACCGTTCGGCGACGCCCGCGCGCTCACCTAGCTCCTGCGACGTCATCGACCCGGCTTCGGCGAGTGCGCGGTACAGGCCGAGCCTCGCGCCCAGATGGATCGAGAAGATCTCGAAGTACCCGAGCACGGATCGGAACAGCTTCTCCGCGAACGCGTCCCGCTCCCTCTCCGGCGCCGTCTCGCTCCCAGGCATGGATGAGGAGGGTACCGACTATCCGGGCGGCGGGCTCGGGAGCTGTCCCGGGCTGGTCGGCCCGGGGAGCGGACCATGGTCCTGGCCCGCGAGCTGGAGCTGCCAGATCCCCGCAGCCACCAGGAGCGAGAGCAGGACGATCAGGACGATCAGCGTGGGGCGTCGCACGCGGCGAGGCTAGCCGCTCACCGCGCGGCGCGTCCGGCCGACTCCAGCGCCCGCTCCGTTCGCTCGCGCATGTCCGTCATCACGGTTGCGAGCCGCTCGTCGTGGCCGAGCGCCGGGCGCAGATCGACCTCGAGCGACACGGCGCCCGCGTAGTCGGAGCCCGCGAGGTCCTCGAGGAACGCGTCGAGGTCCAGCACACCGTGTCCGGGCGGCAGGTGGGAGTCCCACCCCTTCCCCGCGTTGTCGGACAGATGGACGTGCCGGAGCCGGTCGCCGAAGAGGCGGCGAACCTCGATCGGATCGTGCCGCGCCACCGCGGCATGGGAGGTGTCCAGGGCGAGGTGGTGCATCCCCTCGAGGACTTCCAGATCCTGGTTCGAGTGGAACGTGAGGTCCCTCCCAGCGACGCGCACGGGGAACATGTTCTCGACCGCGACCGCGACGCCGGTGCGCTCCTCGACGCTCGGGAGGTCGTCGACGAGCCAGCGACGGAACGGGCGCTGCCATCGATAGGGCGGGTGCACCACGACCACAGGGATGCCGGCGTCCTCCGCGGCCTCGACGGAGCGGTCGATCTTCTCGATCGGGTCCGTCCCCCAGACCTTCCGGGTGAGCAGCAAGCACGGAGCGTGCAGCGCCCCCACCTCGAGCTCGAACTCGTCCGCCAGGGCGCGGATGCGCGAAGGATCCTGGCTCTCCGGATCCTTCGTGACCATCACCTCGACGCCGCGGTAGCCGCACTCCGCCGCGAGTCGGAAGGTCCACGACAGCGGCCGGGCGAAGAAGGCTGCCGACGAGAACAAGACGGGCGGGGAAGCCATGCTCCGATGCTACCGGCTGTTCCCGGACCGGCCATGCGTATCCTGTGAGCACATGTGGGTGTTTCCGCTCGCCGCCGCGGTGGTGGCGTTCGTGTTCGCGGCGGCGCTCGCCCGTCGGTTCGCCCGCACCCGACGGCTCCACCTCGCGATGTGGTGCGGTGCCCTCGTGATGTACGGCTTGGCATCGCTCGCCGTCGCGGGTGGCGCCCTCTCGGGATGGAGCCGCACGCTCTTCGAGGTGTACTGGATCCTCGGCGCGGTGCTGAATGTCCCCCTGCTCGCCGCCGGTGAGGTCCATCTGCTTCGGCGAGGCCAGGTCCTGGACGTGGCGGTCTGGGTGGTCCTGGCGTTCGTGTTCGCCTACACCGTCGCGGTGACCCGGGGCGCGGCGATCGATCCCTCGGCTCTGGCGGAGCGGCTCCCGTCGGGCAAGGAGGTCTTCGGTGACGGGACGGCCGCGTATCGCCTCCCACAGGTGATCTCGATCCCCTCCTACGTGATCCTCGTCGCCGGCGCGGCGTGGTCGGCCTGGCGGATGCGCGGACGTCCGGAGCTGCGCAGCCGGTTCTTCGGGACGCTGCTCGTCGCGGCCGGGGCCACGATCACGGCCGCTGCGGGCTCCGCGTTCGCCGCGGTGGGCAACCTCCCTGCGTTCTCGATCTCGTTGCTCGCCGGTGTCGCCGTGATGTTCTTCGGCTTCCGCCGGGCGAGCGAGTCCCGTCCCGCATCCGAACGGCGCGATCTTCCGGCGCACTGACCCCTTCGGCGCACTGACCCTTCCCGGGTGATCCACCCACGCGCGGCGCGCGAACCAGGCCTGACCGCGCCCGAGGAAGGGGGACGCAGGCGCCCGACCGGGAGGGTCCCGGGGAGCGGGCGGCGCGCGGCAGAGGCATACCCGCTCATCCGACACGCACGATCAACGACCTCAGGAGGGGATCGCTTTGTCTGCTCGGAAGCGTGCATCACGGATCAAGCGAGCGGCTGCGCTCGCCGTCACGGGGGCGCTCGCCGTCGCCGCGTTCGCCGGGCTCGGCCCGGTCGCGTCGACGGCGTCCAGTCACCGCGAAGCACCGCTGGTCTCGGCCGATCCTCCGATCGACGCGACCGACCTCTACGCGTTCGTCCCGGACGACGCCCCGAACAAGGTCGCGCTCGTCGGCTCGTGGATCCCGTTCGAGGAGCCGGCGGGCGGCCCGAACTTCTACCTCTGGGCCGAGCGAACGAACTACGACATCAACGTCGACAACGACGGAGACGCGCGTCCCGACGTGATCTTCCGTTGGCGGTTCACGACGCATCACCGCAACCCCGACTCCTTCATCTACAACAACGGGCCGGTGACGTCGCTGAACGACGAGAACCTGCTCATCTACCAGACCTACGACCTGACCCGCATCAAGGGAGACAACGCCGTCAAGCTGCTCGACAACGCGCGCGTCGTTCCGTCGCATGTCGGCGACGCGTCGATGCCCGGATACAACGCCGACCTGTTCGACGCGGGCGTGCGGTCTGCCGGCAGCGGCAGGCGGAGCTGGGTCGGTCAGTCCGACGATCCGTTCTTCCTCGACCTCCGCGTCTTCGACCTCCTCTACGGAGGGGACTTCTCGGAGGCCGGCGACGACACCCTGGACGGGTTCAACGTCAACACGATGGTGCTCGAGGTGCCGAAGAGCCAGCTCCGTGGGCCGGATGACGGCGTGATCGGTGTCTGGACCACGGCATCCCGGCCGTCGATCCGCATCCAGGGCGCGGACGGCTCCATCGAGTGGGAGGGATCGACCGTCCAGGTCTCCCGCCTCGGCATGCCGCTCGTGAACGAGGTCGTCGTGCCGATCGGGTTCAAGGACTACTTCAACGGGTCCAACCCGCGTGGTGACGCCGCCTTCCTGCCGAAGGTGAACGACCCCGAGCTGCCGCACCTGATCTCGGCGGTCTACGGCGCCTTGTTCCCCGAGGTTCCGGACTCCAACGGTGACAAGGCCGGGGTCCAGCGGTCCGACCTGGTGAAGGTGTTCCTCACCGGTCTGCCGGGGCTGAACAAGCCGGACGACGTCCGGGCGGCGGAGATGCTCCGTCTGAACATGGACATCGCTCCGTGCTCGGACGCGTGCTCGACGCTCGGCGCGATCGCAGGCGATGCGGCCGGGTTCCCGAACGGCCGGCGACTGTCGGACGACATCATCGACATCGCGCTCCGCGTCGTGATGGGCGTCCTGCTCCCCGGTCACGACACGGACGCCGACGGCCTGGCCGACGGCGTGGACGAGAACGATGCGTCGTTCCTGTCGGAGTTCCCGTACGTGGCGTACCCGCACTCCGGGTCGGACCCCGACCCGCACGCGGTGCCCTGAGGAACGGAGGAGAGAGGGGAGTGGCTGCTGCGGCGGCCACTCCTCCTCCCCGGAGGATCGTCATGAAGGCTCGAGCCGTCTCGATCGCGACCGCCGCGGGACTCGCGGCGGTCGTGTTCCTCGTCGGCGCGCTCGGACACCCGGGCGATCCGGCGATGCTCCCCGAGCCGATCACGCGAGGCGCCTCCGCGGATGCGTTCCTGTTCCCTGTGTCCGGTGCCGGCACGCTCGATACCGCGATCGCGTCGCTCGAGGATCGGCTCGATGCGGTTCCCGACGACTGGGAGGCCTCGGCCGCCCTCGGGACCGCCTACGTCCAGCAGGCCCGGATCACGTCGGACCCATCGGCGTATCCGCTCGCGCGAACCGCCCTCCGCCGCTCGCTCGCGCTCCAGCCCAAGGGGAACGCCGGAGCCCTCGTCGGGCTCGGCTCCCTGGCGGCGGCGCGGCACCACTTCGCCGACGCCCTCCGGTGGGGACGCCGCGCCGTCCGTGCCGCTCCGTTCGATGCCGATGCCTACGGGGTCCTCGGGGACGCTTTGCTCGAGCTCGGACGGTATCGCGCCGCCTTCACGTCGTTCCAACGGATGGCCGACACCCGTCCGGATCTCGCGTCCTATGCCAGGGTCAGCTACGCGCTCGAGCTCCGGGGCAACGTTGCCGGAGCGATCGACGCGATGCGTGCGGCGTTCGACGTGGCCGCGAGCCGTCCGGACGTCGCCTGGGCGGCGGCGCAGATCGGGAAGCTCCACTTCGGAGCCGGCCGGGTCGAGGACGCTCGGGAGTGGTTCCGGCGCGCGCGGGCGGCCGACCCGGACTCGATGGAGGCCGCGGCGGGCCTGGGGCTTCTGCCGTGGGCCTCCGGCGACCTCCCCGTCGCGATCGCGAGCTACGAGCGGCTGGCGGCCCGGTTCCCGTCGCCGGAGCACGTGGCGACGCTCGGCGATCTCTACGCGGCCGCGGGGGATCGCGAGGCGGCCGCCGCACAGTTCGACCTCGTCCGGGCGGAGGCGCGCCTCTTCCGCGCGAACGGCGTGAACACCGACCTCGAGATCGCGCTCTTCGAAGCGGATCACGCCGGTCCCGGGTCGGCGCGGGCGGCGCTCCGCGCCGCCCGCGCCGAGTGGGAGAAGCGCACGAGCGTCCACGTGGCCGATGCTCTCGCCTGGGCGCTCTATGCGAACGGCCGCTACCGGGAGGCCGCCGCCGCATCCGAGCAGGCCCTCCGACTCGGCACGCGGAACGCCCTGTTCCTGTTCCACGCCGGGATGATCAGGCTCAAGCTGGGGGATCGCGGCGCCGCGGAGCGGTTCCTGCGCGAGGCGTCCGAGGTGAACCCGTTCTTCTCGGTCCGCTGGTCGCCGGTGCTCGAGGAGATGCGGGAACGCCTCGGCGATCCGTCCGGTTAGGCGGCGGCCGCTTCCTCCCAGACCACGTCCCCGGGCTCGTCCGGCACGGCGTCCTCTCGCTCGAGCGTGACGAACACGAGGTCGAACCGGAACCGATCGAACGGGACGCGCACGACCGTCGTGCCGGAGGCCGGGAGGAAGGATCCCGCATACACGGCTTCGACGCCGCTCTGATCGGACAGCCAGACGCCGTAGACGAACCCCGCCGGCACGGCCGGCAGGTCGCTTCCGACCAAGAAGAAGTGGTCGACCTCCGGAGCCGAGATGGCGGAGAGCTCGGTGGGTCCGGACGTGTCCAGGCGCGCCGTGTCGGCGTCGGGTCGCTGCGAGAACGCGAGGGCTTCGCCCAGCAGGTCGTTGCTCGTCTGGAGGTTGCCGGCGCGCACTCCCAGGGAGACGGTGAGACCTCCCACGACCAGGATCGCGGCGACCCCGGCCGCTACCGCCACCCACCTGCCGGGTGCGGGGCGCGCCGTCCGGGGCTCCAGTTCGCGGTGGAGGCGGGGGAGCAGGGTCTCGGGTGGGGCAACCGGGTCGGCCCCGAGGGCGAGGTCCGCGACCGTGTCGCTGAACGCCAAGAGGGTCTCCCGGCACCGTGCGCACCCCGGCACGTGCTCGGAGAGCAGGCGGTCCGCCTCCGCAGCGTCGTCGCCCGAAAGGCTTCGGAGCGCGTAGCCGGCGAGCAGCTCGTCGACGCGGTCCGCCTCGTGCGGGTCCGCTTGTGGTGGTCCTCCCGGCCCTGGGTTTTCCGGCGGCGTTCCTGTCGGCGTCACACGTCTCCTCGATCGTCGGTCTGGAGCACCCCACGGAGCTTGCGGAGCGCCGCGAACGTCCTCGTCTTCACCGTGCCGAGAGGGATCCCGAGCTCCTCGGCGATCCGCACCTGCGTCATCCCTCGGAAATAGGCCATCTCGAGCACCTGTCGTTGCTCTGCGGAGAGGTCCCGGAGCGCTTCCCGGACCTCGCGACGGCGCTCGAAGAGGTCGTCGTCGTCCACAACGCGCTCCGAGAGGTCTTCGTCCACGACGGGCTCGAGGTTCGCCGCCCGATCCTGGCGCGCCCGGATCCGCTCCTCGCGCCGGATCGTATCGACCGCTCGATGATGGACGAGCGATAGGAAGAAGGTCCGGAAGGCGCCTCTGGCGGCGTCGAACGCCTCCGGCGCCCGCCAGAGGGCGAGGAAGGCGTCGTGGACCACGTCCTGCGCGAGCAGCCGCTGTCCGGTGAGCCGATAGGCGATCCCGTACGCCGTGGGGGAGTAGCGGCGGTAGAGCTCGTCGAAGGCTCCTCGATCGCCGGTGGAGAGGCGCCGGTGCAGCTCGAGATCCTCCCGGTCACCGTCTCTCATCGCCCTCGGCGCGGCACGCTACCATCGGCTGATGCCGGGCCCGCGCGGATCGGATCGAGGCCCGGCGCCCAATGAAGAACATCGGGTGGTCCTCTACACGCGCCCCGGATGTCATCTCTGCGACGTCGCGCGTGAGACGGTTCTGTCCCTGCGATCACGGTTGGGGTTCGCGTTCGACGAGGTGGACATCGAGGCCGACGAGGAGCTCGAGCTCGAGTACGGGATCCGGATCCCCGTCCTCGAGATCGACGGCGAGGAGGCGTTCGAGGTCTCGATCGACCCGATCCAGCTCGAGGAACAGCTCGCCGAGAAGGAGCGACCGAGCCGCTCGTGAACTTGTGAACGGAGAAGTGTTTTCGGCTAGGCTCCGTGCATGAGCCACTGGCCGGGCCGCGTGTGAGGGATCGGTCGATCCCGGAGGCGACGGTCGGTCGGCTGCCGCGGTACCTGCAGGCGCTCGCCGGGATGGCCGCGGACGGCACGGCAGTCGCCTCCTCCGAGGAGCTGGCGTTGGCCGCGGGTGTCACCTCCGCGAAGGTACGCAAGGACCTCTCGCACCTCGGTTCCTACGGCACCCGGGGTGTGGGCTACGACATCGCCTACCTGATCCACCAGATCCGCCGGGAGCTGGGGCTCACCCAAGACTGGGGCATCGCCATCGCGGGGATCGGGAACCTGGGGCACGCCCTCGCCAACTACAAAGGGTTCGGCGACCGTGGGTTCCGCGTGGCGGCGCTCGTCGACGTCGATCCGACGAAGGTCGGCGAGCGCGTGGGGGAGCTCGAGGTCGTGCACATCGACACGCTCCCCGAGCTCGTGAATGAGCTGGCGATCGCGATCGGCGTGATCGCCACGCCGGCGACCGCTGTTCAAGACGTCGCGGACCGGATGGTCGCCGCGGGGATCCGCTCGATCCTCAACTTCGCGCCGGCCCCGCTCGTCGCACCGCCCGGCGTCTCGGTCCGATCCGTGGACCTGGCGGTGGAGCTCCAGATCCTCGCCTACTACGAGCAGCGGAAGGCGGTGCTGGCCGACGTCCGGCGGCGAGGCGGGGCGGTGGCGTTCGCGCCCAGGCGGTAGCGAAGAGGCGGAGCCAAGATGCGGAGAACCGTGATCCCCCTGATGCTGGCGGTCGTGGCGTTCGCCCTGTTCATGCCCGTGGTGTGTGCCGGGAGCTCCGAGGACCCGACCCTCGGGTGCGACACGTTCTGGGGATGGACGTTGCCGGGGTCGCGAACGACGGTCCGGAGGCCCTCCTCTACGTCATCCCTGCGGCGCTCGCCACCGTCGTGTTCGTGGCCGTGCGGATGCTCCTCGCTCGGAGACGCCGGAGATACGACCCGGCTACTTCGCGATCGTGATCCAGAGGACGACGAAGACGGCGAGGATCATCACTCCGAGGAGGATGAACTGGATGCTCCCCTGATCCAGCAGGGGTACCTCGGCACCGATCACGCTCCCACCTCCTCCCGTCGTTCGCCGGATCCCATCACGCCGGTCCGTACCAGGGGGGCGCCGCTCCACCGGTGAGGAAGTCCTTGCGCTTGCGCTCGGCGATGTCCAGCAGCGGCAGGTGGATCGCGAACAGGATCACGGACGCCGCCAGGAACATGTAGGAGTACCGCGGAACGCTTCCCTCGTCGTGGTACAGCGACACGGTCCAGAGCGGTCCACCTTCCAGGAAGTGCGCTCGGGCCACGGCGAGCTGCGTGTCGCCGGCGTCCGCGAAATGGATCGAATCCACCGCGAAGTCGACACCGGTCACGGCGGTCGGGTCCACCTCGGGGATCTCGAGCTCCTCGTTCGCGTGTTCCGCGAGGAAGTCGCTGACGATCCCGGTCACGGACTGGACCTCGGCCGACTGCTCGCCCGGCGCCGGTTGCTCCCACGGTCCCTCGGGGTAGGAGCGGAACTCCTCGTAGCGGTCGCTGGTGTCGGCCGTCGAGGCCAGGAGCGGGATCCAGGCGGGCTCTGCCCCCCGCGGCCCGAGGTTCACCGGTGTGTCCTCGCCCTGGGAGTAAAAGCCGAACGCCCAGAGCGCGGAGAGCACGATCATCCATCCCGAGAACGCGACCATCAGGACCAGGTACCCCATCCAGCGGCCGAGGACCGCGGTCAGCAGCAGGTACACGCTCCCGACGAAGAGGATGAACGCCATCAGCGTCACCCCCGCGCCTTTGACGAGGACGCCGCAGTCGATGTTGAACCCGAGGCAGCTCTCCATCACGGATCCCTGGGGTTGGGACCGGGGGTCGCGAGCGCCGCCGCGGATGCGTCCTCGTTCAGGCAGACGTTGTCCTCGGGCGCCACGTTCTCCGACGAGAGCTCCACGAGGTAGAGGACGATGTCGTTGATCTGCTGGTCGTCGAGCGCGCCCTCGAACCGGATGCTCCACGAGGGCATCTGCCCTCGACCCTCCGAGATCACCTGGTAGATGTCGGCCGTCGAGTAGATCGCGGCGTGGCCGGCGTTCGGGCCCCCGCAGACGTTCGTCAGGTTCGGCGGGAACGCGAACGAGTTCCCGGTCGCGATGATGCCGCCGGTGAGCTCGGGTCCGTGGCAGCGGACGCACCCGACCCCGAGCTGGTTCTCCTCGGAGAACGGCAGGACCGATCGCGAGCCGCGGTCGATGGCCATCTCCTTCAGCTCGTGCTCCTGGTTCAGGTTGGTGGACGGCTCGAAGATCCACGTCGCAGGGATCCACACGACGAAGAACGCGAGCATCACGACGCTCCAGCCCTGGAGCTTCTGCAGGAGCGGCGTCTCGAGCGCGGCGTCGGAGGGCCCGGGACGGAGCGCCTCGGGGATGTCGGGACCCGTCTCGCGCGTCCGCTGGCGGAGCGCGAGACCCGCTACCGCGGCGGCCGCGATCAGACCGCCCGCGATCGCGAGGGCGATCCCGGCGGTCGTCGACAGTGCGAGCATCGCTCTCGTTCGCCCCTATCCCGGTGCCACGCAGAAGGCGCCTTGCGGCGGCTGGTCGATCGTGTCGGTCCCGCGGGCCGGCCCGAGGACGACCTCGGACGTGTCGACCATGACCCGGCCGCCCACGACCTCCATGTGGAAGCGGTCCATGCCGCGGGGCGCCGGGCCGAGCTGGTACTCGCCCGCCTGGTTGTACTTCGAGCCGTGGCACGGACACTCGAACCACTTCGACTGGCCGCAGAACGGGACGCGGCACCCGAGATGCACGCATCGCTGGTAGAGCGGCATGATGCCCTCGCCCGAGACGCCCTCGGACGCGTAGTCCACCCCGCCCTTCGGCGTGCCGTTGTACGGCACGATGTAGAAGCGACCGGTGCCGACGTAGAACGGCTCGCCGGAGCTCACGGCCGACTTGATCTCCCCGAGGTCGCCGGCATCGATCAATGCGCCGAACCCGCCCTTCAGGCTCGGCCACAGGAACGCGATCGATGCCCCGCCGAACTGCGCGCCGAACACGAGGAGCGACGAGATCAACGACCTGCGGAAGAAGTCCCGGCGGGAGACCGCGGGGGCGCGCGACGCGGGCGGAGGCAATCCCGCCGCGCGCGCCTGCGACGCGGCGAGGGCCTCCTGCTGCCGTTGATAGGAGCGCAGCGAGACGACGAAGAACGCGATCGCGAAGATCAGGATGCCCAGCAGCGCGGCGATCGCGGCGATGAGTCCGGCGGAGGCGGCGAGCATCCTCACAGGTCGAAGAACACCCCCTGCGCCCACGGCCACACCCAGTTGTAACCGGGTCCTCGGAAGAACGAGCCAATGATCGTGAGCACGGCGCCGAACATGAACATCATCGTGAACAGCGTGAGGGCGATCTTCCTGTCGCCCGGGCGGGTGCTGGGGTTCCGGTCGACGAACGGGACCGCGGCGAGACCCACGAGGATGAACGTGGGGATCGAGATCCCCGCGACCATCGGGTGGAAGTAGCGCAGCAGCTCCTGCAGTCCCAGGAAGTACCACGGAGCCTTCGACGGGTTCGGGGTGAGGTTGGCGTTGGCGAGCTCGCGCAGCGGCGCGTTGAGGAACGTGGAGAACACCACAAGACCCACCGACAGGACGAACATCGCCACGAACTCCTCGATCAGCAGGTGCGGCCACACGTTCACGCGGTCGCCCTGCTCCCGCTCGACCCGCTGGATCCCCTCGGGCGGCACCAGCGCGAGCAGCCGGTGCTTGTCCGGGGCGCCCTTCTTCGGCGTGGGGATGTTCCCCGTGGGGAGCGGCGCGGTCCGGGTGGGCGCGCTCGCGGGGGCGGCCGCCACCATCGCCACCTGCGCCGGCGCGGCCGCGGGCGCTGCTGCCGCGGCCGCCGGCACCTGGGCCTCCCCGTTCCCTCCGGCGGCGGGCGCGGCGGCCGGCGCCGCCTCCTCCTCGGGATGTGCGGTCTTGTAGGCGCGGACCGCCGCCGAACGGGCGCGCCCCTCGGCGACGCGCTTGTCC
>DASSDW010000178.1:0-6478 GCA_035696925.1 Actinomycetota bacterium
TTCCTCGCGAAGGCGTCGGCTGAAGCGCTCCGAGCCGCGAGCCTCCTGACCGCTGCGCTCGACCGGCCGGTGCAGGTCCGGGGGCTCCTCGCGATCCTCGCCGACGAGTGGATCGTCAAACGGCTCCCCGACGATGTCTACATCGGCGGCCCGGCGAGCGTGAAGCATTGGATGTTGCAGCAACCGCCGGTCCTCCGCCCGAGCGATGTGATCGTGCTCGTCGCCGCGGCCTCGAGGCCGGACACGTGGGTCGCCGAGCCGGAACGTTCGAAGTGAGTCGAACGGCCGTTCTCTCTGAGGCCCGGGCGAACCTCGTGCGGGCCGCCCGGGCCTCGCGTCGTCCCGCTGCGCGTCTGCTCCTGAGAGCGGACCTGATTCGGTAGGACCGGGGGACCTCCTTCTCGGACGCCGGATCTCCGACGCCTCTCGGGAGGCCTCTGCCAACCCTCCGATCCAAGGTGTAACCGCTCCGGATGACGCGCGGGCGTCCGCAGAGCGAACGTTGCGGGTGCACGGGCGAAGATCCGCGGTGCGCACCCGGCTCCCGGTTGGCTTCTATGCTCGGCCCGTGAAGCGATGCGCCAGCTGCGGTGAGGAGAACGCTGATCGGGCGCGGTTCTGTCAGAGCTGCGCCACGCCGCTGGGCGATGCCGACGCACCCGCCTCCGATGTCCGCAAAGTCGTCTCGATCGTGTTCGCTGACGTCACGGGATCCACGGCGCTCGGTGAGCGACTGGACCCGGAGGCGCTCCGCCGCGTGATGGGCCGGTACTTCGACGAGATGGCCGCGGTGATCGAACGACACGGGGGCACTGTCGAGAAATTCATCGGGGACGCGGTCATGGCGGTCTTCGGGATCCCGCGGCTCCATGAGGACGACGCCGTGCGCGCCGTCCGCGCGGCGATCGGGATGCGCGAGGCGCTCGAGACCCTGAACCGGGACCTGGAGCGCGAGCACGGCGAGGGCCTCGCGGCGCGGATCGGCGTGAACACGGGCGAGGTCGTGGCCGGCGACCCCGCCGCGGGGCAGCGCCTGGTCACCGGCGATCCGGTGAACGTCGCCGCGCGCCTGGAGCAGGCGGCGCCGCCAGGCGAGATCCTCCTCGGCGATCCGACCTACCGTTTGGTGAAGGACGCCGTCGAGGTCGAGCCGGTCGACGCGCTCGCGCTGAAGGGGAAGGAGGAGCGGGTGCCGGCGTTCCGGCTCCTCGCGGTCTCGGCCGGTGCGGCCGGGCACGAGCGCCACCTCGACTCGCCGATGGTCGGCCGCGCGAAGGAGCTCTCGCTCCTCGAGCATGCCTTGGAGCGCTCCGTCTCGGCGCGCACGTCGGACCTGTTCACGCTGATGGGTCCGGCGGGCGTCGGCAAGTCCCGCCTCGTCCACGAGTTCCTGAGCGGCGCGGCCGCCGGCGCTACGGTCCTCCGTGGCCGATGCCTCTCGTATGGCGACGGGATCACGCTCTTCCCACTCGCCGAGGTGATCCATCGGGCGGCGGGGATCCTCGACACCGATCCGCCGGCGGTGGCGCGGGGGAAGCTCGCGGCCGTTCTCACCGGAGCGCCGGAGGCGGACCGGGCGGCGGGACTCGTCGCCGGCCTGTTCGGCTGGGGTGAGCCCGGCGCCACCGAGGACGCTTTCTGGGCGGTGCGGAAGCTCCTCGAGCACCTCGCCCGAGAGCACCCGGTCGTCCTCGTCTTCGATGACATCCACTGGGGCGAGCCGACGTTCCTCGATCTGATCGAGCACCTGGCCGACTGGACCCGCGAGGCCGCCGTCTTGCTCCTGTGCATCGCGCGGCCCGAGTTGCTCGAGGTCCGTCCGGGCTGGGGCGGCGGCAAGATGAACGCGACGTCGATCCTGCTCGAGCCGCTCCCGACCGACGAGGCATCGCAGCTCGTCGACAACCTGCTCGGCCGCGCCGACATCCCGCAGACGGCGCGCCACCGGATCCTCGAGGCGGCGGAGGGCAACCCGTTGTTCGTCGAGGAGATGCTCGCGATGCTGATCGACGACGGCCTGCTCCGGCTGAAGGACGGCGCGTGGCGGGCGGTCGAGGACCTGGCGGACGTGACCGTGCCGCCGACGATCCACCTGCTGCTCGCGGCCCGGCTGGATCGACTCGACGCCGAGGAGCGTGCCGTGATCGAGCGCGGGTCGGTCGAGGGGAAGGTGTTCCACTCGGGGGCCGTCACCTCGCTCAGTCCGCAGACCGCCCGGCCGAACGTCCGCTCGAGACTGCTCGCGCTCGCGCGCAAGGAGCTGATCCGGCCGGACCGCCCGGAGTTCGCGGGCGAGGACGCGTTCCGGTTCCGCCACCTGCTGATCCGCGACGCGGCGTACCAGGCGATGCCGAAGGAGCATCGAGCGGAGCTGCACGAGCGGTTCGCCGGCTGGCTGGAGGAGGCGGCCCGCGATCGGATGGCGGAGTACGAGGAGATCCTCGCCCACCACCTGGAGCAGGCGTACCGGTACCGCGCCGAACTCGGCGCCGTTGACGAGCGCGCCCGAGCCGTGGCGGCGCGAGCTGTCGAGCACCTCGCTTCGTCCGCCGCCCGAGCGGACGATCGCGGCGATCTCTCGTCGGCACGGTCGCTCTTGGAGCGATGCATCGAGCTGGCGGAAGGCGATGCGCGAGCCCGTGGCATGGTCGCCCTCGCCGAGCTGCTCCAAGAGCTGGGGGAATACACGGACGCCTACCGAACGGCCGTGCAGGCGATCGAGGCCGCCGAGGCTGTCGGCGATCGGCACTCCGCCCTCCGCGCAGAGATCGTCCGGATCCGCAACGGGTTGTCGATCGATCCGACACGGACGATGGCGGCCGCTCGTGAAGACGCCGAGCGCGTGCTGGCCGAGGCGGACCGTCTCGGCGATCAGATCGTCGGCGACCTCGCCATCCTCGCCATCGGACTGCAGTCGTTCTTCCTTGGGCAGACCGCCGAGGCGATGCGGACGCTCGACCAGCTGTCGGACCGCGCGCCGAGCATGGGTCGGCGTGAACGCGCGGAGGTCGCGGCCCAGCTCGTGGTCTGCGCGCATTTCGGGTGGGTCCCGGTCGCCGACGCCTTCGCCGTCCTGGACCGCGCAGCGGAGCTGCGTGGTGACAGCCTGGCCGGGCGAGCGCACGATCTGAAGGTACGAGGCGCGGTCACGGGGATGAGGGGCCGATTCGACGAGGCGCGGGCGATGTTCGACGAGGCGGACGCGCTCTACGACGAGCTCGGCGCGCCGATGATCGGCGTTGCGACTAACCAGGTCGTCGCGGAGACGCTACGACTCGAGGGCCGGTTGGAGGACGCGGAGCGGGTGCTCCGGCAGATGTACGAGGCGTATTCCGCGATGGGGGAGACGGGCTTCAACTCCACGGTGTGCGGGGTCCTCGCCGCGGTGCTGTGCGATGAGGGACGGTTCGAGGAAGCGGACACGTTCGCGCGAAGGAGCCGCGAGTTGGCGGCCGAGGACGACTTCGCCTCGCAGAGCGAATGGCGGACGGCGGAGGCGCGAGTGCTCCTCGATCGCGGGAGGTTCGACGAGGCGCTTCGGCTCGCCGACCAGGCGATCGAGATCGCGGACGTGACGGACTACCTGGATCGGCGAGCTGACTGCCACGAGGTGCGGGGTCTCGTGCTCGGCGCGGCGGGCCGCGGCGACGACGCGCGCGCCGCGTACGGGGAGGCGCTTGCGCTCTACACGCGGAAGGGCAACCTCGTGGCTGCGGCGCGGGTCCGGAAGCGCATCGAAGGAGTGAGCGGGTCGGTCGCCCCACCTAGGTAGCTCTCCAGTCGGTTCCCAGGCCGGCAGTCCGTCCAGCAGAGGTGCGACATACACTCCGGCGATGCAGCGGCGCACGACGGGGCGAGGCCTGGCCGCGGTGCTGTTCACCGACATCGTGGGCTCCACGGCGATCGCGGCCGAGATGGGGAACACGCGGTGGAGCGAGCTCGTCGCTCGGCACCACCGGATCGTCCGGCGCACGCTCGGCCGGTTCGGGGGCCACGAGGTCGACACGGCGGGCGACGGGTTCTTCGCGACGTTCGGGCGACCGGCCGATGCGATCCGCTGCGCGGTCGCGGCCACCGAGGCTGTTCGCCAGCTCGGGATCGAGATCCGCGCCGGAGTGAGCTTCGGCGAGCTCGAGACGACGGAACGCAAGCCGAGCGGGCTCGTGGTGAACACGGCGGCGCGCGTGATGTCGGTCGCAGGGCCGGGGGAGGTGCTCGTGCCCGCGTCCGTGCGCGAGATCGTGTCCGGGGCCGGGATCGCGTTCACGGAGCATGGTGTGCATCAGCTGAAGGGCCTGGACGGCGAGTTCCGTCTCTACAAGGTGACGGAGGTGGACGGGGCTGCGGCCGCGCCGCCCCTCGAGGTCGAGGAGGCGTCGGAGCGGCGCCGCGAGATCTTCCCGTCCGGCGTCGGGCGCCGATCCGCGATCCTGATCGGCATCGCGGCGGGCCTCGTCGTGTTGATCACGGCGATCGTGCTCTTCGCCACCGGGCGTGAGCCGGCGGGGCCGCGAGCCAGCGCCCGGCTGACGGGCGACTCCGTTGCTCCCTTCGCGGACGAGACGGGCCGGATCGGCAGGAGGATCGCGCTCGGCGTGGAGGGGCGGGTCGACGCGTTCCTCTCGTACGTCGATCAGCCGATCGCCGCCGGCGAAGGGAGCGTTTGGGTACTCCGTGCCCCGCGCCTTCTCAACGTCGATCCGGACCACGACGAGGTCCGCTCGACGGTGTTCGACATCGGGTTCGCGAACTCCCAGACGGTCGAGACCGGTGCCGATGCCGTCTGGTTGCTCTCGGCCGGCACGCTCTACAAGGTGCATCCGGGGACGGCCGAGGCTGCGCCGTTCCTGGTCCTCCCGGCGCCGCCGGGGATCGTGACGTGGAGCTTCGCCCTGGACGACGCGATCTGGGTCGCCGAGAGCGACGGGACGCTCGTCCACATGGATCCGCGAACGGGCGCCCGTACACAGTCCGAGACCGGGCTCAGGATCGATCTGCTCGGGACGACGCGGCGGAGGCTGTGGGCGTCCGACGTGATCGAGGGCGAGGTCCGGGAGATCGATCGGGCGACGATGTTGCCGACCGGCCAGCCGCTCCGGATCGGAGGGAGTATCGATGGGCTGGTCGGGCGGGGCGACCACCTGTGGGTCCTCGACCGACAACTCGGCGTCGTCACCCGTGTGGACGTCGCGTCTCGGGCGGTCAGTCGATCCGTCCGTGTCGGCGACGATCCATCCGGCATCGCGGTCGGCGAGGATGCCGTCTGGGTCGGCGACGTCGGTGGCTCCCTGTACCGGGTGGATGTCTCCACGCTCGAGGTCGAACGGATCCCGGTCGGGTTCGAGGTCCTCGGTGTCGACGTGGACGTCGCGAGCGGCGAGGTGTGGCTCTACCTCGGCGCGGCCGTCGCTCCGCCCTAGGGCGGGGTCATCTGGTCCGGCGTCCCGATCCGGTACCAGCGGTAGCCGTAGCCGCCCAGCTTCAGCTCCAGGGAGGTGCCGTCGATCTCGTCGAGAGCTGGCCGCTCGTCGAGCAGATCGTCGAGCGTCGCGCCCGCGGGCACGTCGCCGAGCTCCACGCGCACGACGCACGGGTCGGCGCCCAGGTTGTGGATCGCGACGACGCTCCGACCCTCCCAGTCGCACCGGTGCGCGAGGACCGCATCGACGTCGGTCTCCAGGACCTGCCAGGAGCCCCACGCGAGCTCGGTCGTCTCGCGCCGGCGCCGGATGACCCGCTCCATCCAGGTCAGCAGGGAATCGGGGTCGCGTCGTTGCGCCGCGGCGTTCACCGCCATCGGCCCGAACCTGCCCTCGACGACCGGCCGGCGCAGACGCGACGGCGGGGCCGAGGAGAACCCACCGTTCTTCTCGTCGGTCCACTGCATCGGTGAGCGGACGCTCAACCGCCCCTCGATCTCGAGGTTCTCCGCCATCCCGATCTCCTCGCCGTAGAACAGCACCGGCGTGCCGGGGAGCGAGAACAGCAGGCTGTAGGCCATCCGGATGCGTTGTTCGTCGCCGTCGAGCATGGAGGGGAGGCGCCGCCGGAGCCCACGTCCGAAGAGCTGCATGTCCTCCTCCGGGCCGAACGCGTCGAAGACCTCCTGGCGCTGCGCGTCGGTCAGCTTGTCGAGCGTGAGCTCGTCGTGGTTGCGGAGGAAGTTCGCGTACTGCTGGTCGTCTGTCTTCCGCACCGTCTCGCGGAGCGCCTTCGCCAGCGGACGAGCGTCCTGGCGCGCCAGCGAGAGGTAGATCGACTGCATCAGGATGAAGTTGAAGAGCAGCTGGACCTCGTCGCCGTCGGGGCCGCCGAAGAACAGCTGCAGATCCTTGTTGGGCAGGTTCACCTCGCCGAGCATCATCACGTCGCCTCTGCGCCGGGACATGAACGACCGGAGGTCCCGGAGGAAGTCGTGCGGGTCGAGCTCCACCTCGCCCGCGATCCCGCCGGTCTCCAGGAGGAACGGCACGGCATC
>DASSDW010000179.1:0-4940 GCA_035696925.1 Actinomycetota bacterium
TGTCTCGCCGCTGCCCGCTGTCTGCCTCTTGGGTCTCGCGAAGAGGTCCTAGCGTCAGCTCAGAAGGGCGTCCCGCCATGGCTAGAACGACCGATCAACCAGTCCGCGAAGGGGTCGTCCTCTTCGTGCTTGCCCGATGACCGCGACGCCCGCCATGCCCGCCCCAGGAACAACGCCGCGAGGAAGGCAACGTTGAACGCAAGCATCCCCTGGACCCAGGGGTCCTCGAACCCACGGAAGCACGACCGAGGCACACAGGGCGGAGGCGCATGCGCGTGGATGTCGAGGACCAGCAGTGTCCCGACGACAAAGGTGCCGATGGCCGGCAGCAGCACCATAGGGAATCGACCCAGCGGGGCGTGGGTTCCCAAGGCGAGCCCGGCGAGGCCGAACCCGACCAGGCCGATGCTCCCCAGGATGACCGCGCCGTGCACGAGTGTTTCGAGGTGGTCCCCTCCGTAGAGCCTCCTCAGCGGGTACGCGAGGAAAGAACCGAACGAGGAACCGACCAGCGCCGCCCCCGCCGCGGGCGCCCCGCCGAGAAGGAGGAGGACTGCTCCCACGAGGAAGGAGACGACCACCCAATCGACCAGGATGTCCTGAGATGAGCCTGCAAGCTCCACCAGTCCGATGGAAGCACGCGCACGCGCCCCAGAACAATGGCCGCTACAGAACCGTCACGAACGTCTGCGGCCAGCCGCAAGCTCGCAGATCCGGTCCCACGTCTCCCACGACGGCGAACGCTCGCCGGCCTCGATCTCCCGGTACTCGCGGACGGTGGTCCCGAGCCGCCACGCCGCCTGCCCGACTGACCCGCCTGCCCGCTTCCGGTCCTCCTCGAGCATGGTGGGCAGCATCGCCATCGGAGGACCGTAGGCCATCGGGCAGAAAGTGAGAGGTCGCCGAAACCCGAAGGCACCAGCGGCTTCTCGGACGCGGAACCTCCCGCCTGGCCGACGGCGTGTCAAGCCCGACGCGGCCACGATGTTCGATTGCTCCTACCTACGGACAGCTCGCCCCGTCACAGGTTGCGAGGCGAAGCAGGCGCCGGTGTGACCCGGAAGGTGGCTCGTTCCCGGGGACGCCGTCGCGGTAGAGGTTCCTCAGCTGCCTGCGATCGTCCACCATGTCGTAGGCCTCGTGGGTAAGGTACGTCCCGTCGAGGCGGTAGTACTCGATGTACTCGAGCGTCGGCGTGATGAACGCCTTCCACGTCGGCACGCGGAAGCCAGGCCAACTGTAGAACTCGAGCAGAAGCTGCGAGCGTGGGTTCCCGAAGAGGCTGCGACCGTCGAGCACCTTGGAGGTGGGAACGCTAGCGAGGTCGAGCAAGGTCGTGGGAAGGTCCAGGAGCGCCACGATGTTGGAGCGACGGCCGGGCGCGATCTGGCCGGGCCAGCTCACGTAGAGGGGGACTCTGACCGAGGGGATGTAGGGCGTGGTCTTGCCGACGAGGCCGTGGTCGCCCCACTGCATCCCGTTGTCGGAGGTGAATACGATGATCGTGTTCTCCTCGCCGGTCTCTTCGAGCCGCTGGCGCACCGCACCGAGCATGTCGTCGATGGATTTGAGCGAGCGGAGGACCTTGTCCCGAGACCTGATGACGTGGTCAACATCCGGAGGTGTGACGGCTCTTAGCCATGCAGGCTTGTCGCTCCGATTCCTCTCGCTCGGCGGGGTGAACGCTGTCACCGGGAGGTCCGCGTAGGCGGGCTCGGGCGTCGCCGGAGCGTGCGGTGTTATCGGGTTCACGAAGATCAGCCAGGGTGAGGCGTCGTCGGTCTCCGTCGATGCCAGGAAGCTGAGGGCGCGATCACGGAGGAAATGGGTCGAGTACGTCCCATCCTGCGGTTCCTGCACCCCGTTCACGTTCCACGGCTCGCCGCTGTAGTAGGCGCCGACGGAGGGCATGATGGCCCAGTCATCGAAGCCCGCTGGCGCGATCTGCGGCCACCCATTCAGATACTTGCCGTAGAAGCCCGTCTGGTACCCGGCCGCTCTGAAGTCCGGGATCACGCTCGTGTCGTTCACCGCGTTGTACTCGTCATGCGTCAGGCTGCCCCTCTTGACGAGGTGGTTGTGGGTGTAGAGGCCGGTGAAGATGGAGGCGCGAGACGGGCAACAGAACGGAGTTGTCGCATAGGCCCTGTCGAAGATCGCCCCTTCGGCACCGAGCCTCCTGACCTCTGGCATCAACTGGAAGGTGCCGGTCGACCTTTGATCGTCGGTCACGATCACCAAGACGTTCGGGCGCTCCTCGGCGCTGGCCGCAGTCGGCAGGACTGCGGGGATCGATGCAGTCAAGGCGACCAGGAGGAGGACCGAGGCTCTCTTCGAGAGTCGGCATCCCAGCACACGACGGCGTTGAGTGGCTAGCGATGACTTCACTGTTCCTCCGGCCCTTCGTCATCGGTGCGGGATGCGTCTTCCATTTAGCTGTCGGCATGCACCGCAGCTCGGTTGAGTGTGGTGACAACGCATCACCCGTCCAAAGCTGTCTCGAACCCCCGTGCCTCCCGCCTTCGAGCCAGCTACCCGTCACCCATCTTCGGCCGATGTCGCATTGAGTTATCGTGGACTTCGAACGCCCTCGGCCGGAGGGACCCCGGAGCTGTCCGGGAAGAATGGCCACTCCCCAGCCGAGGGCGTTCCCTGCGGCTTAGAACCCGCGATGACGTGCTCCGGTCTTGGGGGAGCGAACGTCGGGGTCAGCCGCAAATCTCGCAGATCCGGTCGAGTGTCTCCAGGCTCGAGGCACCAAATGACAGACCGTGATGCGTCCCCCTAGGCTTGAGAGACGCTAGCGAGCCTCCAAGAGGCGTGAGGGGACTGTCCATGCGTGATCACCGTCGCATGATCCGAAACGGCACGTTGGTCGGCCTCGTCGTGGCGCTGCTCCTTCCGGCATCCTCCGCGTTCGGCGCGACGATCTCGCTCGAACGCACGATCCGGACCACGCCCTTCGACGGTACGTCGGTCTCGATGAAGGACCACGAGGGAAGCGCGTTCGTGCCTGTGGACAACTCGCTGTGGCTCGCGGACGACAACGGCGATGCCATCTTCGAGGTGAACCCCACAACGGGAGCCTTGAAGCGGAGAATCCCGCAGGCCGACTTCAATGCGGCCCCCCGGTTCGGCGGCGGTGCGCAGGCCGGAGCCAACCGCACCGAGGACTTCGAGTCCCTCGCCTACGACGTGACGAGCGACACGCTGTACCTCTTCTCCGGCCGGTGCTGCTCTTCCTCGATCCTCCCGACGGCCTTCCGGCTCACGCGGAAGAACGGCACCCTGCAGGTGACCGACTGGCAGCCACTAGCCTCCACCGCCGACTTCACCGGGGCAGCCTGGAACCCCGGCGACGACAGGGTCTACGTGGGCAAGGGTCGGATGTTCCGTTCCTTCGACTACGCGACCGCCACGCAGGGACCCACTTTCAGCGTGACAGGCGTTTCGGGGATCACCGGGATGGACTTCTCCGCGAGCGGCACCGACCTCTTCATCACCAACAACAACGAACGGCTGATCCGAATCAACTGGGGAACCAGGACCATCGTCAGCGGCTGGAACTTCGACGTGACGCCGTTCGGCATGCGAGATAGCCGAGCGGTCGCATTGGTCGCGGGCCGCTACTTCGTCAGCGACGGAGCCGACTCGCGGGCGAGCGGGGATCCGCTCAAGTACGCAGTGTTCGTCTTCGGAGCCGCCTGAGATCCGCCTCGAACCTCTCTCGCTGGTCGGCTTTCCACGTCCCATCGGCGCGCAGGCGGCAGCGGGTTCATCGTCACCCCACGCTCTCCGCAGCAAGATACGGAACCTGCCAGTAGCAGGCGCACAGGCTGCCCTCCACCCACCAATAGCCCTCACGCTCCTGGACCCGCAGAGGGGCGGCGAAAGTTGTCGGGTGAAGGAGCGGTGTGCAACGGCGCGAGCGGTGTTTCCCATGCTAGTGGACCCAAGGGGATTCGAACCCCTGACCTCTTGGCTGCAAGCCAGACCCGCCTAAACGGTGTGCTCACCTGCAGAAACGCAGGTTGCGAGCGAGCGGAAACGCCCAAGTTATAGGGTGAGAGCTGTCGCCCTGGTGACAGGAGGATTGCTCGCGCTCAACAGGACCCTTGAGACGCGGCCTCTCCTCTTTATGGGGTTGCAGGCTCGGGTGAGGCCAAGGCTCTAGGCGATTACCAGGAATCCTCCGGCGAAACTCGCTGATCCGCACTCAGAACTACACTTGCGCTCTGTACAATCACCAATCGCGTCGGAGCACGATGCGTTGGGATCCCTCGCCTTGATGTCTGGGCAGACCTCGTCGGCGCATTCGCGAATCTTGCTGATCCTGCACATCAAACAATTGGCATCCGGTCCCGGGCTACCGTCGTCATTCATCATGAAGACGACTGATATGTCGTCGTCAATCACCACATGACCAAGGCTCCGACGACCGACAGCAAGGCGCTCTACGGGGTAGCCTGCAATCTTCTGCGGCTCCTGCTTCATCGACATAGTGGACCTCCCCTCAGGCACATGATGGCGTAGCGCTCGAACACAGCCGTGGCACGTCAGGCCTTCGGCTTAGGGCTAATGAGCTCAGTCCACCTGCCTACGGGCTATGAGCCATGCGGGAACCGTCGACCCTCGTCCGCCAAACCGGGTCAGCCGATGCACCGGATTCGCGGCGACCGTACCCGCGAGCACGACCACGTTCACCGTCACGAATGAACCGATATCCCCCTCCCCTTCGGAGGCCTGAGAGAGGAGTGGGGTTCTGGCCAAAGGGAACTACGCGCTTGCTACGGTCTCAACGAACAACTCAGTCTCTACGTCGATGTCTTCGCAATCCGGATACACGGTCAACGGATCGATCTCGGTCCTGAACTCATATTCTCCCGGAAGGAAGGTCAGTGGGATTGTGAAGCTTCCGAGAAGAGGATGGGGTCTGGCCT
>DASSDW010000180.1:0-15735 GCA_035696925.1 Actinomycetota bacterium
GTTCGACCAGGAAGCGGACGAGGTCGCGGGCCGGGGGCTCGACACCCATCCGGTCGAGGATCGATGCGACGACCCGCGCGCCGACCGGCACGTGCCCACCCTCCCCGTTCTTGCCGATGTCGTGCAGGAGCGCCCCGAGGAGGAGCGGATCGCGATCGGAGACTTGCCCGACGGCCTCGGCCTGCACGGGATCGTCGCCCGCCCCCACGCCCGCGAGGAGCCGGCCCATCGCGCGGAGCGATCCGGTGAGATGAGCGTCCACCGTGAGGTGGTGGTACGGATCGCGCTGCGGACGACAACGCACGTCGGCCCATCCCGGGAGGAACGCGGCGAGGATCCCCAGGCGGTCGAGGGCCTCGAGCGACGCCGCGCCCCTGTCGCCCGCCCGGAGCAGGCGCCAGAAGGCAGCTCGCACGTCCGCGTCCCACACCACCGCGTCGCGGATACCGAGGTCGTCGATCGAATCCAACAGGGCCGCCGGCGGCTCCCGATCCGCCTCCGCCTCGGCGGCCAGAGCCTCCAGCACCCCGACCGGGGTCGTCGCCGGGGTGATCGGGGACGCGTCCGCCTCGACGAGACGTTCGACCACCGCTCGGAACACGAACTCGACGTCCCGCGCGTGCTCGAACAGGGCGCGCATCAGGCCGTCGATCGCGATGAGCCGAGGCTCGTCCTCGAACCCCATCGCCCGCGCGATCGCGGGCTGGTGATCGAGGACCAACCGCTCCCCCCGTTTCCCGGTCTCGAGATGCAGGGCGCTCCGCGCACGGACGAGGAACTCCTCCGCGGCCGCGAGCGCTTCGCGCTCGCGGCCGCGGCGCAGCCCCGCCTCCTCCAGTGGCCGACCGACCGCCGACTCCAGCAGCCGGACGGAGTGGAGGTCGCGCCATCCGCCCGCACCCTCCTTGAGGTCGGGCTCGAGCAGGTGCGCGGTCGAGCCGAACCGCGCGGCGCGGCGTGCGGCGTCGTCGCGGAGCGCCTCAGCGAACGCGCGCGGATCCCGCCGAGCCCACGCCTCGATCCGCGCGGCGACGTCCGCCACGAGGTTCCCCTCGCCCGCGAGGAAGCGGGTGTCCAACATCGCGGCGCCCACGTCCAGCCGGCCGGCGGCCGCTTCGCACTCCTGAGGCGTGCGGACCGCGTGACCCACGTCGAGTCCGTCGTTCCAGAGCGGATACAGCAGGGCGTCGGCGAGCCGCGCCACGGCGTCCGGATCGGAACCGTCGTGAAGGACGAGCAGGTCGATGTCGGACCGGGGAAGGAGCAACCCTCGCCCGTACCCGCCGACGGCGGCGATGGCCGTCCCGGTCGGCGCGCCGGCGCGCGTGAACAGCGCGACGATCGCTGTGTCCACGAGCTCGGCACGCCGGCGCGCCGACCACACCCCGTGGTGCCCGGGCGAGTACGCCCGCTCCAGCGCCAGGACCTCGGCCCGGAGCGTTCCGACGGCGTCGGGCGCTGCGCCCATCGGAGTGCTAGAGGGCGTCAGGCCCCATCTCGCCCGTCCGGATCCGGACGAGCTGCTCCACCTCGGTCACCCAGAGCTTGCCGTCCCCGATCTTGCCGGTCCGGGCGGCCTTCACGATCGCGTCGACGACACCCTGCGCATCGGCGTCGTCCACGACGACCTCGACGCGAACCTTCGGGACGAAGTCGACCTGATATTCCGCTCCCCGGTACACCTCGGTATGGCCGCGTTGGCGCCCGAACCCCTCGACGTCGGTGGTCGTGAGCCCGTTCACGCCGATCTCGCGAAGCGCGTCCTTCACCTCGTCCAGCCGGTGGGGCTTCACGATCGCGGTGACGAGCTTCATGCGCCGCATCCTAGTCGGCGTCGATCCGCTTCTCGTAGAAGAGCCACGACCGTCCCCGTGTCATCCCCACGCCCTCGTAGAGGCGGGTGGCCCCCGAGGTGTTCTCGCCGTCCACGTTGAGCTTGACGATCGCGTGGCCCCGCGCCGCCAGCTCGGCGAAGGCCCTCCGCAGGAGCGCCCGGCCGATCCCGGCCCCGCGATGAGCCTCGAGCACGCCCAGCTCGGCCACCCACGCCTGCTCGTCGATCGCCGTCGTGAGCGCGCCGACCAGCTCCCCTCCCCGCTCGGCCACGAACTGGAGTGAGAGCTCCGTCGACGGCGCCCTGAGGTTGGCCTCCTCCCACGCTTCGTAGGCCATCGGCTCGGAGCCGAAGTGACCCTCGAACGATGCCTCGAGGACGCGATGAAGGGCCGGCCCGTCGCCGTCCCGGAACGGCCGGATCGTCACGCCGTCGGGCGGCCGGCCGGCGCTCTCGGCGCCGTCGAGGTGGCGCTCCATGTGCCAGAACGTGCGGACGTGGCGGTACCCCAGACGCTCCAGGAACGCGCGGCCGTCTCCGGACGACGAGACGATCGGGCGAAGGAGCGTGGAGGCCCCCTTCTCGACGAGGGAGCGGCGTGCGCGGGCCTCCGCCCAGCCCACGAGCCACGTGCCGAGCCCCCTGCCGCGGTGATCGGGATGCACGTTGATCCACGCCTCGAGCGAGGACGCCGGCTCGATCCCCCAGCACGTGGCGCACGCGGCCAGCGAGCCATCGCGCGCGAACGCGAGCATCGAGTCCTCTTCGTCACGGAAGAGCGGATTCGCCCAGTCGTCCTCGATGTGCCCGCGCACGGGTTCGACCACGCCCTCGTCGGAGCGATCGACCGCCTGCGCGAGGCCGGCCATGCGATCGATGTCGTCTCGGGTCGCCGGCCGGGCCGTGAATCCGGCCGGCGGGAGGATCACTCCCCGACGGCCTTCTTGCGGGCCGCCGGCTTCTTCGCGGCCGGCTTCTTCGCCGCCGGCTTCTTGGCCGCCGTCTTCTTCCGGGCCGGGGCCTTCTTCTTGGTGGCGGGCTCCGCCTTGGCCTCCTTCTTGGCCGCGGCGACCGAGGCCTTCAACGCCTCCATCAGGTCGACGACCTTGGCGGTGGGCTCGGCCTCGACGACCTCGATCTCCTCGCCGTTGATCTTGGCCTCGACGATGCGGAGCATGGCCTCTCGATACTCGTCCTTGAACTCGCCCGGATCCCAGTCGGCCGACAGGTTGTCGATCAGCGTCTGGGCCATGTCCAGCTCGTTGGGGCGGACCTTCATCGAGACGTCGACCCCGCCGAAGTCCGCCTCGCGGATCTCGTCGGGCCAGTACATCGTCTCGAGGATGAAGGCGTCGTCGCGGAAGCGCAGGGCGGCGAGGTGCTCCTTGTCGCGGAAACTGACCTTCGCCACGCCCACCTTGCCCGAGCGGTTGAGCGCCTCTCGCAGCAGCGCGTACGCCTTCGCGCCGGTCTCCTCGGGCACAAGGTAATAGGACTTCTTGTACAGCATCGGGTCGATCTCCTCGAGATCGACGAACTGCTGGATGTCGATCGCTCGGGAGGACTCGACGGGGATCGCCTCGAAGTCGTCGTCCGTCAGGATCACGTAGCGATCCTTCTCGTATTCGTACCCCTTGACGATGTGCTCGTAGCCGACCTCCTCCCCGTCGACGGAGCACACGCGTTTCATCCGGATCCGTCCGCCGTCGTCGTCATGGAGCTGATTGAAGCGGAGGGTCTTCTCTTCGGTGGCGGGGTAGACGCTCACGGGGATCGTCACCAGGCCGAAGGAGATCGCTCCCTTCCACATCGCTCGAGGCATGTCGTCCTCCAGTCCTCGTCGGTCGGTCGTCGTGGGGTCGCCTCGTTCGAGCGGCACCCGCCTCAGGCGTACCCGTCAGGCGTACCCGGGATCGTCCCATCCTAGTCCGGCTGGAGGAACACCTTAGGCGTTGGGGCGCTATGGCCTTTGGATGGCGGAACTAGGAGCCCAGCAGCCCGCCGAGCAGGCCGGTCAGGTCCTCAACCGGCTCATCGACGAGTTCCGAGACCCCTCCGCCGAGGAGGTCGTCGACCACGTCGGTCGCACCATCCACCGCGCCGGTGACCGCGTCGGCGGCACCGTCCACGGCGTCGTCGACGGTCTCGGTGGTGTCCTTCACGACATCGTTCAGCCCGCCCACCGTGTCGTCCGTGCCGATCCCGCCGCCGGGAAGGCCGCCCGAGCCACCGCCACCTCCGGTCCCGGTCGGCTCTTCACCCGGGGCCGATCCCGAGCCGGGGCCCGGGACGTCGCCGTGCGCACCGGCTCCCGCCGCCGGTCCGCCCGCACCGATCCCGCCGCGCCTGGCGTCGTCACCTGCCAGCCGATCGGGAGCCGAAGCCTCGGGTGCCTGCGTCGCGGCCCGCACCGGGGGGACGGGCTTCGCAGCGGCGTTCGTCGCGCCGGGCAGGAGCCCGGCAACGCCGACGACGACCGCGGCGGTGGTACCGGTCGCGGCGGCGGCGAGCTGACTCCCCGCGCGTTGCACCGGTCCGAGGATCGGCACGAGAGCGCTCCACGACATCGGTCCGACCCTCCACCAGAGCCGCCCGAGCGACACGTTCAGGAACGCGCGAACGATCGCGGGATCGAACTGTTCCCCGGCGCAGGCGGCCAGCTCCCGTCGGGCGGCCGGAACGCTCATCGGCCTCTTGTAGGACCGGGCGGCCGTCATGACCTCGAAGGAATCGGCGACGCTCACGATGCGCGCGGCCAGGGAGATCTCGTCTCCGGACAAGGCATGGGGATAGCCTCCACCGCCGAATCGCTCATGGTGCTGCTCGATCGCTCGACCCCACGGTCCCAGCCATGTCATGAGGGGCTCGGCGATGCGCGCGCCCATCGCGGGATGCGCCTGGAGGCGCTCCCACTCCCTCGCGTCCGGGCGGCCCGCCTTGTTCAGGATCCGGGCCGGCACGTGGATCTTGCCGATGTCGTGGAGGAGCGCCGCCCATCGGAGTCGGTCCCGATCCGCCTCCGGAAGCTTGAGCTCTCCCGCGAGGAGGTCGGTGAACGCTCGGACGCGCTCGCTGTGCCCTCTGGTCTTCCGATCGTGTGCCGAGAGCGCGGCCACGAGCGCGAGGATCTCGCTCGCCGCTCTGACGGGCTCGGGATCCACGCCGCGCTCGCGCGCATCACGGATGCGGCGCTCGAGCTGGCGGATGTTGCCCGCGCCGCGTGCCATCGCGAAGCGCGACGGCGCGCGGTCCGGGAACACGAGGGAGAGTCGGAAGAGCACCGCGAGCGGCAGGAAGCGCTTGCCGATCAGCTCGGCGATCGCCGTGGCGACCGTCGACGTCGCGACGAGTCCGAGGGCCCACGGGACCACCGCGAGCCCCCGCGGCATCGGCAGGGCGCCCACGAACGCGTACGCGCTGGCGGCCCCAACCGCGGCGGGAACGAGCACCGAGACGGCTCGCAGCGCGAAGCTGAGCAGCGGCCGGGGCCGCCAGCGCCGTTCCTCGTTCTGTCGGTTCGTCGTGGCCGTGTTGCCCATCGCGATCCTCCGAGGATTGAGGTATCGGTCGTGGCACCGACACGGTTGACCCCCCGAATGGGGGATATCGCCCTCCGACGTAGCATCGAGGGCGATGCCGCCACGCCGCCGGACTACGTCGACCGGTCTTGCCTTCACGCTGGACCTGCCCAGGCCGCTGGATGCACGCAAGGACGGCGACGCGTGGTGGGTCGAAGTCGACGGACGGGACCTCCGCCTCTCGAACCTGAACAAGGTCTTCTGGCCGGACGAGGGGTATACGAAGGGCGACCTTCTCGCCTACTACTGGAACATCGCGGACCTGATCGGACCGCACCTCGAAGGACGGCCCCTGACCATGAAGCGGATGCCCGACGGCGCGGAGGGGCCGCACTTCTACGAGAAGACGGCCCCCTCGCACACACCGGACTGGGTGCATCGCTGTCAGGTCCACTCGGACGACTCGAAGCGCGGCCGCATCGACTACCTGATGGTCGACGACACCGCGACGCTGCTCTACGTCGCGAACCTCGGCTGCATCGAGATGCATCCGCTGCACTCCCGCTGCGAGGACGTCGCGCATCCCGACTATCTGTTCTTCGACCTCGACCCGTTCGAGCCGTACTCCTACGAAGACGTCCTCGCCGTCGCCCGTCACATCAAGGTCGTCCTCGATCAGCTGGGGCTGACCGCCTATCCGAAGACCTCGGGAGCCACCGGACTCCAGATCTACCTGCCCGTGAAGCGAGGGACCTACACCTACGGGCAGGTGCGGGCGTTCGTGGGCACCTGCGGTCGGATGATCACGAAGGTCGACCCCGACCACGTCACGATGGCGTGGAAGATCGCGGACCGCACCGGGAAGGTCTTCATCGACCACAACATGAACCGACAGGGCGCCAACATCGCGGCCGCGTACTCGTTGCGCCCCGAGCCCCGCGCGCCCGTCTCGACCCCGCTCACGTGGGACGAGGTGTTCGAGGGCGGCTTCGAGCCCCAGGACTTCCGGATCGACAACGTCTGGGACCGGTTCGCCGAGCGCGGAGATCTCTTCGAGGGCGTGCGCACGGAGGCGATGGATCTGTCGACGGCGTTCGACGCGCTCGACGTGCGAGCCGAGGACGACGGTCCCGGGTTCTCGTCGGCCCTCCCGAAAACGGCGGCTCCTTCCGTCGTCCGGAAAACCTCCGAGGAGATCGTGGACGAGTCGAGGGACCCGAACCTGTACGAGTACGTGCGGCGGCGGGACTTCGGCGAGGCCGGCACCACCGAGCCCGCACCCGGCGAGGTGGCCGGGACGGGCAACTCCTTCGTGATCCACAAGCATCGCGCGACCCGGCTCCACTACGACGTCCGGCTCGAACGCGACGGGGGCCTCCCCTCGTGGGCGGTCCCCCGCGGCCTGCCGACCACCAAGGGCGACAAGCGACTCGCCGTCGAGACCGAGGTGCACCCGCTCGAGTACGGAGCGTTCGAAGGGACGATCCCCGAGGGACACTACGGCGCCGGCGAGGTCCGGATCTTCGACGACGGATGGTACGAGCCGGTCGAGTGGACCGATTCGAAGGTGAGCTTCCGCCTCCACGGCCGTCGCTACCCGGGGCTGGAGTTCCACTTCGTCAAGACGCGGACGGATTGGCTCGCGTTCCTTGCATCCGCCCAGGACGCTCCACGGATCGCGACACCGCCGCGGTTCCAGCCGATGCTCGCCGAGGGAGGAGGTGAGCCGTTCGACGACCCTCGATGGCGCTTCGAGCCGAAACTCGACGGCATCCGCGCCCTCGCCGAGATGGAGACGGGCGGTACGGTGTTCCGCACCCGCAGGGGTCGTGACGTCACGTTCCAGTACCCCGACATCCACATGATCCACGAGCTCGTCGATCAGGTGAACGCCGTGCTCGACGGAGAGATCGTGGCGGTGGAGGACGGAGGCCGGACGTCCTTCGAGCTCCTCCAGCAGCGGATGAACCTCCAGAACGAACGGGAGATCAAGCGCGTGGCGAAACAGATCCCGGTCTCCTTCGTCGTCTTCGATCTCCTCTGGCTGGACGGACACGACGTCACCGACCTGGCCCTTGAGGAGCGACGTGAGCTCCTCGACCTGATCGTCGAGGAGGACCACCGGTTGCAGCTCATGAGCTACGAAGAAGGGAACGGCAGCGCGTTCGTGGACGGAGCGCGTGCGCTCGGCCTCGAGGGCGTGGTGGCCAAACGGAAGGGGTCGAAGTACGTCTCGGGCAGGCGCTCGCCGGACTGGAAGAAGATCAAGCTCATCTCGACCCAGGACTGCGTGATCCTCGGATGGACGCTCGGTCAGGGGGGACGGGCGGGGAGCTTCGGGGCGCTCCTGGTCGGCGCGATCGACGAGGGCGCGATGCGATGGGTCGGACAGGTGGGCACCGGGTTCAACCACCAGATGCTGGACCGACTGATGGAACAGCTCACGCCACTCGTGCGCGGGGACCCCCCGATCGACGATCCGTCGCTGCGCAAGGTCAAGGGGGCGAGGTTCGTCGAGCCGGTGCTGGTCTGCGAGGTCGAGTACCTCGAGATCACCAAGTCGTCGGGCAAGATGCGCGCGCCGTCGTTCCGTGGTCTCCGGCCCGACAAGACGCCCGACGAGTGCGTGCTCGAGCCGCCGGCGTTCGACAAGGTCCGTCGGAAGCGATAGCTCGGCGCGTCAGAACGGCTCGAACCCCGCCCGGACGAGCATCGCCCGGACGTCCCGCTCCTCCATGCCCTTGCCGATCAGCTCCTGGTACAGGCGGACGGCGCCCATCGAGCGCCCGCATCGGGGACAGAACGCGTGGTCTTCGGCGAAAGGGACCTGACACCACGGGCATCGCGTGAGCTCGATCCGGCGGTCGGGCTCGAGCCCCGTGTCGCTCAACGCGTCCACGTAGCCCTTGCCGTAGTCCCACTGGATGTACTCCTCCTCCACGATGTCGAACGCAGGCTCGTGCATGCGGGGTTCACCCGACCGCAGCATGTGCTCGAGGTTGTCACGGAGGAGCTCCCATTCGTAGAAGTGGTTCGCGCCGCACTCCTGACACGCGATCACGACGCCCTTCACGCTCTGGCTGGCGAAGACCGCCCGCATCGACGAGAGATCGTCGAGGTCCGACTGGATGTCCCGTCGCTCCTCCGCGGTGAGCTCGTACGGCTCGTCGCGTTCGTCGTCCATCAGTCGTCCTCGTCGTCGGTCAGTCCGAACCCACGGAAGCCCTCTGCGAACTCGCAGCCCGCTCGCTCCCCCACTTCCCGGGCGCGGGCGGTGACCCGTTCCTCGACATCCGGTCCCAGCTGCGATGCGTGCGCGGCCAGCGCCTTGAGCTTGACCGCGAGCGTGTCCGTGATGTCGACGAACGTATCCGCCTCCTCCGCCGACAGGTAGAGGTTCGGGACCTCGAACGGCTCCAGTCCCTCGTCCTCCAGCTCCTGGAACATCACGCGGGTGGGCGCGTCCGGCATCACGGCGCAGAGCGCGAGCTCGCCCGCCGCCTTGTGGTCCGCGTGGTTGATGTAGCTGCTCCCGCTCCACAAGCGTGAAGGATCGGGCGCCACGAGCACGTCGGGGCGGAGTCGCCGGACCTCCCGCGTCACCTTTCTCCTCGTCTCCGGGGTCACCGCGAGGAAGCCGTCCACCTCTCCGAGGAACGTGACCGAGGCCACGCCGAGGATGTCGGCCGCGGCCCGCATCTCCCGCTCGCGGACCTCGCGCATCGCCTCGCGCGTGGTCCCCGGGGCGTTCGAGCCCGCGGACCCGTCCGTGGCACAGACGTAGTGCACGTCGCACCCTTCCCGGCTCCACCGCGCCACCGTGCCGCCGCAGAAGAACTCCGCGTCGTCGGGGTGCGCGAAGAGGACCATCGCCCGAGAGAAGGTCATCACCGGCAGGGTAGCGCCTCACACCGGGGAGGACGCGGGGCCCCGGCTTTACCCGCTTCCGGACCACGCCGATACGGTGGACATGCTCTCCGAGCAACTCCGCGCCACCTCGATCGTGTGGCGATTCGCCGTCACCAGCTTCGTCGTGTTCGGTCTGATCGGTATCGGGATCGGCACCCTCCGGGCGGGTGACCTGCGAACCCGCTCCGAGGAGGCGGCCACGGTGCGCGCGGAACTGATCGCCGAGAGCGTGATCGCTCCCCTCCTCGTCCCCGAGGACCTCCGGGGACCGATCCGCGGGATGCGCTATCAGGTCCTCGATCGTGCGATCCACGAGTTCGCGATGGACGACGCCGGCGTGGAGCGCGTCAAGATCTGGAACGTCGACGGCATGGTGGTGTTCTCGAACGACCGGGAGCAAGTGGGCCTCCGTCCGGAGATGGAGGAGGATCTGCTCGAGGCGTTCGAAGGCGAGATCGCGAGCGAGATCTCGGACCTGAGCGAAGCGGAGAACGTGAGCGAGCGAGCGCTCGCCGATCAGCTCTTCGAGACCTACGTGCCCGTGCACCTGCCGGGCGACGGCGGGTCCACCGAGGCGACCGCGGTCATCGAGGTCTACCAGGACTACTCCGCGATCCAGCTCGAGATCGACCATCTGAACGACACGCTGAAGATCTCGCTCGGGATCGGGCTCCTGGTCCTCTACGTGCTCCTCCTGCCCGTGATGGTCGGCACCACCCGGACCCTCCGTCGGCAGAACGCACAACTCTCGGAGCAGGCGGATAAACTCGGGGTCCTGCTGGCGCGCGAGCAGGAGACGGTGGCGGAGCTCCGCGAGCTCGACCGACTGAAGAGCGACTTCGCGGCCGCGGCCTCCCACGAGCTCCGGACACCGCTGACCACGATCCGCGGCTACGCCGACCTCCTCAAGGATCGAGGATCTGCCCGCGATCCCGACACGAGAGATGCGATCGACGCGATCGTTCGGCAGACGGGGCACCTGCAACGCCTCGTCGGCAACCTCCTCCGAGAGGCGCAGCTCGAGCACGGCGGTCACGAGACCCGGGAGGAGTCCACGTCGATCGCCGACGTGCTGGGCGGCGTACGCCGAGGATTCCCGGGGTCCGTGGATCGCATCCATGTCCGGACCGAGCCGGACATCCCGAACCTGCTGCTCGATCCCGTGACGCTGCACGAGATCGTCGCCAACCTCGTGGACAACGCCCTGAAGTACTCCACGCCCGGCGCCCCCGTCGAGGTCACGGCGGAGGTCGAGAGGAGCGCGCTGGTGATCCGGGTCCGCGACGAGGGTGAAGGGATCCCTTCGGGCGACCTCCCTCGGATCTTCGATCGCTTCACGCAGATCGATGGATCCTCGACTCGGACCCACGGCGGTGTCGGGCTGGGGCTGCATCTCGTCCGGGAGCTCACCCGGCGCTCCGGCGGTGCGGTGAAGGTGGACAGCGTGATGGGGAAGGGCACGACGTTCACCGTCACGCTCCCCATCGCGACCGCCGGTCAGCCGGATCCCCACCACCCCGAGATGACGAAGGCCTGAGCTCTCCGCTCGAACCGGTGAGGCCTGTGGTTCGATAGCGGCGATGGCCGACGACGACCGCATCGGCGAGCTCGAGCGGTCTTTCCGACGGGCAGGCCTTCCGACGTTCGTCCGCGGCTACTCGGCCCGACGGGCCTTCGCGAAGGCACTGCCACTCCTCGCGATCGTCTTCGTGCTCGAGATCCTGAACGCGTTGAACTTCGATTTCGAATTCTGGCCCAACGTGGGGTTCTTGGCGGGTGGGATCGCGATCTCGCTGGGCATGGTCGCGATCCTCAACCTGGCGCGTGGGCAACGGTTCCTCTCGATCCCTCGGCTGGTCGGCGTGCCGGAGATGATCGTGTTCGTGCTGGTTCCCTCCGTGCTCCCCTTCCTCTTCGGGAGGCAGAAGACCAGCGCGATCGTCACGCTCGTCGGCAACGCGGCGCTCCTCGGTCTCGTCTACCTGGTGTTGGGCTTCGGCGCGGTCTCGATCCTCGAGTGGGCGGTCCGCCGGTTCGTGAGCCTGTTCGCCGCATCGCTCACGGTCCTCGTGCGCGCGCTCTCGCTCCTCCTCTTCTTCCTGCTGGTGATCTTCTTCACGACCGAGACGTGGCAGATCTGGACGGTGCCGGGGCTGCCGAAGTTCATCGCGGCAGCCGGATTGTTCGTGCTGTTGGCCGCGGGATTCCTCCTGCTGCGGCTCCCGGGGAGCGTTCGCGGCCTGGAGGCCGAGCTTCCGGGCGAGCACCTCAGCGCGCCACAACGCGTGAACGTCGGCCTCGTGATGTTCCTCAGCCAGTTCCTGCAGGTCGTCTTCGTGGCGTTCGCTGTGTGGCTCTTCTTCGTGGTGTTCGGGTCGCTGCTGGTGAGCGCAGGCGTGCGGGAGGCCTGGCTGGGGACGCTCGGGACCGAGGTCGTCCGGCTCCCGTTCTTCGGCGACACCGCGGTGGTGATCACGCAGGAGCTCCTGCGTGTCGCGACGGGCATGGCATCGTTCGCCGCGCTCTATTACGCCGCGGCGACCCAGCTCGACGAAGCCTATCGGGACGAAGTGGTCGAACGGATCGCCGAGCAGATGAAGGAGACGTTCGCCCGCCGCGCCGAGTACCTACGACTCGTGGGTGGATCCCCGGAGACGGCCGGATGAGGCGTGGAGCAACCCATCCGCCCCATCGCTCGATGGAGCCTGGCAGGTGTCGGCCCCATCGGGTACGCTCCCTGTCGAGGGTTCATGCAGCACCGGTTCTTGTGGCACCGTTGTTCTGGCAGTTCCCTCCCCGGCCGAGGCCGGGTAGGCCGACGGACACGCATCGCGAAAAGGTCCGCACCGGCCGCGGAAGGAGGGAACGCCAGTGGCAACAGGCACCGTGAAGTGGTTCAGCCCCGAGAAGGGGTTCGGCTTCATCACCCAGTCCGAAGGCCCCGATGTGTTCGTGCACTTCTCCGGAATCACCGGGGAGGGGTACAAGAACCTCGAGGAAGGACAGGCGGTCGAGTTCGACATCGTCGACGGACAAAAGGGCCCTCAAGCTCAGAACGTCCGGATCACCTAAACCTAGGGAACTGAAGCGAACGGAGGGGGCGGCGCGCGAAGCGCGCCGCCCCCTCCTCCATGTGTGGGTCAGTCCACGGGTCGATCGAACCGAAGGTCGGCGAGCAGCCCCTCGGTGCGCTCGACCGCGGACGTGAGCCACGTGCCGTCCTGCGATCCCCGGAGCTCCTCCCGCGGATAGGCGAACTGATTCAACGTCTCGTCGGAACCGACCTGGATGCCCTTCGTCAACAGGTACTCGCCGAGCGCGAACTCCCAGCTGAAGATCGCGGTCCCGTCCGGATAGGCGTGCACCGTGTACGTCAGGTACGGAGTGGGCTGGGCGACGTAGAGCTGCGCCCCCTTCCCGAACCCACGCTCCTCCCGCAGCCGGAACCCGAAGCGCTCGAGGGCGTCGCCGAACTCCATGTGCGTGAGCCTACCGGCCGGCCGTCAGCGAACGATCGACAGAACCTCGTCGTCGCTCTGCGCGTCCATCAGTTGCAGCTGCTCCGCGTGCCGCGCGCGCGCGATGGACCCGCGTGCCTTGCCGAGGCTGGATCGGAACTCGTCGGCGCCGTTCGCGATCATCGTGCCGGCTCTCGAGAACTTGTTCTCGACGATCGCGTCCATCGCGTCGAGCAGCGTCCCGACCTCCGCGAGCGCGGCCTGCACGTCCGCGGCATCGCCGAAACGCTCGACGAGCGCGTACAGGAACATGATGATCGGCAGCGCGCTCGAGTACGGCACGATCACCACACCGCGCATGAACGCCTCCGTGTGGGCCCGCGACAGGACCTGATACGCGGCATCGGGAACGGCCGCGACCGCGACCGGGGCGGTCACCGACGCGTCGATGTACTGCCCCACCTCCTTGGCCCGCGCGGCGACCGCTTTCTCCACCTTGCGGGCGCAGGCGTCGCGCCGCGTGGGATCCTCTTCGGCCTCCATCGCCTCGAGCTCCGCCACCGCCGACCACTTGGAATCGATCGGCAGTCGCCGGCCGTCGGGCAGGCGCAAGCCGAACTCCACGACCTTGCCGTTCACGCGGAAGTCCGACGCGAGCATCGACGGGGGCAGCTGCCCGAGGTGCTCGCGGAGGACGTGCTCCCCGGCTCGGCCCTTGGTGTTCCCGCCCGCGAGGACGGTGGCGAGCCGACGCACGACCTCGCGGTTCTCGGTCTCGGAGGTCCGGCGTTCCTCGTCGCGCACCTGGAGCTGCTCGAGGGCGTGGCGCGTGGCCTCCAAACCCGCCCGGAGATGATCGGCGGAGACATCCCGCTGACCCGAGGCGTCGGCGATCCGGCGGAGCTCGGCGGCCTGCACCTCCAACCGTGCGGTGAGCTCCGCGTGCAGCTGGGCGTTCAGGGCGTTCTGGGCGTCGAGGGCGCTCACGGCGTCGGCATCCTGCTGCTCCGCCGGCTGCCGGCGCAGCATCATCAGCGCGCCCACCGCGATGCCCACGAACGCGGCGAGCACCGCGATCACGACGTCGTTCGTCACGGGTCCACCTGTGAGGGGGGCACCAAGGGGGTCATGGTCGAACCGTACCCCGGGGGGGTGACAGAACGGCGCAACCGAGCGCAAGTCCGAGATACCATCCGTGCGTGACCCCGCATCCGATCGAGCTCTACCGTCTGAGCGGCACCCATCACAAGGTGGGGATCCAGATGGGCGAGCTGGGAGCCGACCAGATCCACCGGGTCATCGGGTCGTTCGATGCCGACCTCCCCGCCGGAAGGGACCGGACCGAACAGCTCCGGCTGGCGCAGGCCTATCGGGACGTCACGGCGCCGTCCCTCCCGTGGGTGATCGAGGAGCTCGACGGCTGCGCGGAGGGCGCCGGCGTGGACCCACTCGAGTTCTTCGCGACGACCGTCGAGGAGCTCTGGTACTCCCCGTACCCGAAGCGCACCCAGGGCCGGTGCAGCGACCTGGTGGCCGGTCCGGCGGCGACCGCGGACGGGCATCTGTGGGTCGGCCACAACAACGATCTCCGGCCCGAGGCGGAAGCGGACATCGTCGCGATCGAGAAGGCGGTGGAGGACGAGCCGGTGGTCCTGCAGATCGGTGGCGTCCCGTGGCTCAGCGTGGGATGGAATCAGGCGGGTCTCTCCCTCACCGGCAACGAGCTCAGCCCGAACGACGAGCGCGTCGGGATCTCACGATCGCACCAGGTGTTCGAGATGCTGCGCGCCCGCAACCTCCACGAGATGGTGGCCTACGCGATCCGGCCCGATCGCGCCTCGTCGTACAACAACGTGCTCGCCGATCGGTTCGGCGACGTCGCGAACATCGAGGGGAGCGCGACCGACGTCGAGATCACCCACCTCGACGAGCGCGACCATCTCGCGCACACGAATCACTACGTGAGCGAGCGGATGCAGGCCTACGAGGGTGACCCGGACTACGCCGTCCGCTCCGACGTCCGGTTCTGCCGGGCACGGGACCTGCTGGCGGACCGACCGCCCGGATCCGTGACACGGGAGGTGCTCCGGGAGATCCTTTCCGATCACGAGAACCAGCCGAACGAGGTGTGCCGGCATCCCGAGTGGGGGCATCCCACCTCCAAGACCGTCTTCTGGTGCATCGCGGACGTCACGGAGGGGCGGATCGCCTACGGACGTGGGAACCCGTGCGACTCGATGGAGCAGGAGTACGCCTTCGCCGGCTACGGCGGGGGCTGAAGCGCCGTGCGGACCCGCTCGATCGTAGGGTCGTCGCCGCTCTCCGCCGCGAGGTCCGCCACGGTACGTCCCTCGTCGTTCGTCGCGGCGGCGTCCGCACCGGCGGCGAGGAGAAGCTCCACGCTCGCGAGGTCGCCGTTCATCGCCGCGGCGTGCAGTGGCGTCCACCCCCCGGACTGACGCACGTCGGGGTTCGCTCCGGCTTCGAGGAGGACCCGGACGACCTCCGACTGGAGACGGCTGGCCCCGGAGTGCAGCGCGGTCCCGGTCATCCATCCACGGCCGAACGCGTCGACCTCCGCACCGCGGTCGATCAGCAGCGACACGGCGTCCGGATGGCCGAAGAACGCCGCGAAGTGCAGGGCCGTGAATCCGTCGCCCGAGTACGCCGAGGCCCTCGAGGGCTCGTCCTCGAGCACGCTCCGGAGGCGGTCCACGTCCCCGAGCGCCGCGGCCTCGAACACGTCGAAGGCTCCTGCCCGAGCCTTCACGATCCCAACGAGGTCGGGATCGAAGCGGTAGAGCGCCCGCATCAGCGCCGAGACCCCACTCCCGTCTCGAGCGGCCCCGGCGGACGGATCCGCGTCGAGGATCGTTCCGACGCCGCCCACGTTCCCCGCCTCGATCGCGATGAACAGCTCGTCCGAGGTGCTTGCCATGGTTCCCTCCGGCTGTATCCTGGGGCTATATTTAGATAGCCTAACGAAATACCGATGACCACGTCAAGGCGGACTTCC
>DASSDW010000181.1:0-11680 GCA_035696925.1 Actinomycetota bacterium
CGGGAGCTGTTCGTCACGCCGCACACGGTCGACATCGGCGGGCTCTGCAGAGCGGCCGGGGCCGGCCACGAGCGGGTCGAACGGGCGCCGGACCTGCTGCCCGCGCTGGACCGAGCGGCGGGCGCCGGCCGCGGGATCCGCGTGGTGGAGGTGGTCGTGGACGCCGAGCTCGGGTTGCGGCGCCGGGCGGAGCTGAGGTCCGCCGTCGACGCGGCGCTCGCAGGCTCGTGAGCCGGCCGCACCCGTCGATCGGGTTCGCCACGGCCGACGACATCGACGGGCTGGCCAGGCTGCGGTTCGCGCTCTACGAAGAGCAGGACGGGACCGTCGCGGAGTCGTTCGATGTCTACCGGGAGCGCTTCGTCCGCTTCGCGGCGCAGGCGCTCGCGTCGAAGGACTGGCGCGCTTGGGTCGCGCGGCAGGACGACCGTCCCGTAAGCGCGATGTGGCTGCACACGGTCCACCGTGTGCCGGTCCCGGGGAAGCGCGCCGGCCCGATCGGGTACCTGACGAACGTCTACGTGGTCCCGGAGCACCGGAACACCGGGCTCGGGGCGCAGATGCTCGATCGCATCATGGCTTGGTGCCGGCAGGAGGGGTTCTCCGAGGTGATCGTGTGGCCGACGGAGCGGTCCCGGCCGTTCTACACGCGGGCTGGATTCACGAGGCCCGACCAGCCGCTGGTGATCGAGGTGGAACCGGACCGACGGCTCCCGTCCTGACGTCGAAGCGTTACCCCCAGCGGAGGGCGTCGAGGAACGCGCGGAACTTGCGCTCGGTCTCGTCGACCTCGGCGTCGGGCTCGGATCGGGCGACGATCCCGGCGCCCGCGTAGAGGACCGCGCGATCGCCGTGGAGCTCGGCGCAGCGGAGCGCGATCGCCCACTCACCGTCGCCGTGCGCGTCCATCCATCCGACTGGCCCCGCGTACCGACCTCGATCGAACGGTTCGAGATCGGAGATCGTGTCGAGGGCGACGTCCCGCGGCGTCCCCCCGACCGCGGGGGTGGGATGCAACGCGGCCACGAGATCGAGCGCCGACGCAGCCGGGTCCGTCAACACACCCTGGAACCTCGTCGAGAGGTGCCACACGTTCGGCGTCTCCCGGAGCACGGGTTCCGGGTCCCACGTGAGCTCCGTGCAGAACGGCCGCAGCGTCTCGGCGACAGCCGAGACCACGATCCCGTGCTCCTCCCGATCCTTCGAGGAGCCGGACAGTGTCTCCGCGTTCGCCCGATCCTCCGCGGGATCGCCGGATCGAGGCGCCGAACCCGCGAGCGGGTTCGACCGGATCTCTCGGCCCCGTCGCGACAGCAACAGCTCCGGCGACGCGCCGACGAAGCTGCGTCGCGGTCCGGCATCGCCGCCCGAGAGCGGCACCACGAACGTGTAGGCCTCCGGATCCACCGCGCGAAGCCGATGCGCGAGCCGTCGCGGGTCGAGCGACCGGCCCGCGTCGACGCCCACGGTGCGCGCCAGCACCACCTTGCGGAGGGCACCGTCGCGGATGCGCGCGCGCGCATCCGCGACCGCCTCCCGATAGTCCTCGGACGTGGGGTGCTCCGACAGCTGGACGGCGGTGAAGACGTCATGGGGTGACCGTCCCGACACGGGCTCCGGTTCGAACGTCGCGCCGGAGTCACCCGCGGCGTCGAGGAGCCAGGTCTCGCCGGGCGCCGTCCGACGGACCGATCGCCGCGGCACGAGGACCTCGGCCGCAGCCGAGGGACGGAACGGCAGGGAGGCCACGATGAACGGCGGCGGGTCCGGCGCCCGGTCTTCGTGCCCGCGGAGGAGCGTGAGCGCCTCCCGCCCGAGGGTCGCGATGTCCGCCCCTTCGAGTGCCGACGTGGCCAGCGCTGCCACGCCCATCCCGGCTCGTTCGAACACGAACGCATCCGGGTGGAGAGCGAGGAGATCGAACACGGGACCCAGCCGGCGGCTCCGGATCGTGAGCGGGGCGTTCATCCGCGGGTGGCCACCAGGAGCTGGGTGATCCCGCCGGAGAGCCGGAGCCGCCGGGCGTCGGGGAACCCCGCTGCGCGCAGGATCGAGAGCAGCTCCTCCGGCGCCGGGAGGTAGGCGGTCGATCGCGGAAGGTACGAGTAGGCCTCCCGGTCGGAGAGCAGACCGCCGATCGCCGGCACCACGCCGCGGAAGTACACGCGATGTCCGAGCCGGAGCAGCCGTCCGTCGGGTTCGGCCGTCTCCAGGAGCGCGATCCGGCCCCCGGGACGCACGACGCGAGCCAGCTCCGTGAACAGGTCGGTCAGCGAGACGACGTTGCGCAGGGCGAACCCGCACGTCGCTCCGTCGGCCACCCCGTCTCGCACCGGCAGCCGCAGGATGTCGGCCTCGACGAGCGATGCGTCCGTGCGGCCGGCGGACAGCATCCCGTGGGAGAAGTCGAACCCCACGGCGCGATGCCCGGCGGCCTCGAGCTCCCGACAGAGGTCGCCCGTGCCGCACGCGAGGTCGAACACGAGGGATCCGGCCGGCAACGCGAGCTCTCGGACCGTGCGGCGACGCCACCCCCGATCCATCCCGAACGTCATCACGCGGTTCACGAGGTCGTAGCGAGGGCTGATCGTGTCGAAGAGCCGACGGACCGCCCGAGCCTTTTCCTCGCCCTGCGGGAGTGCGGCGGACGGACCCCGTTTCATGTATCGCGCCGGGGTGAAATGGGCTCCTCGACCAACGGCGCCTCGGCCGCCGGCGCCTCGCTCGCCGGCGTTTCGCTCGCCGGCGTTTCGATGTGCTCCTCCGCGACCTCCAGGAGCACCCGTCGGAAGTGATGCGAGACCAGGAGCGTCACGGCCGGGAGCAGCTCCTGGAACGCCTCGACCATGCGAGCCGACGCGGCGTCGGCATCGGGAGCCGTGTCCCGGATCGGTTTCCGCACATGCTCGTCGAACAGGTCGACGGCACGCTCGGCGAGCCTTCGCATCGCCTCGTCCGCGTCGCGGGCCAGCGCGAGCAGATCGCCCAACGGGAGCCCGAACTCGAGGAGGCGGAGGGCCGTGCGTACGAGCTCGATGTCCCCGGACGTGTAGCGGGTCTCGCCGCCGACGTCGTGACCGATCCGGATGCCCTCGCGCTCCACCGCTTGGATCAGGGACGCCGGCACGCCGCTCGCGGAGGAGAACGCGTCGAGCGAGAGCGCCTCGCCGTCGCTCGAGTCGGCGCGCTCGGACGCGACTGCGGCAGCCAAGCCGGCGTCCGCGAGGCTGAGCTCGCCGTCGACCACGCGGCGGATCGCCGCCAGCGTCAACCCCTGCCGCTGCAAGCTCCGGATCTCGTGGATCCGGTCGACGTGCTCCGGCCGGTACCAGGCGACGCGTCCCTCCCTGTCGGGCTGCGGCAGCAACCCTCTGGCCTGGTAGTAGCGGACCGTGTCGACGGAGACCTCGCACGCCGTCGCGAGCTGTTCCACTCGATACTTCATGGTCGGTACTTCATGGCCGCTTCACGGGTGTCCTCTTCGCGATCGGTACCTCATGACCGGGAACTCTACGAGTGTTCGCTCACACGGTCATCCTCGAGGTCGTGCCGCGCGCGCTCACGGCCGGCGCGTCGGCCATCGATACGATGCGACCCGTGGAGCGCCGCGCCGGCCGGCCGATCACCCTCGGTCTCGTGCTCGCCTGCCTCGTCGGGACGCTGCTGATCGGCGCCGTCCACAAGAGCCCGTGCGCCGACGGGCGCTGGGAGGACGGCCGCCAGTATCACCTCGCCTGCTACACGGACATCGTCCCTTTGTTCGGAACGGAACAGCTCTCCGGGGGCCGCCTGCCGTACCTCGACGCGTGCCGCCCGTCCGACTTCAACTGCGACGAGTATCCGGTTCTCACGATGTACTTCATGCGTGTGGCCGGTTGGATCTCCGGGGACGATCCCGGCCGCTTCTTCTGGGTCAATGTGATCCTGTTATCGGCGTGCGCCGCCGTGGCGGCGGCGTGCCTGTACCTGATCGATCCGGGTCGGGCGCTGTGGTTCGCGGTGGCGCCCAGCCTCGCCCTGCAGGCGTTCGTGAACTGGGATCTCCTCGCGGTCGCCCTGGCGGCGGCGGCCACCCTCGCGTTCCTCCGGCGCCGCGACGGTGGGGCCGGCGCCCTGATCGGCCTGGGGGCCGCGGCGAAGCTCTTCCCGGGCCTGCTGCTCGTCCCCTTCGCCGCGGACCGTCTCCGGCAGCGTCAGCCCGATCGGGCGATCCTCCTGTGGTGGTCGGCCGCGGCCGCCTGGCTCGCCGTGAATGTGCCGTTCGTCGTCACCGCCCTTTCCGGATGGTGGGAGTTCTTCCGTTTCAACGGCGCCCGGGGCGCGGATTGGGACAGCGCGTGGTTCGTGCTGTGCCGGCATCTCTCCGTGTGCCCCTCGACCGGGCTGATCAACGCCGCGTCGACGGCGCTGATGGTCGGCATCGGCGCCTGGATCTGGAGCGCGAAGCGTCGTCGCGAGCCCGAGTTCCCGCGCTGGCAGCTCGTCTTCCCGTTCCTCGTCCTCTTCCTGCTGTTCGGGAAGGTGTACTCCCCGCAGTTCAGCCTGTGGCTGCTCCCGTGGCTGGTCCTGATCCTCCCCGACCCTCGCCGATTCCTCGCGTTCGAGGCGGCCGACGTCGCGGTCTTCCTGACGCGCTTCCCGTTCTTCGGCGACCTCACCGGGATCGGAGGTCTTCCGCAGTGGGTCTTCGAGACGGCCGTGGTGATCCGCGCGGCCGTGCTGGTGTGGTGCGTGGTCGCGTGGGTGCGCGAGCCGAGCCGGCGGCTCCCGGCGGAGGGCGGCGCGGAACGGGCGCGGCCGGTGGCGCACGCGTGAGCCGTCCTCACCGGCTGCGCGACGGTCTGCGGCCGTGCCTCCTGGTTTTCCTCGCGGCGCGGATCGGACTGTCGCTCGTGTCCGTGATCGCCGTCGACCTCATCGACCCGCTCCCGCCGGTGGATGTGCCGGGAAGGACCGCGCCGGCCGCCACCTCGGGTTGGCACAACGCGATCGATGCGACCGAGCGGCAGGACGCCGTCTGGTATATGCGGCTCGCCGACGATGGGTGGTCGGGTGATGACGCCAGCGCCGCCTTCTTCCCTCTCTATCCGCTCACGGTTCGCGCCGTCGCATGGATGCTTCCCGACGTCTGGCCCGGCGACGAGCTGATGGCCGCGCTGCTGGTCTCGAACGTCGCGTTCCTCGGTGCGCTCCTCGCGTTGTTCGCGTTGACGGCCGACGCGTTCGGTGAGCGCGTCGCTCGGAGAGCCATCGTGGTGGCGGCGCTCTTCCCCACGGCCTTCTTCTTCCTCGCGCCGTACACGGAGTCGCTCTTCCTGTTCCTGTCGATCCTCGCGTTCCGCGCGGCGCGATGGGATCGCTGGGGACACGTCGCCGTCACCGGCGCCCTCGCCGCGCTCACGCGGAGCGTGGGGATCCTGCTGATCCCGGCCCTCCTGGTGGACGCGTTCTCGACCAAGCGCGGACGCAGCAGCTCGCGCCGGGCGCTCGCCGGGCGCGCGGCGGGCGCGGCGGCGATCTCGCTCGGACCGCTGTCGTGGTTCGCGTGGTGGGGACTCGTGCACGGGAACTGGCTCGCCCCTCTCGACGCCCAGCGACTGTGGGGCCGCGAGCTCCAGCCGCCGTGGGTCTCGCTCATCCACGCCGTCGACCTCGCGTGGTCGTTCCGCTCCTACTGGTTGCTCGATCTCGTCCTCGTGTCGATCGCGATCGCCGGCCTTGCCCTCGCCGTGCCGGCGCTCCGCGTCTCCGAGATCACGTACGGAGGCCTGAGTCTCCTGCTCCCGCTCGTGGACCCCTTCTGGGACCGACCACTCCTGTCCGCTCCTCGATTCGCGGTGGTGGTGTTCCCCGCGCTCTGGGGGTTGTCCGGCGCAGGGCTGGGGCGTGCGCTGCCTCGCCCCTTGGTGACCGCCGTCCTCGCCGGCGGCTGGGTGCTCTGCGCCGTGCTCTTCGTGAACTGGCGACACCTGTTCTGAGGCGGACGGTTCCGAACCCGCCAGCGTGGCCCGGGGTAGGATGTGCCGAGCACGCGACCGACCGGAGGTGTCGTGACGATCAGGGTTGCCATCGCGGACGACCATTCGCTGGTGAGGCAAGGGCTCCGCAGGTACCTCGACATGGCCGAGGGGATCGACGTCGTCGGAGAGGCCGCCAACGGAAAGGAGCTCCTCGAGCTCATCGGGAAGGAAGAGCCCGACATCGCCCTGATCGACATCCGGATGCCGGAGATGGACGGCCTCGAGGCAGCCCGCGAGATCAGGGAGAAGCACCAGAAGGTCGGCGTGATCATGCTCACCGCGTACGACGACCGGCAGTTCGTGGTCGAGGCGGTCCGAGCGGGGGCGCGGGGTTACGTCTTGAAGGCGCGCGACGCCGAACACCTGATCCAGACGGTCCGGCTGGTCGCGGGCGGCAACATGGTGATCGATCCGCAGCTCGTGGTGGCGCTCGCGGAGGAGCTCTCCACCGCGAAGGAGCGCGACCGCCGGGCGGAGACCCTGACCGCGCGCGAGATCGAAGTGCTCCAACTGCTCGCGTTCGGCCACACGAACCGGGACATCGCCGAACGCCTCTACATCTCTCCCGATACCGTCAAGACCCACCTCGAGCACATCTTCGAGAAGCTCGGCGCTTCGGACCGCACGGCGGCCGTGGCGGAGGCGCTGCGAAGGCGCCTGATCGAGTGAGGTCCTCCGGAGCGCCGTAGGCCGTTCGGAGGAGTCCACCGCCCGACCGGGTGATGGAGTCTCGCGGGGGCACACGGCATCATGGACGTCCATGCGCGGGACCCCTCACCCACGTCGCAGAGCGGCCTCTGTCGCGCTCGGCCTAACGGCCATCGTGATCGTCGGCGCCTACCTCGGCGCCCCTGAGGACTCGCGACGACCGCTCGTGGTGAACCTGATCGATGCCGTCGCGTGGTTCATGGGCGGCGTCGTGCTGCTCGCGATGCGGGAGGGGAAGGCCGCGCGCAGCTCGCGCGCCGTCGGGGTCGCCCTCCTGACCGGGTCCGCGGTGATCGGCCTCGTCTTCGTGTCGGGGCTGACGGGTCCGAAGATGACGCCGGGGTATCCCGACCTGCTCTTCCTCCTCCCCCTCGTCGCGCTCGGCGCCGGGTTCGCCAGCGAGATCCGTCATCACGTCCCTGCCGGGGACCGCCGTGAGCTCGCCACGGACGCCGCGTTGATCGTGAGCGCCCTGATGGCTGCCGGGTACGTGTTGATCCGCCCGGACACGACCCGCGGCGACATCTCGGCATCGGCCGTGACCTTCTCCCTCGTCTCCGCATTCCTCATCGCCACCTATCCCGCGCTCGCGATCTGGGTACCTACGCGAGCCCACGTCGCGCGTGCGGCCGTGTTCGCCGGGCTCGGGGGCGCCGTCCTCACGTTCGGATGGCAATGGACCCGGATGTCCTACCAGGCGACGAACCCGGCGATCGAGCTCCCGATCGCCTTGTCGCCGCTCGCGTTGGCGGCCACGTACCTCGTCCTCCGGCCGGCGAAGGATCTCCCGCGTCCCTCCCGCTTCGCGCGACCCATCCTCACGAGCGTGGCCGTGATCGCGGCCTGCGCCGCGCTCCTGATCACGGGCGTCCTCGGAGACAGGCGGGGGCTCACCGGCTTGCAGACGAGCATGTTCATCGGCGTCCTGGCCCTCGCGGTCGCGGTCCGGATCATCGCGAACCAGATCACGATCACCCAGGCGAGCGAATCGGTGCGCAAGGCGCTCCATCAGAAGGAGAAGGCCCTGGCCGACATGGACGCCGCCCTTGACCGGGTCCGCGAGGCGAACGAGACGCTGAAGGTGTCGGAGGAGCACCTCCGCCTCGTCTTCGACACCGCGGTGGACGGCATCGTGGAGCTGGATGCGAACGACATCATCGTCCGGACGAACGAGGCGTTCTGTCAGATGGTGCACCTCGACCGCCCCACGATCGAGGGGCAGCGATGGCAGACGCTGGCGGCGTCGCTCGACGGCGCGGACGCGCGCTTCGCGGACCTCCCCGCCGCCGGGCAAGCCCAACTCGAGCGAACCGACGGCACGCCCCTGTACCTCGAGTCGCGTGTCTCCGATATCCCGACCGTTCCCCCCCGGCGGCTCGTCCTGATCCGCGACGTCACCCCGGGCAAGGCCGCCGACCAGACGATCCGTTCGCTGCTGAAGTTCCTCCAGGAGAAGGACGAGGACCGCACCAGCCTACTCCGGAGAACCAACTCCGCGATCGAGTCCGAGCGGAACCGGATCGCGCGCGACCTCCACGACGGACCGGTGCAGGGGGTGTCGGCCGCGTCGCTGTCCCTCGAGGCGTCGCTCCTGATGATCGGCGCCGGCGACGTCGACCGAGGGGTGGACGTCCTGTCGAAGGTGCGCAAGGAGCTCGCCGACGAAGCCGACGCGCTCAGGGCCCTGATGTCGGGATTGCGTCCCCCCGTGCTCGAGGAACGCGGGCTGATGCCCGCGCTGCGGGAGGCGGTGACGCGCTTCGGGATCGAGCAGGGGGTCGAGACGGACCTCGCCGGCACCCTCCCCCGGCCGCTGTCCGCCGACCTCGAGACGCTCGCGTACCGGGTGGTCCAGGAGGCGTTGACGAACGCAGCCAAGCACGCTCGCGCCGACAACGTGACGGTCTCCGTCGAGACGACCGCGACGTCGCTGCGCGTGGAGATCGAGGACGACGGGCGAGGGTTCGACAGCGCGATGACGCGCGAGTTCCTCCGGCAGGGTCGAGTGGGCCTCGCCTCGATGCGGGAACGTGTCGAGTTGGCGAACGGGACGTTCGTGATCCGATCGAACCCCGGCCGCGGCACGTCGATCGTGGCGACGCTGCCGGTCGACGCGCCCGCCGACGTCCGGGTCTCGGCTCGCTAACCCCCTCGATCACCGTCCGGCAACCGGGCCGGCCCGGGCGGGGACACGCTCCCGCTGGGCGAGGGCGACGGACTCGGTGACGGGCTGGGCGAAGGACTGGGCTCGGGGCTCGGCGAGAGGCTGGGCTCCGGGCTCGGCGAGAGGCTGGGCTCGGGAGTGGGCGAGGGCGCGGGGATCGGAGCCTCCGCGGACGGGGTCACGGTCTGCTGGTCGAAGGACGGGTCCGGGAACTCGATCGCCTCCTTGCCGGCCATCGCCTCCTCCATGAAGTCGTGCCAGATCGCGGCCGGGATCGTGCCGCCGAAGACCAGCGGTACCCCTTCGACGTTCTCGAGCGGGATCTGCCGCTGGGGATAGCCCACCCACACGCACGCCGCGATCTGGACGGTGTAGCCGCAGAACCAGGCGTCCACGTTGTCCTGCGCCGTTCCCGTTTTCCCCGCGGCGGGCCACTCGATGTCGGCGGACGCCCCCGTTCCGAAGTCGAGGACGTCCTGGAGCGTGTACGTGACAAGGTCGGCGACGTTCTCCTCGACCACGCGCTTCCCTCGCGGAACGACCCCTTCGTCGATACGGCCGCCCGGCGACCGCACCTGCAGGAGCGGGTTCGCGCGGAACCGGGTCCCGCGGTTCGCCAGGGTGGCGTACGCGTTCGTCATCTCGAGGGGGTTCACGGCGACGCTGCCGAGCGTGACCGCGCACACCTCCGGCAGGTCCGATCGGATCCCGAGCTCGTGCGCCATGTCCACGACGTTGTCGGGTCCGAGCTCCACGACGAGCTGCGCGAACACGGTGTTCACCGAATGCGCCGTCGCCGATTGCAGCGTGTACGAGCTTCCGCCGCCCTCGGCGTTCTCCGGCTGCCACGGCTCGCCGTTCTGATCCGCGCAGATCGGGTCGTCGATCGTGATCGTGTTGGGCCCGTACCAGCGCGAGTCGAGGCGGAAGCCCTGGTCCATCGCTTCGGCGAGGGTGAACGCCTTGAACGCTGAGCCCGCCTGCCGGCCGGTGCCTCCCCGGAACGTGGCGAGGTTCAACTGCGACGTCGCGAAGTCCCTCCCGCCCGCCATCGCGAGGATGTGGCCGGTGGCCGGCTCGATCGCGACGAGCGCGGCGCCGGGATCACCGGGGGTCGGGAGGTGCGACTCGACCGCGGCTTCGGCGGCGGCCTGATAGCCGAGGTCGAGGGAGGTCGTCACCTCGAGCCCACCGCCGTAGACGGCCGCCGATCCGTATCGCCGCGACAGGGTCTCCCGGACGTGCTGGACGAAGTACTCGGAATCCCCGGGCGCCTCGATCTGCGCGTCCGATCCCTGCTGGAGGGCGACGGGGATCCCACAGCAGGCCTGGCGCTTCAACTCCTCCGCCTCTTCGGCTTCGAGGTAGTCGTACTCCACCATCCGATCGAGGGCGAAGTCCCGCCGGAACTTGGCGTCGAACGGGTGGTCGATCGGATCGTACGCCTCGGGAGCGGTGAGGATGCCCGCGAGCGTCGCGGACTGGGAGACCGTGAGCCGGCGCGCCGGCACGCCGAAGTACGTCTGTGCGGCCGCCTCGATCCCGTACGCGCCGTGGCCGAAGTAGACGGTGTTCAGGTACTTCGCCAGGATCGTGTCCTTCTCGAAGGTGCGCTCGACCTTGATCGCGAGGAGGACCTCGCGCACCTTCTCCTTCACCGTGCGAGGCGGGATCACGTAGTCCGTGACCCCGTTCTCGCCCTCGACGTACCGCCCCGCGTACACGCGCTTGACCAGCTGTTGGGTGATCGTCGAACCGCCCTGGACGGCGTCCCGTGCGACGAGGTCGCTCCACGCGGCGCGGACCGTCCCCTTCAGGTCGACCCCGTCGTGCTCGTAGAAGCGCGCGTCCTCGACGGCGATCACGGCGTTGCGGAGGTGAGGCGGCATCTGCCGCAACGGGATGATCGTGCGGTCGACCGAGCCGTGGAACGTCGTGAGCAGTTCGCCGTCGCGATCCGTGACGAACGTCGTCTGGACCGGCGGGAGCGCCTTCGGCAGGTCGATGCGCACGTAGGCGACCGCGAGGACCGCGAACCCGAGGAATCCGACGGCGAAGGGAGCGAGCGCGAAGACCCACCAGTAGCGGCGGAAGAACCCCTTCTTCCCCTGTCGCGCTTTCGTTCGTTCCGATGCGACTCGCCGGCCGGTCTTCGCCGCTCCGGGCCTCGTCGGCGCCGTGGCTGTCGATCGGGAGGACGTGGTCGCGCTGCTCGCGCCCGGCTTCTTCCGGGCGTGACGAGGGCGGTAGTCCTTGGGGGATCGTCCGGAGGTCGTGGTCACGACCCGCGAATCCTACCCGGGGGCATATGACCGGAAACCGGCGGGACGGCGAGGGGCGTCAGCCGGCGGCGGCGCGGCGGCGCGCCGTGAACGCTTCGCGGAGATGGTTCCACGCGCAGGACCGGCAGACCTCCACCACGTAACAGGACGACCCGGGATGCGCGGCCGTCAGCCGGAGCCCCGTCTGGATCGGCCAGACCCTGCCGCTGTTCCGACCGAGCGAGGAGCCGAAGACGTACGCCAGCAGGACGAGCTTGTCCTTGCCGCAGACCGGGCAGTCCGAGGACGTCGCCTCGCCGACGTGCTTGGCCGCCCGCATCAACTCCGGGTGCGCATCGCAGAGATCGGCGACCGAGCGGAGGCCGCGGCGCGCGTCGCGGATCAGCGCGCGCTTCGCGAGCGTGTAGTCGATGACGCCGAGCTCCGTGTTCCGGCGTCGTCGCACGTCCTTGCCCTGTCTCGTGGCGCCCCGTCGCATGGTCGCGCAAGTGTACCCCTGGTCCCCG
>DASSDW010000182.1:0-6121 GCA_035696925.1 Actinomycetota bacterium
ACGGGACGGTCACGCGTCTCGAGCATCGAGCCGTCCGGTAGCGTTCCGAACCGGGTCCTCGGGTCGAGGGAGGGACGAGATGACGGAGCGACGGGTCGGAACGCGCGAGGAGTGGCTGGCGGCTCGCGACGAGCTGCTGCGTCTCGAGAAAGAGCACACGCGGATGGGCGACGACCTCGCCAAGAAGCGACGGGAGCTCCCCTGGGTGCTCGTCGAGAAGGACTACCGCTTCGATACCGGGGACGGAAAGCTGACGCTCGCGGAGCTGTTCGACGGTCACTCGCAGCTCCTCGTCTATCACTTCATGTTCGGTCCCAGCTACGAGGCCGGCTGCCCGACGTGCTCGTCATCCGCCGACGCGGTCAACGCTGTGCTGCCCCACCTCCACGCGCGCGACGTGACGATGCTCTACGTCTCACGGGCACCGATCGAGCGGCTGCTCGCCTACGAGGAACGGATGGGTTGGAGCTTCCCGTGGGTGTCGTGCGGGAACACCGACTTCAACTTCGACCTCGGGTTCTCGTACACGGACGAGCAGGTGCGCGAGTTCGCCGGGCCGATGCTCGAAGGTGGCGCTCCTTCGGGCGTCGAGTCCAACGCGGCCGCCAGCGGGACCGACATCCCCGGCTACCTCACGGAGGGACCGGGCTTCAGCACGTTCATCGAGGACGACGGAGCCGTGTACCACACGTACTCGACCCAAGCTCGGGGCCTCGAGTTCTTGATGGCGTACTACCCGATCCTCGATCGGGCGCCCAAGGGGCGTGATGAGGGCGAGGGCCAGGAGGCGTGGCTGCGCCGGCACGACGAATACGCCTGACGGGCTCGCGCGTCTGGGCCGGGCGGGCTCATCGGACCGCCCGGGGATTAGTCTCGATGAGCGGTCCCGTGACCGTACAACCAACTCCAGGTGGGAGGCTGGCATGGACCGACGCGTACACCCGGCGCTCGTGTGGGGCCCGGTAGTGGGAGCAGCTGTTCTCGCGGTCTTCGGATTGGCCTCGGGCGCTTCGATGGGCATCGGCGACCACGTCGCCGCCTACTTCGCAGCGGGGGACTTCGCCGCGGGAGTCTTCGCGGCGGGGCAGTTCGCGGCCGGGGCGATCGCGGTGGGGATGGTGTCGATCGGCTTCGGCGCCGCCGGTGTGTTCTCGATCGGCGTGTACGCCGCGGGCGTGTTCGCGTTCGGCGGATTCGCAGCCGGGATCTTCGCGTTCGGGCCGCGAGCCGTCGGAGTGTTCGCGTACGGGCCCGGCGCCGTATCGCTTGCGCACGTTCTCACCTCGGCGGGGAGACGGGACCCGCCCATCGGCGAGCGAGAGTGACCGAGCTGCGAGGTGGCGGGCAGTTCGCCGCGCTCAGCGTTCGAGGTGCGCCCGGTACAGCGTGACGGGCGCGGCGACGCCCTTCAGCGAGGCCCGTTCCAGGAGCTCGAAGCGGAGATCGTCGGGGACCCGAGCGGGAACCGCGTCTTCCGCGACGAGGACGTCGCCTGCAGCCGCTCGGCTCGCGACGCGAGCGGCGACGTTCACCGCCCGACCGTAGTAGTCGCCGTCGCGGAACACCACCGGTCCCGCGTTGACGCCGGCATGCGCGGCCGGGAGGCCCGCCTCCGGGATCCGAGCGACCAGGTCCAGCGACCCACGTACCGCATCGCCCGCGTCCGGGAAGTGGAGCATCGCTCCGTCCCCGAGGAACTTCACCACGCGGCCTCCAGCGCCGATCGTGGTGCGCCGGACGACCTCCGTGAACCGGTCGGCGATGCCGGCAGCCGAGACGTCGCCCTCGCGTTCGGTCAGCGACGTGTAGTCGCTCAGGTCGACGAAGGCGATCCCCGGCGGAGTCCTCGGTCCCGCCGGAGCGAGCCCGGCACGCTCCAGAGCGATCTCGATGTTCTCGATCACGTCCTCGAGGAGGTAGTGGTCGAGGTGCCGGAGGTACCCGACATCGACCGCTCTCCGAGCGAGCGGCAGAAGCTTCGCGGCGGTCGCCGTCGTCTCCGGGGCGTATGCCGGCTGCCTCACTCCTGCTGCGAGGCGCGGCTCCTCGAGACTCGCCCGGAACCAACGGATCTGTGATTCGGCGATCCGCCGCACGTTCTCGCCGAAGTACCGGATCGCAGCGATCGTGCGCTCCTCGTCGCCGCCGAGTGCGTGGTGGGCTTCGGCGACGATCTCGAGCATCTCGACATCGTCGCGACGGAGTCGATCGCCCTGCCCCGGGGCGGCGAGCGACCAGACCGTGTACATGCGCTCCGCCAAGCTCATCGGGATGTCGAGATCGTGCGCTGCTTCCTCGATCGTGCGATGGGTGAGTGGGGCCGGTTCCTCGAACAGCGAGTCGACCCAACGGAATGTGTAGTCGCCGCGCGCGATCACGCGTCCGACGTGCTCGGGTGGCGTCCCCGCCCGATCGAGCGCCTCGGTCACCCGCACGCGCTGGATGTCCGGTGGCCGGAAGACGTCGTCCTCGGGCTCGAGGATCCCGAGCTCGACGAAGCGGCGGATCCGGTCCTCGCTGGTGCCGGCGTCGCGCGCGAGGTCCGCCGCGGACAGGGACCGGTCAGCCGCCATCGGGGATGCCCGTCAGCGTGCGATCATCCGTCCGACCGCGCCCATCAGCTCGTCGGCCCGAGCGTCGTTGTCCTCCGGCACCCCATGTCCCTCGACCAGGCAGTGACGGACGTGTCCGTCCAGCAGTCCGAGCGCGACGCGATCGAGGGCCGCGCGCGCGGCGTTGATCTGCGTCACGACGTCGATGCAATAGCGATCCACCTCGATCATGCCCGCCACGCCGCGGACCTGACCCTGGATCTTGGCGAGGCGACCGAGGAGGTCGTCCTTCGTCGCCGTGTAGCCGCGAACCTGCGCCACCATCTCGTCCTCCATTCTCTCTGCTCCGGTTGACAGAGCATACCCCCACCGAGTAGGGGGAGATAGCCCACGCGGTCTCCGTATGCCACAGGGAGGTGAGCGGCATGCATGTGATGCCTCATCACACCGCAAAGGCCACCGGTCGGTTCAGTCGCGACACGGACGGACTGCCGACGGCACGCGCGAGGGGAACCGTTCGTCTCGCGGATGGAGACGAGCTGTCCCTCCGCATCGCTGCGGTCGCGAAACGGATCGGCGATGCGACGGTCCGGATGCTCGCGTACAACGGATCGATCCCGGGGCCCACGATCCGGGTCGAGCAAGGGTCCGAGGTCCTCGTCCACGTCACGAACGACGGCGACGTGGACGCGACGGTCCATTGGCACGGCATCCGTCTCGACAATCGCTTCGACGGTGTCCCGTACGAGACCCAGGACCCGATCCCGGTCGGCGGGTCGTTCACCTACCGCGTTCGGTTCCCCGACGAGGGGGTCTACTGGTACCACCCGCACGTCCGCGAGGACTACACGTTGGACATGGGGCTGTACGGGAACATCGTCGTGGAGCCCGCCGACCCTCGCTCCTGGCCACCCGCCGACCGCGAGGAGGTGCTGGCGATCGACGATCTGCTGATCGAGGACGGGAAGATCGCACCGTACGATCGATCCGGCCCCGACCATGTAGCGATGGGACGGTTCGGCAACGTGCTGCTCGTGAACGGCGAGCCCGAGTGGTCGCTCGCCGTCCGGCGCGGCGAGGTCGTGCGCTTCTTCTTCACGAACACCGCGAACACCCGCATGTTCAACCTCGGGTTCGCGGGGGCGACGATGAAGATCGTCGGCGGCGACAGCGGCCGCTACGAACACGACGTGCTCGTGGACGACGTCATGGTCGCCCCATCCGAACGCGCGGTGGTGGACGTGCTGTTCGACGGGGATGCGGTCGCGAGCCTGCAACACCGCACGCCCGGCCGGATCTACCCGCTCGGCACCGTCGACGTCACGGACGAGCCCGGCGGCTCGTCGGCACGGGAGTCCTTCCACGAGCTCCGCTGGTCCCAGGAGCTCCTGGCCGAGCGGGCCCGGCTCGCGGTGGACCTCGATCGCGAGCCGGATGAGGTGCTCGCGCTCGTCGCCGAGATGACGATGGCCGCCCCGATCGAGCCGGACGAGGGAGCCGACCCGTCCTCGCCGCGGTTCGCCTGTCCGATGCATCCCGAGATCGTGCGGAACGAGCCCGGCCGATGCCCGATCTGTGGCATGAACCTCGTCCCGATCGAGCTCGTGCCGGAGGCGCTGGAGCGCGTCGCGGACGGCTCTTCGGCACACGAGCATGGGGACGAGCCCGGCGAGACGGAAACCGGCGACCGCCTCGAATGGGAAGACACGATGCAGGAGGTCAACCGCCGATCGACGGCCGACAACACCCACTGGATGCTCGTCGACCGGCGCACCGGGAACGTCAACCACGCGATCGACTGGCGGTTCGAGGTCGGCGACCGCGTGAAGATCCGGCTCGTGAACGAGATGGATTCCGACCATCCGATGCCCCATCCGATCCACATCCACGGCGCGGGTCGGTTCCTGGTCCTCGCGCGAGACGGGATCCCCGAGGAGAACCTCGTGTGGAAGGACACGGTGCTCGTTCGAACGGGCGAGGTCGTGGACATCGTCCTCGACGTGTCGAACCCGGGGCGGTGGATGGTGCACTGCCACATCGCAGAGCACGTCACCACCGGGATGATGTTCAGCTTCCAGGTCGACCCTCGACCCCAAGTGCCTCAGCCCCAACCCTAGGAAGGAGGGCGCTGATGTCGCAGGGATACGCTCGAGACGAAGCCCGCAGGTGGGTGCGGAGGAAGCGGGTCTTCTACCTGGTCCTGTTGGCGTACCTATCGCTCAGCGTGGTGTGGTTCTCGATCGACGCACTGACCGGCAGCGGATGGTGGTTCTACTGGCCGATGCTCGGTGTCGGGATCGGCGTGGCGATCTACGGCGTCGTGATGCTCGGCGCCGGCGGCCTCTTCGGCACGGAGTGGGAGCGTCGACAGATCGATCGCTACGTCGAGGGCCACGGAGGGGAGGAAGGATGACCGCGAACGGGAAGAAGCAGGTGGCGTTCGTTCTCTACCCGGAGTTCACGCTCCTGGATGTGGCGGGTCCGCTCCAGGTGTTCTCGCACACGAACATGTTCTCGAAGGTATTCGAGCCGGTCGTCGTCGCGGAACGTGCCGGGCAGTTCACGACCGACACGCCGATGCCCGTCACCGCGACGCACACCTTCGAGGATGTGCCGCAGCCCTCGATCGTTCTCGTGCCGGGAGGCTCGGCCGCCACGATCCGAGCCATGGGGGACGAGGCGATCCGGAACTATCTCTCCTCGGTAGCCGAGACGGCGGACGTGGTGGGTTCGGTGTGCACGGGGTCGTTGATCCTCGGAGCCGCCGGCTTCCTCGAGGGGCGGCGGGCGACGACGCACTGGGCGTTCTACAGCTTGCTCGAGAAGCTGGGCGCCACCTACCAACGGGAGCGATGGGTCGAAGACGGGAAATTCGTGACCGCCGCAGGCGTCTCCGCCGGCATCGATCTCGGTCTGCACCTCGTCGGGCGTTTCACCGACGAGATGACGGCGCGCCTCGTCCAGGCGCGGATCGAGTACGACCCGGAGCCGCCGTTCGGGCGGCTCGACTGGAGTCTGATCGACCGCGACGTCATGGCGCCGATGATCAAGCTATGGGTGACGAGCGAGCTCGCCGATCGTCCCGATCTCCAAGCGAGGCTCGGGATGTAGAGCTCGTTGCTAGGCTCGCCCGATGCTGCGACCGAAGGCGCTTCGGACGGGCGACGCCGTCGCGGTCGTGGCGCCGTCCGGCGGGCTGGAGAAGGACGAGGCCCCGCTGCTCGAACGCGGTGTCGGAACGCTCGAAGGGATGGGGTTCGTCGTCCGTCTGTCGCCGTTGGTCGATCTCGACCGAGGTTGGTGGTGGGCGGCCGCTTCGCCGGCAGAGGTCGCCGAGGATCTCAACCGCCACCTCCGGGATCCGGACGTGCGTGCGCTCTTCTCCCTCACCGGTGGCCGGATGGCCCTGAGCTACCTGGATCTGATCGACGGCGAGGCGGTCCGGGCCGATCCCAAACCGGTGCTCGGGATGAGCGACATCTCCGCGTTGCACCTGGCTCTCCATGCCCGGACGGGTCTGGTCTCGTTGCACTCCGACCTGGTCACGTTCGGGTTCGGGGAGTGGAACG
>DASSDW010000183.1:0-13025 GCA_035696925.1 Actinomycetota bacterium
GGCGGATTCACCTTCTTGTTCGTGTCGTAGGTGCGGAGGTCCTCGTCGATGAACACCAGGTGATGCGGCGTGACCTCGGCCGAGATGCGGAGCCCGTCCGCCTTCGCCCGCCGAACGAGCTCCACCGATCTCGCCGATGACAGGTGGCAGATGTGCAGCCGACCGCCGGTCAGGCGGGCCAGCTCGATGTCCCGGTAGACGATCGCATCCTCGGCCGCACCCGGTTGCCCCGCGAGGCCGAGGGATGAGGAGCTGATCCCCTCGTGCATCTGCTGCCCGCTGGACAGGGAGGCATCCTCGCAGTGCTCCGCGATCACGGCGTCGTCGAACGCCCGGGCGTACGTCAGGGCGTTCCGGAGCGTGCGGGCGGTCGGGACGCACTTGCCGTCGTCGCTGAACACGCGCACACCCGCGGCCGCCATCTCGCCGATCTCGGCCAGCACCTCGCCCTCGAGGCCCTTGGTGATCGCGCCGACCGGGAAGACGTCCGCGAGTCCGGCGCGGGCGGCGGCGGCCCGGACCTCGGCGATCACGGAGGCGTCGTCGGCCACCGGATCGGTGTTGGCCATCGGGGCGACCGCCGTGTATCCGCCGGCCGCGGCCGCCCGGGTGCCCGTCTCGATCGTCTCCTTCTGCTCGAATCCCGGTTCGCGGAGATGCGTGTGGAGGTCCACCAACCCCGGGGTCAGCACGAGCCCGTCGCCATCCACGACCTCGGCGGAGGCGCCGTCGAGACCGCTCCCGACGTCGACGATGATCCCGTCCCGGACGTGCACGTCGGCGACCTCGTCGCGGCCGGCGCGGGGATCGATCACCCGCGCACCTCGGAACAGCAGCTCGGGGCTAGCCATCGCCCGCCTCCTCACCGTCGCCGCGCCGCCCGCCCAGCAACAGGTACAGCAGCGCCATCCGGACCGCGATGCCGTTCGTCACCTGATCCTCGATCACGCTCTGCGGCAGGTCGGCGACGTCGGAGTCGATCTCCACGCCCCGGTTCATCGGGCCGGGATGCATGATCAGCGACCCCTCCGGGAGGAGCCCCACCCGCGATCGGTTCAGTCCGAACAGCCGCGCGTACTCGCGCACCGAAGGGAAGTACTCCAGTCGTTGCCGTTCGGTCTGCACGCGCAGCAGGTAGCAGACGTCGAGCTTCGACAGGACCTCGTCGAGGTCGTAGCTCACCTGAACGCCCCATTGCGGCGCGTCGGGAGGGATCAGGGTGGCCGGGCCGACGAGCGTCACGTCGGCGCCCATCTTCACGAGACCGAACGAGAGCGACCGGGCCACGCGGGAGTGCAGCACGTCCCCGACGATCGCCACGCGGAGCCCTTCGAGCCGCCCGAGCCGTTCGCGCATCGTGTACAGGTCGAGCAGCGCCTGGGTGGGATGCTCGTGCGTGCCGTCTCCCGCGTTCAGCACGTGGCCGCGTACCCACCTCGTCAGCTGGAACGGCGAGCCGGAGGATGAGTGACGGATCACGATCGCGTCCGCGCCCATCGCCTGCAGGGTCAGCGCCGTGTCCTTCAGGGACTCGCCCTTCGAAACGCTCGAGCCACCCGAGGAGAAGTTGATCACGTCCGCGGACAGGCGCTTGGCCGCCAGCTCGAACGAGATCCGCGTGCGCGTGGAGTTCTCGTAGAAGAGGTTCACCACGGTGCGACCACGGAGCGCGGGGACCTTCTTGATCACCCGGGTCCCGACCTCCCGGAAGGACTCGGCCGTGTCGAGGATCCGGATCACGTCGTCCGCGGTCACGTCGTGCATCGACAGGAGGTGCTCGTTCACGCGCTCTCCTCTCGACCGGCGACGGCCGGGGCCTCCCGGAGCGCTCGCCCCGTCGGCCCCTCCTGCACCAGGGCTCCGTCCTCGCCGTCCACCTCGCTCACCAGCACGCGCACGTCGTCACCGAGCTGGGTGGGGACGTTCTTCCCCACGAAGTCCGCCCGGATCGGCAGCTCGCGATGACCGCGATCGACGAGGACGGCGAGTCGGATCCGCCGGGCGCGACCGAGATCGGTCAGCGCATCCATCGCGGCTCGGATCGTCCTCCCGGTGAACAGGACATCGTCGACGAGGATCACGGTGCGCCCCGTGATGTCGAACGGGATCCTGGTCTCGTGGACCTCGGGCGCCTCCGCCGTCATCCCGATGTCGTCGCGATAGAACGTGATGTCCAAGACGCCGACCGGGATCTCTGCCCCCTCGATCGTGGCGATCTCGCGGGCGAGGCGGAGCGCGAGGTGGTCGCCCCTGTCGGCGATGCCGACCAGGACCAGGCCCTCGGTCCGCTCGCGCTCCACGATCTCGTGGGCGATCCGGGCGAGCGCTCGACGGACGTCGTCCGGTCCGAGGATCCTGCTCACACGGGAACGCCCCCTCGAGCAGGCGAGGAGGCGCGCAGGTTGTGCCGCATCGGTTGGCTCCCTTCCCGGCCTCACGGGACCGGACTTAAAGGGGAAGTGCAGCCGGAGGATACCCCGGTCTCGGTCCGCGGGCAACGAGCGTGACATCCTGCCCTCGATTGACCTCGGCGTAGACTGTGGGATACCGAGCGGATAAGGAGCGGTTGAGATGCCTGATTGGGGATGGATCGTGCTGGTCGTGGCCGTCGTCTTCGGTGCGAGCAAGTTGCCCGACATCGCGCGGAACCTCGGCCGGTCCTCGGGTGAATTCAAGAAAGGCCTCAAGGAGGGGCACGAGGGCGAGGAGGACCCGATGGCCGCACCGCCGCCGTCCTCGGGCGTGGACCCGACTGGCGCCGCACCGCCGATGCGCTCGACCCCGGAGCCGGAGCAGCGCCAGCCGGGCACGCCCCCCTAGGCGGTCCCCGGGTCCTCGGCCGCGGCGGGTCGCATCTCGCTCGCGATCTTCCCGAGGATCCCGTTCACGAAGCGCGGCGACCCTTCGGAAGAGAGATCGGTCGCCGCCTCCACGGCCTCGCTGATCGCGACCGAGGCGGGCACGTCGGCACGATGTCGGAGCTCGTGGACCGCCACCCGGAGGATCGTCCGGTCGAGCGCGGCCATCCGCGCCACGGTCCACCCCTCCGTGCGCTCCTCGAGGAGGAGATCGATCTCCGGGAGGTGATCCCGAACCCCCTCCACCAGCTCGGTCGTGAACGCGGAGACGACCCGGCCGGTATCGAGCCACTCCCCCAGCACCAGGCTCGGGTCCGCGGCGGTCACGTCTGCCTGATACAGGATGTCGATCGCCGTCCGGCGAGCCTCGCGACGCGAGCTCACGCCTTCACGCGCTCGATGTACTCGCCCGAGCGCGTGTCCACCTTCACGCGGTCGCCCTCCTCCACGAAGAGCGGCACCTGCACCACGGTCCCGGTCTCGAGGGTGGCCGGCTTCAGGGCGTTCGTCCTCGTGTCTCCCTTGGCGGCGGGATCCGTCTGCGTGACCGCCAGCGTCATCGACGCGGGCAGGTCCACCGAGATCGGCACACCCTGATGGAGCGCCACGGTCGCCTGGCCGCCCTCGGTCATGTAGCGGGTCGCCTCCCCCACGATGTCGCCGGGGACGTGCACCTGTTCGTAGGTCTGCAGGTTCATGAAGACGAGATCGGGGCCGTCCGCGTAGAGGTACTGCATCTCCTTGCGCTCGACGATCGCGAGGCCCACCTTGACACCGGCGTTGAACGTCTTGTCCGCGACGGCGCCCGTCCTGACGTTGCGGAGCTTCGTGCGCACGAACGCGCCACCCTTGCCCGGCTTCACGTGCTGGAACTCGATCACCTGGAAGAGGGTCCCCTCGAGCTCCAGCGTCATGCCGTTCTTCAGGTCGTTGGTGGAGACGCTCATCTCTCTTTCTCCTGCCGCTACAGCTCGATCAGCTCTCGCGTGGAGACGCCGAGCGGGTTGGGGCCCTCCGCGCCGACCTCGACGGCGTCCTCGATACGCACGCCCCCGAGGCCGGGCAGGTACACGCCCGGTTCGACGGTGACCACGGCACCGGCGGGCACGATGTCGTCGCCGTCGCGCCGCAGGGACGGCCCCTCGTGGATCTCGAGGCCGACCCCGTGGCCGAGCCCGTGGGTGAATCGGTTGCCGTAGCCGGCGTCCTCGATGACGCTGCGGGACGCGTGGTCGACATCGGCGGCGCGCACGCCCGGACGCAGTGCGTCGATCCCCGCCTGCTGCGCGGCCGCGACGACGTCGTGCACCTTCCGGAGCTCCGCCACCGGCTCGCCGAACGCCACGGTCCTCGTCATGTCCGTGTGGTAGCCGTCGACCAGGGAACCGAAGTCCATCTTGATGACGTCGCCCTCTCCGAGTGCCCGATGACACGGCCGGTGGTGCGGTTCGGCGGCGTGCTCCCCGAAGGCGACGATCACGTCGAAGGACGGCGCGTCGGCTCCGTGCCGAGCCATCGCGTGCTCGAGCTGCGCCGCGGCCTGCCGCTCGGTGATCCCGACGACGAGGACCTCGAGGATGTCTTCGAACGCGCCGTCGGTGGCCTCCTGAGCTGCCCTCAGCTGCCAGAGCTCCTCGGGGTCCTTGGACCATCGGAGCCGCTCGACCTCTTCCCCCACACCAGCGAGCCGGAGCCCATCGAGCCGCTCCTGCCATCGCTCGAACTGCGCGACGGTTGTGGCGTGGCGCTCGAACCCCAGCCGCTGCACGCCGAGTCCGCGGGCGTGTTCGCGGATCGCCACGGCGGGATCCTCCATCGACGCCACGCGGTCGAGGTCCGGGACCTCGTGGCGGGACTGCTCGTCGTAGCGCCCGTCGGTGAAGAACACCGAGCCCGCCGGCCCCACGAGCGCCATCCCGGACGAGCCCGTGAATCCCGTCAGGTACCGAACGTTCGCGAGCTTGCTGACGAGCAGCGCGTCGACCTCCAGGTCGGCGCAGCGCTCCGCCAGGGCGTTCCTCCTCCTCACGTGATCCACGGCATCGCCTCCAGAGCCAGATGATAGCCACCGGCCCCCAGGCCGATGATCGACGCGCGACAGACGTCGCTCACCACGGACCGATGCCGGAAGTCTTCGCGCGCCTGCGTGTTCGACATGTGCACCTCGATCGCCGGCAGGCCGGCGGCCTCGATCGCGTCGCGGAGCGCGTAGGAGTAGTGCGTCAGGGCTCCCGGGTTGATGACGATGACACCGACGCCCTCGGCCTCCGCCCCCAGGAGCCAACCGACCAGATCCCCCTCGTGATCCGATTGGCGCCAGAGGACCTCGTGTCCCATGCCGCCGGCTCGCTCCTCGACCGAGCCCATGATCTCCTCGAGGCTCTCCGATCCGTAGAGGGAGGGCTCCCGCCGCCCGAGCGCGCCGAGGTTCGGACCGAACAGATACAGGACCTTCATGCGGACGCTCCCATCTCGAGCAGGACGGCTGCCACCTCCGTATCGGACACGTCGTCGACGACGATCGGGCGTCCGACGTCTTCGAGGAGGACCCATCTGACTCCGCCCCGGTACTTCTTGTCGAGACGGAGACAGCGGAGCACCTCCTCCACGGGAGGGAGCTCGCCGTCCGGGGCGAGCCCGAGCGAGCCGAGGAGCCGCTCGGTCCTCGCGCGGAGCCCGAACGCGAGCCCCCGCGCCTCCGCCAGCGCGGCGGCGAACACCATCCCGAGGGCGACGGCCTCCCCGTGGGTCCGTCCTCCGAACGCGTCGAGGCGTTCGAGCGCGTGACCCAGCGTGTGTCCGTAGTTCAGGACCAGCCGTGCGCTCGCGTCCCGCTCGTCCTCGGCGACGATCCCCGCCTTCGCGGCCACGCATCGTGCGATCACGTCTTCCAGGACGGTCGCGGCGCGCCGGACGATCGGCGCCGGATCCCGCTCCAGGGTGGCGAGCAGACCCTCGTCCAGGGTGAGGGCGTACTTGGCCACCTCGGCCAGCCCGGAACGGAAGGCCCGCTCGTCCAGGGTCGCGAGCACATCGACATCCGCCACGACCGCGAGCGGCTGCGCGAACGTCCCTACCAGGTTCTTCCCCTCCGGCAAGTTCACCGCGGTCTTCCCGCCGATAGCCGCATCGACCTGCGACGTCAGCGTCGTGGGGACCTGGATGAACGGGAGCCCTCGCATGTACGTCGAGGCGACGAAGCCGGCGAGGTCGCCGATCGCGCCGCCGCCGAGCGCGAAAAGCACGTCGTCGCGATGGGCCTCGCGACCGGCCAGCTGCCGGAGGAGGGACCCGTAGGCCTGGAGCGACTTCGCCTCCTCCCCCTCGGGCACGAGCAGCAGCACGGTTCCCAACCCTCGGCCTTCGATCGCGCCGGCGATCGTCGCGTGATGGAGGTCCGCCACCGTGCGATCCGAGACCACGAACGCGGTCGTCGCGCCGGGGAGGCTCGGGAGGTGATCGGCGAGGGTGGGCAACAGCCCCGATCCGATCGTCACGTCGTAGGACCGCCCCGGCACCGGAACGGTCACACGGACCAACGCAGCTCCTCGACGATCGCCGCCGCCACCACCCCCGGATCGCCGGTGCCGTCCACGACGTGGGCGGCGAACTCACGGTAGAGGGGTCCGCGCGAGGCCAGCAATCGCTCGAGATCTCCTTCCTGCCGGATCAGCGGTCGATCCGACGCGGGCCGCACACGGCGACGCAACTCATCGAGAGGAACATCGAGGTACACGGCCACGCCCGTGTTGCGCAGCGTGATCCGGTTGGCCGGCTCGAGCACGACCCCGCCGCCGCAGGCGACCACGGACGGATCCTGCATCGATGCCTTCACGAGCGCCGCGGCCTCCAGCGCCCGGAACGCCGCCTCGCCCTCGTCCCGGAAGATGTCGGTGACCGCCGCGCCTGCTTCTCGCTCGATCTCGCCGTCGAGGTCGACGAACGGCACGCCGAGCTGCCCGGCGAGCTCCCTGCCGACCGTGGACTTCCCGGCTCCGGGCATGCCCACCAGGTAGACGATCACGGCAGCCCCGCCACGAAGCCGTCGAGGTTGCGGCGGATCTCGGGCAGGGAGTCGCCGCCGAACTTCTCCACGACGGCGTTGGCGAGCTCGAAGGCGACCACGGCCTCGCCCACCACGCCGCCCGCGGGGACGGCGCAGACGTCGGTCCGCTGCTTGATCGCGACGGCATCCTCGCCCGTCGCGAGATCGATCGTCGCCAGGGGCTTCGGCACGCTGGAGAAGGGCTTCATCGCCGCTCGCAGCCGGATCGGCTGCCCGGTGCTCATCCCCCCTTCGATCCCGCCCGCACGAGCGGTGGCCCTGGCGATCTCCCCGTCGCGGCGAACGATCTCGTCGTGGGCCGCCGAGCCGTAGCGTGCGGCGGAGGCGAACCCGTCTCCGACCCCGACGCCCTTCACCGACTGGATGCTCATCAACCCGAGAGCGAGACGGGCGTCGAGCTTCCGGTCGTAGTGGACGTGCGAGCCGAGCCCCGGCGGGCATCCGTAGGCGATCACCTCGAACTCGCCCCCGACCGTGTCCCGATCCTTCCGGATCCGATCGATCTCGGCCACCATCTTCTCGGACGCGGCTTCGTCGAAGCACCGGACCGACGATGCGTCCACCGCCTCGAGGTCTTCCGGGGCGGGCCAGCGACTCGCCGCGCGCGCCGCGACCTTCCCGATCCGAACGACGTGGGACACGATCCGGATGTCGAGTTCGGCCAGGAAGGCCTTGCAGACGGCCCCGATCGCCACGCGAGCGGCCGTCTCGCGGGCGCTCGCGCGCTCCAAGACGTTGCGTACGTCATCGAAGCCGTACTTCATCGCGCCTGCGAGGTCGGCGTGTCCCGGGCGGGGCCGGGTCAAACGATCGGCCGGATCTCCCTCGCCTTCCACGGACATCAGGTCCCGGTACTTCCGCTCCCACTCGGCGTTGGGGATCGTGATCGCGATCGGTGATCCGAGCGTGGTGCCGTGGCGGATCCCGCCCAGGATGTCGAGCGCATCGGTCTCGAGCTTCTGCCGGCCACCACGACCGTGACCGTGCCGGCGCCGCGCGAGCTCCGCTGCGATCTGCTTCGGGGACACCGGCACGCCTGCCGGCATGCCCTCGAGGACGGCGACGAGAGCTTTGCCGTGGGACTCACCGGCGGTGAGCATCCTGAGCACGGGAGCATCGTATCTGACCCCATCGGCCGGCCCAGAATCGGGAAAGCGAAATGCGGGGGCGGCGCGAGCGCCGCCCCCGCGCCGGCGACCGCTCCCCCCGTGGGCGGGTCGCCGGGGCTATTTCTGAGGCGTGATACAGAGCGTGAACGACTCGTCGCCGAACAGGAACGTGGCACAGTTCCCCGCGACCGATCGCAGCTCGAACCTGCCCCCGGCGAACTGATCCCCGATCCCGACGTCGAAGACCGTGCCGTCCACCTCGACCTGGGCGCGGGTCGCGCCGTCCCGCTCGAAGATGTCGAGGAGGACCACGGTCGACCCGCCGATGTTCTGGCTCGAGTCGTTGCCCGGCGCCGTCGGCGACGGCGTCCCCGACGGCCCTCCGGACGGGCTCCCCGAAGGACTCCCGGACGGGCCCCCCGATGGGCCGGGAACCGTCACCGACGGTGAGGGCGACAGACCGGGCGGGACGGAGAAGGGATCCCGCCCGGTGAAGCTCTGGATCGGAGGGCCTCCGTCCGGAGGCGGGCTCGGGGAGCTCGTGGGCAGCGGGGTGTCCGGGATCGGCGGGAACGGCTCCTCGCCGCCGCCGAGTACCGAGAAGAGGACGAAGCCCGCGAGGAGGACACCGATGACACCGCCACCGATCGTGACGGTCCGACGGTCCCGTTCAGATAGCGCCATCGTTCATCCTCCCGGGACCGCGACGGTTACCGTCGGACCAGGCTCCGAGCCGGGCCCGGCGCTCAGGTCGCTCGTGTAGAACGTGATCGTCGCCGTGAACGAGAGCGTGGACCCCTCGGTCGGCGTGAGGTTGGTCGCTTCGACGGTGGCCGCGCGAGGCAGCGTCTCGATCTCGTGCAGGTACTTCACCATCGCGAAGTACGAACACTCGCCGCTCGCCGAGACCGAGATGGTCGAGAATCCGCCACTCGGGTCCGCCACGGGCGGCGCCGGCGTGAGGCTGATCACCTGCACACCCGCCACCGAGGCGGCGTTGCGGAGGAAGAGGATCACCGCCGAAAGGTCGGCCGTGGGTGGCACCTGTTGTTCGATCCGTCGGATCGTCGCCTCGTTCAAAGGCGCTTCGTCGCGCGCCTGCTCGAGGGCGTTCAACCGAGCCTGCAGCACCTGCTGCTCCGCGGTCGTGTCCTCGAGCTCCTTCTCCGCCTCCGTGACCTCGCTCATCTTCGGAAGGACGAGGAAGAAGATGAGGATCAGGGCGAGGATCGCCGCCCCCGCCCCAACGACAACGATGGCGCGCCTACCCTGCATCGGCCGTCCCTCCTGCCTGCTGGCCGCGCTCCGTGACCACGTCCGTCGTGAGGTCGACCCCGGACGCATACGTGATCGGTCCCGTTTCCGGGTCGGCGATCGAGGTCACCCACGGGTTCACCCAGCCGCGGATCCGCTCGAGGCGCATCAACCAGGATGCGATCGTGTCGTAGTCGATGGCGAGGCCGGCCACGTCGATCCGGCCCGTGAGCAGCGTGCTCCCGCCGGTGGTCGCGGTGGGCTCCTGGGACGTCGCGGAGAACGACGTCAACGCCGCGTCGCTCGGGATCACCCTGGAAACGTCCATCAGGATGCCGGAGAAGGAGATCTCGTTCGCATAGACCTGGTTCAGGAGGTCCTGCTTCGCCTGCGCCCGGCTGCGGATCTCCTCGAACTGCTGGAGCGCCTCGATGTCCCGCTGCAGGCCGGCGTTGTTCTGCTCGGCCCTCCCGATGTCCTCACGCACGCTGCCCAGGGAACCGAGCTGAAGCACGTAGAACAGGAAGATCAACCCGATCACCCCGGCGCCGGCGAGCGCCACGACCCCCGCCATGCGGCGCTGTCGCTGGGCGGCGAGGATGTCCGGCGGGAGGAGGTTGACCTGACTCACGAGCCGCCCCAGGGGATGGCGAGACCGACGGCGGTGGCGAGCACGGGCTCCGCCTCCGCCTGCGCGTCCTCGGACAACGAGAGCTGCGAACCCACCTTGCTGAAGACCCGGCCCGGTTCCACCGTCACCGGGATCCGCTGACGCACGATGTCGATGAATCCCGCCAGCTTGGATCCCCCACCGGAGATGAGCAGACGCTCGATCCGCGCTCCCTGCGTCTGCGCTGTGTAGAACTCCAGGGACGAGCGGATCTCGTCGACGAACTGGGTCGCGCGCTGCATCGCGACCTCGAGCGCTTGTTCCGGCGTCGCCGGGGAGTCCTCGACCATCTCGCCCCGCTTCAGCCGCTCCGCGACCTCGTCTTCGACCGTGAGCCCACGCGCGATCGCCACGGTGATGTCACGACCCCCGGACGGCAGGATCCGCACGAACCGGGTCTCGCCCGCTGCGTGCACCACGATGTTCGTGACATGGGCGCCCACGTCGACGACGGCCTCGCCCCCGGTGCGCTCGAGCTCCATGCCCGCGCCGGTCGCGCCCACGGCGCGCACCATCGCGAACGGGACGAGATCCAATCCCATCGGCTCGAGCTTCGCGTTCGTGGCCGACCTGACCAAGGTGTCGACCATCGCCTTCTGGGCCGCGACCAGGAGGAGACGGAGCATCTGGCGTCCGTCGACCTCGAGCTCCTCGATCAGGTGGTAGTCGAGCACCGCCTCGTCGACCGGCATCGGGATGAACTCCTGTACCTGGAACCCCAGTGACTGTCGCAGCTCCTTCTCGGGCATCGTCGGGAGCGCGATCTCGCGGACGACGACGCGCTGGTTCCCCACGCCCATCCACACCTTGCGGGACTTGAAGCCGCCTCGCGTCCAGAGCTCGCGCAGCCCTTCCGACACGGCCTCCACCTCCCGGACCTCACCGTTCTCGACGGCTCCGGCGGGGAGCGGTACCTGGGCCGCCCTGACCACGGTCGGCGGGGATCCTTCCGCCAGCTCCGCTGCGCGAACGGCGGTCGAACCGACGTCGAGCCCGATCCTGGTCTTCGGCACTAGCCACCCTCCACGTGGACGGACCGTCCTTCGAGGAAGCGTTCGAGATCCGATTCGAAGATCCGGTAGCCCTTCCCGACCCGGAGCGCCGGGAGCTCGCCCGAGCGGATGAGCCGGTAGACCGTCATGTTCGAGACGCGCATCACCTCGGCCACCTCGGCCACGGTGAACAGCCGCCCCGTCACGAACGATGGTGAACCGGTCACCAGACCTCTCTTCTCCGAATGTGTCTCATGTGCCACATGAAGCACATAAGTAGCACTGAGTGCTCATGACACACACCCACCTCTTTGGGGATGCTCAGGAAACACCAGGTAACAGGCCAAGTCAAACATCTCTCTGGACCAGGACCAGAGCCACTCCGGGCGTCTAGACGGATGTGGGAGAGGCGTGGCGAAACAGGCTCAGAGGAAGCGGCCCATGTACCAGGAGGCGAGCGGCTCTCCCCAGAGTCCCGCCACCACCGCTCCCGCGGCCAGATAGGGCCCATAGGGGATCTTGCTCTTCATCCCACGGCCCATCGCAAGGGCGATCAGAGCTCCGAGCCCACCGAGCACGATCGTCGCCCCCGCAGAGACCCCGACGAATCGGAGCCCGAGGGAGCCCAGGACGAGCCCGATCACGGCGGCGAGCTTCACGTCTCCCAAGCCCATCCCTCCGGGCGAGATCACCGCGACCACGAAGATCCCGCCGCCGAACAGGAGCAACCCGATCCCCGCCTTCAAGGGGTCCACCGCATCTCCGATCAGCCATGCGAGCAGGATCACCACGGCGAACACGATGAGGGCCGGATAGGTGAGCTTGTTCGGGATGATCCGATGCCGGAGATCGATCAGCGCGATGCCCGGCATCAGCGCGAGCAGGCCGGCGACGAGCACGGCCTGCCAGGGGTCCGGGTAACGGATCGCGGCGAGGACCACCACGCTCGCGGTCGCGAGCTCCAACAGCGGGTACTCGACCGAGATGCGCTCGCCGCACCGACGGCACTTGCCGCGGAGGAGCAGCCACGAGAACACCGGGATGTTGTCGCGGGCCCCGATCTCCGCTCCACACGCCGGGCACCTCGATCGGGGGCGCACGACCGACTCGCCCTTCGGCAGCCGGTACGCGGCGACCGTCATGAAGCTGCCGACGACGAGCCCGAACGGCAGCGCGACGATCGCGCGGATCCACGCATCGTCCACGGGGCCGAACCCTACCCGCGTTCCGTCCGGAGATGGGGAACCTCCGGCTTCGGTCTTCTATTCGTGGATGTAGGAGATGTCCTGCTTGAAGCCCGTCACGCCCGTGATGCCCGGCACCAGCACCGGCTTGTAGGCCATCTTGAAGTTGTTGCCGAGGCCGATGTCCTTCGAGAGCACCTGACCGGAGAACGAGTTCTGGTTGCTCATCGTGGCCCGACACGGCGTATAGAAGGAGACGTTCGTGTAGGTGTTGAAGTTCGTGTTGTTGCTCACCGAGATGTCCTTCGTGGTCCCGCTGCACGTCGCCGAATAGACGCTGATGAAGTGGATGTTCTTGACCGTGCCGGCGGTGCCGTTCCAGTTCGACTGCTGCGTCAGGTTGAACCCGCCGTCGGACAGGATCGCGAGGTTCCCCGTGATCGAGAACGTGTCGTTGTTGCTGTTGGAGAACGTGCAGGTCGTGTTGATCCTGATCAGCGGGTTCGTGATCCCGCTCGTGGCCCAATGGTTCTTGATCCAGTCGCGCGCTTTGGCGCAGAGCGTGGCGCCGGCCGCGGTGCTGAGGTCGGCCAGGGTGTAGCCGCTGGCGATCCATGCGGCCGTCGACGACGTGACCTGCGGGAACGCCTGCGTGGGAACCGCCGGCATCGTGACGCCCTCCGTCACGATACCGCCGATGGTGAGGCCGGCCGTGACGACGTCATCCGCCGCGGTCGCGTCGTCGTTGATGAACCCGTTCCCTGTGATGTCGTCCGTCGACGACAGCGCATCTCCCTGGATCGTGGCTGAGTTCTGCAGGGTGACGCTCCCGTGTGCCCAGACGTTGCCCTTGACCGTCGACGTGTTCTCGATCTGCGCGGTCCCGTTCGGG
>DASSDW010000184.1:0-10265 GCA_035696925.1 Actinomycetota bacterium
CGGGACACGAGCCGATCGTAGAGGCGGCCGGCGAACCCGGCTGAGTCGTCTCTCCGATAGCTGATGAAGATGCCGGCAGGCACTGCCTCTTCTCCTTCGCGAGGACGACCTCGGTCGTACTCTGCCGGATTCTCAGGGACAACTCACGGGCGGCGCAACCGTGGAACAAGTGCCCCAGGCCCGCCGCCGATAGGCTGTAGGTTTTCGGCCCTCGGCCCTCGTCGGGCCGGGAGAAAACCTCTCCGGGGCACGTGGACGACGCTCGACTCCACCGTACGGGAACGGATTTCGCTGATTCGGTAACGACGGGTGAAGCCCAAATCGGGCCCCTGCGGCGGCTAGCGGTTCGCTGATGGATCTCGCATCCGCGAATCGCCTGCCCACGTTGGCCGAAGGCCAGCCAGGGGAAGATCAGGAATAGCTTCCCCGACGTGAACATGCCGTGCACATAGTGGCCAGCTATGTTCACCGGAATGACACGAGTGTAATTCCCCGCCACCCGATGGTCCGCCTCCGATGCCGATACATAGGGCAACGGGAACATGAGGGGCCCCCAACGGGAGGTGTGTGATGGACCGCAGGACGCGCGACAGCAAGCTGGTTGGGAACACGGTCGCGAGCGCGTTGAGGGAGGATCTCGAGTTAAAGGCTCGGCTCACGGCGTGGGAGTACTTCCGGGCTGAACGATGCCGGATCTGCGGGCTCGATGAGCGGGACTGGCCAAACTCCACGCTTGTGCGACTCATCATCGACCGCGAGCTGATGAGGAACGCGACCTACAAGGCAGCGCTCGACGCCATCGAGCCCTTCGTCGCTCAGTGGCCGCCTGATCAGCGGCCCACCTACACGGCTGTCCGGAATCACGCCAAGAGACACCTCAAGAGGGACCAAGCGCTTGTGCGCCAGCTGATGGAGGCCCACGCCGTGGACGCTGGCGTCGATGTCGAGCAAGGCGAAGGCTCGATCCTCACCCCAGAAGGAGTACTCGCGCTGATCGCCCAGAAGGGGTACGAACAAGTGAGGGACGGTGAGGCTGCGCCGACGATCGGCGAAACGATCGCGGCGAGCCGAGCATTGAACGCGGCGGAAACCGAACGGTTGCGGGATGAGCTCGATGAGGAGCGCCAGAGGGTACGGGTGCTGATCACCGTCCTCGAGGAGATTTCACCTGATGCTCTGCGGTCCCTGACTGGATCACGTCCGGAACTGTCCGCAAAGAGCGACGTGATTGTCTTGCCTGAGGCTGGGGCGAACGACCCGGCTGCGATCGAGGAGGAGCCCAGCGGCTACAAGTGCGAGGAATGCAACACCGTAGCGAAGTCGCGAGGCGGATTGCTTCAGCACAAGCGAAGGAAGCACTCGAAGTCCTCGCCGGCTGGCATGGGGCCGCTTTAGAAGCGAGGGGGAAGACTTGGACGGGTTGTGAAGAAGGGCGGCTTGGTGGCTGCCGTCAGCGGAACCTCCTGGTTCAGTTCACGATTCCCTTCGCATCGAGATTCCTTCATCGACAAGACCTCGGTCTTGGACTGATGCTAAGGCGGCTCGAGCCTCAGGCGTAGCAGCCGCAACCGGTGCAGCGGTACCAACCGCCGGCGGGGTCGTCCATGATGAACGTCGTATAGAGCCCGCACCGGACACATGTCCTGATCTGGTAGGGCGCCGACATGGTCTTCCGCCATGCGATCGGGGTCGCGAGGACGGGCACCGTGTGCTCGCGTTCGGCGGTCTCGCTCGTAGTCGTGATCCTCAGCATGTCTCCTCCTACCTCCGGGGGTCGGTAGCGGTGGCGACCCGCGCCGACACCCCCCGGAGCTTCCGGATGATCGCGAACGCGATCTGAGTGCGCGCGAATGGGACCCCAGCGGGACGATCGCACGACAGTCATGCTCGCTGAACATCCCTGGCAGGGAGCAAGAGGGTGGCCCCGGACTCGAGGACTCCGATCAGGGTGAGGACGATCATCGCAGCGGCATATACGACCGGGTCGCCGAGATCAGAGATGAGGATTGAGCCGGGGACCGCAGCGCTCATTACTGCGCCAATCCCGTAAACACTAAGGCCGATCGTGAAGCATCGCTTGCGACACCATCGGTCGGTCAGCTCGCCGCCGGGGATCACGAGAGCCGCCATGACCAGCAAGAAGCCCGTGATCGCGGTCTGCACGCCTTGGACCGTCGTGCCCACGTCCTTTCTGATGTTGACGATCATCACATTCATGTTCGAGCCAGCGAAGCTGCAGATGAACTGCGCGAGAGCGAGCGGAACGAGGACCTTCCTCACAGAAATTGGGCGTCCGACGCTGCGAGCCTCAGCCACTTTGCGACGCTCTCCTCGATCAGCTGCACGCGCGATCGTACGGCGGATCTGTCGAGATTCCATGATGGGTCCGCCGGACTCTTGCATGAGGAAACAAGCCAGTAGCTTGTAGCCGGGACCATGGCGCCTAGTGGAGAGAGACCTCGAGCCAGAGCAGACCGACACCGGCAGCCACAAGGATCGCTGCCACCCAGAGCGAGCGACCCCAGCCGACGCCCGCCGTCCGGGCTTCCCGAGCGGCGAAGACAGCGAGCGAGACGATGCCGGCCGCGACTCCCCATCGCATCCCTGCCCGGTCCGCGAGCAGGTCCAACATCGCCAGGACGAGGGGGATGAGCGGGATCGCCACCGCGGCCAGGATCCCGATCTGATCCTCGGCGGCCTCGAGCATCCGACCCGTGCGCAACCGACCCTCTGCCGCGATCCGCGGAACGAGGTGCGCGTAGACATGAGCGAGCCAGAAGACGAGCGCGGTGCCCACCAGGATCGCTGCTGCGTCCCCCGGGTCGGTTCGATCCTCCTCCAGGAGCACCAGTACCGTGAGGTAAACGACGGTGCCGTAGATCGCACCCTCCGCGAAGTGCTCCCGGCGGACCTGTTCACGCTGGCCCATATCGGTCGGACCGTAGCAGCTGTCGCCCACCTCGTTCCTCGAGAACGTCCGATAGATGTGGCGGCGATCATCAGGCTGTCGAAGCGCGCCGCGGGAACTGATTTCTGTTGGCGACCGCACCCACGTAATGGCTGAGATCCATCAGGATGGCGAAGCCGATCCAGAACCAATCGAACCCTTCCACGCCCGCGGGTGGCGCATCCAGGAGCACCCACATCAGCGTCGCGAAGGGCAGGAACAAGAGCCCGAGCAACGGCAAGACGAAGGTATCGAACACAGCATCCACGTAACCGGGCCGTGCGATCCAGATGATCAGGAACAGAAGCCGCGGCGCGAACGCGGCCAAGAGCACGAACAAGCAACCCATCCCGTTCCCCCTTCCAGGAGCCTTAGAAGACCATCTTTCATCACGACACGGATGCGGATCCGCTGTCTTTCGGCGCCGGACTCAGGCCGCCGGCAACCAGATCCTTCCACCCAGGTCGCTGGTCGAGTTGGGAGTCAAGGTTCATCGCCGCGTTGATCAACGATAGATGTGTGAACGCTTGCGGGAAGTTCCCGAGCTGCTCACCGGTCAGGCCGATCTCCTCCGAGAACAGACCCACGTGGTTCGCGTAGGTGAGCATCTTCTCGAAAGTGAGTCTCGCTTCCTCTAGCCGACCGGCTCGGGTCAGCGCGTCGACGTACCAGAAGGTGCAGATGGAGAACGTCCCTTCTGAGCCTTGCAGCCCATCCGGGGAGGCACTGGGGTCGTATCGGTAGACGAGACTGTCCGAAACGAGTTCGCTGCCCATCGCATCGAGCGTCGACAGCCACATCGGGTCCCGCGGGGCGATGAACCCAACCAGCGGCATGAGCAGGTTCGAGGCGTCGAGCACCTGAGAGTCGTAGGCTTGCACGAACGCTGATCGTTCCTTGCTCCACCCCTTTTCCATGATCTGCTCGTAGATCCGGTCGCGCTCGGTGATCCATCGCGCCAGATCGCCGGGGCGACCATGATCGCGCGCCATTCGTACGGCGCGATCCAGGGCCACCCAGGACATCAGCCTGCCGTACGTGAACTCCTTGCGGCCGCCGCGAGTCTCCCAGATCCCCTCCTCGGGCTGATCCCAGTGCTCGCACAGCCAATCGACGATGACGCAGAGGTCGAGCCAGCCTTGGTGCCCCGGCGTGATCCCTTGCCGGCTCGCCAGGTAGACCGAGTCGATCGCCTCTCCGTAGATGTCCAGCTGGAGCTGGTCTGAAGCGCCGTTCCCGATGTGCACCGGACTGGATCCCAGGTAACCCTCAAGGTGATCGAGCACCTCTTCCTCGAGGTCCGGAGTGCCGTCGATCCGATACATGATCTGGAGTGGCCCGGATGCACCTCCGGCCCTTTCGCCCACCCGGTCACGAAGCCAGCGCCCGAAGGCCTCCGCCTCCTCCCTGTAACCGAGGCCCAGGAGGGCGTACACCGAGAACGAAGCGTCGCGGATCCACGTAAAGCGATAGTCCCAATTGCGCTCTCCACCGATCTGCTCGGGGAGGCTGGTCGTGGGTGCCGCGATCAGCGCCCCGGTCGGAGCGTATGTCATGAGCTTGAGAGTGATGGCCGAGCGGTTGACGCTCTCGCGCCACCGACCGTCGTAGGTAGATCGCCCGAGCCAGTCGCGCCAGAAACGAACGGTCCGATTGAACATTCTGAGGACCTCGTCCGGGTCGAGCTTCCGATGCTCGCCTTTCGGCCCGGTCTCGAGGATCACCCCGGCCACCTGTCCGGCGCGAAGGTTCCAGGTCCCCCGGACGTCGTTCCCGTCCCGTTCGAGGACCCCTGTTGCTTGCAGCGTCAGAGCGAGCCCGTCGGATCGGAAGACCCAGCCATCGTCGATGGCCTCGAGCTCGTGCCCAGCTCTCCCGTAGTCGAACCGGGGCTCGCATCCCAACTCGAACCTCATCTCTCCGCGGACAACCCGTATCAATCGGACCAATAGGTGCCGATCAGTGGCGACCTGGGGATCATCAACTGGCATGAAGTCGACCACCTCACCCACACCGTCTGGTGTCATGAACCGTGTGATCAGGACGGCTGTGTCCGGGAAGTAGAGCTGCTTCGTGATGTAGTCGTCATCCTCTGGTGCGATCCGGAATCGTCCTCCCTTGTCCCGATCGAGCAGGGAAGCGAACACACTCGGCGAGTCGAAACGTGGACAACAGAACCAATCGATCGTTCCGTCCGTGGCGACGAGAGCCGCGGTCTGCAGGTCGCCGATCAACCCGTGCTCCGAGATCAGCGGGTATCGGTCCATCCGGAACCTCCTTACGTTGACGCGCCATCGAGGCGCGTGGCTGAGCGAAAGGGCCGACCCATTCCGGGCTCACCTGGCCGGTGAACCGTCCGCGGCAGCATCAACTCAACGAGCTGCTCGCTCGGGCGCGGCGGCTCCTTCAGCCGCCTTCGCACATCGTGCGGCTCAGGTGGGCCACCGCATCACCCCGTTCGGATGAAGTCAGCCGCCTACAATCCCGATGACCCGATTGATCCTGGTACTGATCCTGGGAACTGCCTCTCCCTCGTAGCCAGCAACCCTCGTCGCTTCATCCGAAACGGGGGATGCGTGGGTGCTCCGCCGACGCCTACGGTGGTCGCCAGCGGCATCCATGAACGGGGAAGGGGATAAGGACGATGGAGCTCAAGAGCACGAAGGCAGTCGGGTTCACGATGTTCGCAGCGATCATGCTGATGATCAACGGCTCGTTCCAGCTGATCGCGGGGCTCGCCGGCATCTTCGAGAACGACTTCTACGTGAGGACACCGAACTATCTCTTGGAGTTCGACGCCTCCGTGTGGGGCTGGGTCCATCTGATCTGGGGCGTACTCGTTCTGATTGGGGGCCTGGGCCTCCTCACAGCATCGCTCTGGGGCAGAACCCTCGGAGTGATCGCCGCCGCCGGAAGTGCACTTACGGCCTTCGCATTCATCCCGCTCTATCCGGTGTGGTCCGTCGTCGTAATCTCCGTCGATGTCACAGTGATCTGGGCGTTGACCGCACATGGGAGAGACATCGTCGCCGACTAGCGGCGCGCTTGGCCCGACGGATGGTGGTACCAACCTGCAGGGAGCTGGCCACTTCGATCGAGCATTTCACGATCGCCGCGTTAACGCGTGTCCCGGCAGAGAATCGTTGAGGTCGGCTCCGCCCTCCATCGTGGGCCGTCCGTCGATGCTTGCGATCATCGGGGCGAACATCAAGCTCCAGCCAATGAGTCTTCCCTCGAGCGAACGCCGGCGCTGAGTGCAGCATCGGCGCCGGCGCATAGCCGTACACGCGGCGCGAGGTCCTCGAGATCGGCCGGGCGTTCATTCGCATCAGTACCAGGTTCGCCGCCGGTGGAAGCCGGAGCGAAGACCCGTACGCCACCCTGCACAGGGTTATAGTCACCCGAATCGACAGGGGAGGACGACGGAGTGCTGGTTGGAGGGTGCTTGCTGGCCCTCATGGGGGCGTTCGCGCCGCGGCTCTTGTTCTTGATCGTATGGGTAGCGCGCCCGGCATACGTGGACGCGGCGTTCGATACGTTCATCCTGCCGCTGCTCGGGGTCATCTTCCTTCCCTTCACGACGTTGCTTTGGATGGTCCTGTCTGCCCCATCCAGAAGCAGCGTGGAAGGGTTCGACTGGTTCTGGATCACCCTGGCCGTCGTGATCGATCTGGTTCACTACGGAGGCACGTACGGACTGCGAGGGCGGTTCCGCGGACGGACCTCAACTGCCTGAATCTCCTCCTCCCACGCGGGCATGGCTCCGGAGACCGGCGCGACTCATGCAAGCAGCGTTGGATCGCGACTTGTCTCATCGGTTCTGATGATCCTCGGTCGCGCGGGCGTTTGGCCGCCACTCGAGAACGAGGCCGAGTACACGAGACTTCGTGGCTGCGGTGAGGATCCTCATCGGAGGGGGCAGATGCTTCGATCTCAGCCCGTCATGCGAAGTTCCTTCGCGAGAACGGTTTCATCCTCATCGCACGATGCACGCTCATTCGCTTCGGTTAGGTTGACTGCTGCGGAACCGAGCGGTGTGTGCGCGCTTGGATGAGGCGAGCTCGCCTACGGACGAAAATGCCCAGCCGGAGGACTCGGCATCCTCTCCGCGCCACCTCATCTCAGTGGGCGAGATGCTCAAGAGCTTCCGGTGCACTGCGCGAACCCTCGCTTAGAGTCGCACTCGGCCGCCCCTCCGGCATAGACGCGGGACGCGCTTTCCGGTCCGGTTCCGGCTGCCCGCTCCTTCGGACGGCGCATTCTCATCCCATCGGGGTGATGTGGCCGCATCAATCTGAGGGGAATATGGTGTCCGGTCGGCGGTGTCGTCATACGTCGAAAGCGAGGAGGAAGGGTCACGAGCGCACCCCAAGACCCACATGCGGCAGAGACGCCGTCCCAGCCGACCGCCGACCGATCTGAGGACGCCTCCCAACTCTCGCAGGAGAATGCTCGACTGCAGGCAGAGCTGGAATCCCTCCGTGAGTCGAAGGCGTTGAGGAAGAGCTCCGGTCGGCGGCGAATCCGTCAGGTCCTGGCCGGCGTCCTCGTCGTACTGACGAGTCTCTGCATCGTGGCTGCTACGATCGGGATCTGGACCCAGCGCACGCTCTCGGATAGGGACCGGTTCGTGGCGCTCGTCGCGCCGCTCGCCGACGACCCGGCCGTGACCAACCCACTCGCTGCGAAGCTCTCCGAAGAGGTCTTCCTCGCGCTCGACGTCGAGACCCGTATCGAAGAGACCCTGGAGTCGGTCCCTGACCTCCCCCCGCAGGCGAGCTTCCTCGCCGGTCCGATCACGGCCGGTGTCCAGAGCTTCGTCCAGCAGAAGGTGGAGGATTTCCTGGCCTCGCCGGCGTTCGCCCAACTGTGGGTGAATCTCAATCGGCAGCTCCACGTGAAGGTGCAAGCGCTCCTGAATGAGGACTACGAGCAGCTCCCGAACGTCGAGATCAGTGGTGGAGAGATCCAACTCAATCTCGTCTCCATCGTCGCCGTGATCATCCAGCGGTTAGCGCAAGGCGGCGTCGACGTCCTCGGGATCGATGTGACGGTCCCGAGCATCCCGACGACGCTCGGATCATCAGAGGCGATCGATCGGTTGGGCGTTGCCCTCGGCGTGACGCTGCCATCCGACTTCGGCCAGGTCACCGTCATGAGCGCCACGGAGCTGTCCGGGTACCAGGATGCCGTTCGAACGATGAAGCGACTCGTCGTGGCCACGTTCCTGCTCAGCCTGATCCTGCTGGCGCTCACGATCGTGGTAGCACCCAACCACCGCCGGGGGGTGATCTGGCTCGGAGTCGGCGTGGTTGCCGTGCTATTCCTGGCCGGCGTGTTCCTCCGTCGCGTCGAGGCCAGCATCGTCGACGCGATCGAGGGCCCCGGCGCCAAGATCGCCGCACAGGATGTGTTCGACCAGGTGAGCTCGAGCCTCCGCCTGGCGGGTCTGCTCGTGCTCACGATCGGGATCGTCGCCGCCTTGCTCGCGTACCTCCTGGGACGGCCACCGTGGTTCCGGCGAACCGCGGGCTGGTGGGAACGGATCACGGCGTCCCGGCCGGATGGGAGTGAGCTGGAGGTCTGGGTCGCCGAACATGCGGATCCCGTCCGGGTCGCGGGTGGAGTCGTCGCGGCGTTCGTGCTCTTCCTGACGGGGATCGACTGGATCCCCATCGCGATGGTGGGCCTGCTGTTCGGCCTCTTCCTGTGGGGAGTGGCGACCGCAGAGCATCGCGTCCGACCGCCGGAGCTCGCGCCGCAGGACTAGGTCGGAACCCGATCATCCGTCATTGGGCACGTCGCGCGTGGTGTCCCCACGAGGTTGCGGCCGCCAGGCGTGACGGCTTTCGCCTCAGCTTTCACGAGGAACAGCTGCCCGATTAGCATCTCCAGGACAGCGAAGGATTGTCCCGGGTTCCCCGCAGGGACGAGGTTGCCGTAGCCGGTCGTGGTGAGCGTAATGAACGGGAAGAACAGATCCTGCGGTACGTCCCGTCCCCGAAGCCCCGAAGAAGGGACCCGCCTGGATCGCTCCCAGAACGCGAACGCGAAGAACATCCCATCATGAGCTAGGCGGCGATCGCGCCGTTCACTGCCTCTTTATCAACCGTCGCCTCAGCACCAGGTGACGGACGATCTCGACGGATCGCCGAGATAGAGGAGGGCGCTCACGAGAGACATGGATCCGTTGTCGCCAACCTGGTCTGGGATGAAGACATTCGGGATCCACGACCGTTCCAGCAAGCGCAGCGAGCACGCTCGCGAACAATCGGAGGCGGCGACGAGCGTCGGACGCCGGAAGGATCACCCAGATCGTCGGACTGCGCTGCCACGACGAGCGAAACGAACCGGCCCTTCGTTAACGTGATGAGAGCACATACGTCAGCAGGATGAGCGGAGCACCAACCCATAGCTGTCGGCGAGTAGAACGCCTCAATCAGCCGCCGAGGCCGGCCTCGCCGGGCCGCTCGTGTCGACGTTCAGGGGATCTCCGACATCAGCGCATCAACGAGCGGAGGGATCCTCGAGCCTCTCGAGCGCGGACTCGATGTCGTACCCCAGCGCGTTGGCCAGTGCCGGTGCTGCGGCGACGACCCGGGCGAAGCCGACGACAGGCGCAACCGCGCATAGCATGCCGACGATCTCGTCGACCGTCGCACCGGCCGCGAGAGCGGTGTCAACGCTCGACCCGTACGACGCGGGGGCTGCGTCGATTGCGATGAGCACGCCGAGCCGAACGAGTGCTTGGGTCCGCGGATCGAGCGCACATCCCGACCCTGGCTCCGTCTCTCCCATCAAGGCGGACTGAACGGAAGACTCGTCATTGAGGGCCAGTGAAAGCAGCGTGCGCTCGCTTTCCATGGCGGGGTCGACTCCTCTCAAAGGGTCCGCCCGGAGGGAATCCCCCTCCACGCCCATCACACCGGAGGGCGTCCACGCTTTCATCATCCTCACGGGATGAAACCTGCCCGGGCCGACTGGAGCCGGGGTCGGCTACGCGTCCAAGAGACCCAAGGCGATCGCACGCTCGATCGCTTCACCGCGTGATGTCACGCCGAGCTTCCGGTAGACCGAGATCGCCTGCGTCTTCACTGTGTGCGGCGAGAGGTGCATCTGCTCCCCGATCTGGCGGAATGAGAAGTACGTCGGCAGGAACGGGAGGAGCTTCAGCTCCGCCGTCGTGAGGGTCGACGAACCGGGGGTCCCTCCGCTGACGGCTCGGAGCTGCATCCGCAGATCCTCGGCCTCCTGAGCGAGTACACCCAGCGCCGGTCGTCTGCGTAGTAGGTCGCCCACCTCTCTGAGGAGCAATCGA
>DASSDW010000185.1:0-10937 GCA_035696925.1 Actinomycetota bacterium
TCGCCGCCGCTGCGTGGGGGCTGATGCTGCTCTTCGGTCTGGCGGGGCTTCTCGCCCTGGCGTTTCGACGGAGAGCTTCTTCCCGCACGCTCGCCGTCGCCGGAGCGCTCGTGGGCTCGTTGCCTTGGCTCGCGCTCGGGCTGCTGCTGGTAGGCCATCTTCCGTCCCTCACCTACGCGACCGTGGTGCCGTTCCTGTTCCTGATCGTCGTGGGCGGCGTCGCCTTCGCCGGGTGGGTGGAGGCGCGCCGGGGGATCTTCGTCTCCGTCGCCGCCTGCGGTGCCGTGATCCTGGTGATCCTCGCCGTCGAAGCGGCCCTCGGGTGGCCGGCGGCGGTCACTCCACTGGCCGGCGGCGGGCAGTTGGATGGCGGGCGCTTCTTCGGGATGCCGAACGTCGAGATCGGGATCGTGCTCGGATCCGCGATGTTCCTCGCGCATCGCCTCCGCGTGCGTAGCGGCGTGCTCCTTCTCGCGGCATGTGCGCTCGTCGCTGGCTCGCCGTGGACCGGATCCAACTTCGGCGCCGCGATCACGCTCTTCGCGGCCGCCGGGATGTGGCTGGCGATCCGACGCCGCCGGCCATGGTGGATGATCGCCGTGATCACGGGAGTCGTCACGGCCGTCGGGACGGCCGCGGTCGCGTTGATGCACCGGTATCTGACCGATCGGTCCACCCACGTCACGGCGTTCCTCGAGGAGACCGACGGTGTCATGGGCGCCATCGAGCGACAGCTCGACCGGCTGGGCGTGGGGCTCGATCTGATCGCCGACAACCCGCTCGCAGCGATCCCGGTGGTAGGCACGCTGGTCCTGCTCGTCATCGTGCTTCGCCCACCTCCCGCGATCGCTCGGAGCTTCGAAGCACACGACGCGTGGCACGACGCCGTGCTGGTGGTCCTGCTGGGTTCGGTGGTCGCCTATCTCGCGGAGGACACAGGCGCCGCGGCGGTCGGTTTCGCGTTCGGGTTCGCGCTGTCGGGGCTCCTCGGGGTGTCTCTCGCCGCCGCCCGCGGGAAGATGTCGCCATGAACGCACCGCTCCCACCGCCTCCCGACGAGCTGCTCGTCGAGCATGCCCCGCCGAGAGCCACGTGGCGGTGGTGGGAGGCCGTCATCATGACGATCCTGGGGTTCGTCCTCGGGTCGCTCGTCTCCGTCCCGGTGTTCCTCGCGCTGGGCGGTGCCTCGGGACAACGGATGAACGGTCCCGGCGCCGCCGCGGGGGCGGTGACGTACGTCGTGCTCGTCATCTCGCTCATCGTCTGGCTCCAGATGGCGCACCGGGGCTGGTGGCGCTCGATCGGGTGGCCGGCGCGCGGGAACCGCCTCCGTGAGGCGGCGTCGGGCGTCGGCTGGGGGCTCGCCTCCCAGATCGGCGTCACGGTGGTGGCGTACTTCGTCGTCTCTGCCCTCGCCGCGATCTCCGGACGCGACGTCGAGGTCCCTCGGCAGGTCGATCCTTCGCTCACAGGATGGGCGGTGGTCGCCCTTGTCGTCTATGCCGTCGTGATGGCGCCGCTCGCCGAGGAGCTGGTCTTCCGCGGACTGATCTTCCGCTCCGTCGCCGACCGTCGCGGGTTCTGGCCCGGCGCGTTCGCCTCCGCCATCCCGTTCGGGCTCATCCACGTGGTCCCGGGGGGAGCGCTCGATGTGAGCGTGCTGGTGGTCATGATGATGATCACCGGCCTGGCCTGGGCCTGGATCCACTGGCGCCATCACAACCTCCTCGTGAACATCGCGACCCATGCCGCGTTCAACGCGGTCGGGGTCGTCTTCGCGCTGCAGCTCTCCGGGTCCTGAGATGCCCGAGTTCCCGACCGAGGAGTGGTTCCAGGCGTACATCCAGGCGGTCGATGCGTCGGAGGAGTACGCCGAGTACGCGGCGACCTGGGAAGGCGACGCGGTGATCCACGTCGAGGCGGAGCCGGACAAAGGGGTCGCGACCGATGTGCGCGGGCTCCTCGACCTCTGGCACGGCGGCTGCCGCGGTGGCGGCATCGTCGACGAGGCGAGGGCGGCCTCCGCGGAGTTCGTGATCCGCGCGCCGTACTCGCGGTGGAAAGACGTGATCCGCGGGGACCTCGAACCGGTGAAGGGACTCGTCCAGGGGAAGCTCCGTGTCCGCGGCGATCTCCCGAAGATCTTGCGCTACACGAAGGGCACACAGGAACTGGCCTACATCGCCGGTCAGGTGGACACGACCTTCCCCGACGAGCCCTGATGCGGGGGGTCGTGTTCGACGGGGTGGGCGCCGTCCGCGTCGCCGACCTGCCGGATCCGGATCTCGAGGCGCCGACCGATGCGATCGTCCGCGTCACCCGCTCGGCGATCTGTGGGAGCGATCTCCACCTGCTCCACGGCAAGGCGCCGATGGAGCCGGGGGAGCCGATGGGACACGAGGCCGTGGGAGTGATCGAGTCGGTCGGAGACGGGGTGGAGACCCGGCGGGTCGGGGATCGCGTCGCGGTGGCGTTCAACGTCGCCTGCGGCCATTGCTGGTTCTGTGGGATCGGGCAGTCCTCGCTGTGCGACGACGACGAGATCTTCGGCTATGGGATCTTCGGCGGAGCCCTGCCCGGCGCCCAGGCCGAGCGTCTCCGCGTCCCCGACGCCGATCTGAACCTGCTGGAGATCCCGGACGGCGTGGGGGACGAGGCCGCCGTCTTCGTCGGAGATGTGCTGACCACCGGGACCTACGGGGCGTCGCTGACGGGCGCCGGCCACGATGACGTCGTGGCAGTGCTCGGCTGCGGCCCGGTGGGCTTCTGCACGATCGAGGGCCTCCGGACCCAAGTGGGCCCGACGATCTACGCGCTCGATCGAGATCCGTCGCGGCTTGCGCTGGCGGAGACCGCGGGCGCGATCCCGGTACACATCGACGAGCGGAACCCCGTGACCGCGCTCGCGGAGGCGACCGATGGGCGGGGGGCCGACGTCGTGATCGACGCGGTCGGGCATCCCACGGCGTTCGAGGGCGCGATCGACACCGTCCGGCGTGGCGGCACGGTGGTGGTGCTCGGGGTCTACTCCTCCGAAACGACGGAGCTCCAGCTCGGCGCGTACTGGTCGCGAGCCCTCACGCTCCGGTTCGCGGGGCTCACGCCCGTGGTGTCGTGGTGGCGGCGGGCGATGGGTGAGCTGGCGCGTGGGGCGGTGGACCCGACGCCGCTGATCAGCCATCGCCTCCCGCTCGAGGCGGCGGCCGAGGGCTACGCGCTGTTCGACCGCCGGGAGGCGACGAAGGTGGTCCTCGAGCCGTGACCGTGATGGTGGTCGGCGGCGAGCCCAGCGGCCTCGCGTCGATGGTCGCCGACCTCATCGAGCAGAACGTCGCGCGCGATCCCACTCGGCGAGCGCTCCTCCGCCCGTCGGTCGCGGTGCTCCACGCCCCCGACGCCGACGTGACGGTCTACCTCCGGATCGAACGCGGCGGTGTCCGGGTCGGCGACGGCGACGTTCCCGATGCGCACCTCCGGATCCGGTCGGACTCGGGGCGGCTGCTCGACCTCACCACCGCGCCGTTGCGAGCGGGGCTTCCGGACCCGCTCCGGCCGGAGGGACGAGCGATCGTGGGGGATCTCCTGCGCCGACGCATCCGGATCCGAGGGCTGCTCCGGCACCCCCTGCGACTGGTGCGCCTCACGAAGCTCTTGTCCGTCGCGGACGGGGATCGATGATGACACCACCACCACCACCGCCGCCGCCGGCGGCGAACGCGCCGACCCGGCCGGACGCCTCCCCCGGGACCGGCCGGCCCGTTCGAAGATGGCTCCCAACCGGCCTCGTCGCGCTCGTGATGTCGGTGACCGTGCTCGGTGGCTTCGTGGTGGCGGGGACGCTGCCCGTGCCGGACGTCCAGGCGGTCGCGCTGGGAGGCGTCGTCACGATCCACCCGCTCCCGGGATGGGAGGTCGCGCATCGCGAGGAAGTCTCCTTCCCCTCGGCGTCCGGCGGGATCCTCCCGGGGGAGTTCGCGCAACTCACCCGCGGGAGCGGCGCGCTCGACCTGCTGGCGCTCCCCGAGGTGGGCGGTGGAGCGCTCGCACTGGCGGACCTCTACACCGGTGAAGTGCTCAGCAACCAGCTCGAACGCCTGTCCGTGACGGACCGGATCGAGCAGATCCTTCTCCGGAACGGGCTCGAGGCGGTCCGCTTCGGCTACATCGGGTCGGAGCCGCAGAGCGGATTGTCGGTGGAGGGCTCCGTCACCGTCGCGGTCTCGCCCGCCGGTAACGGGGTGATCTTCGACGGCTGGGCGTTCCAGGGGCAGCTCGAGCTGATCGTCGAGGAGCTCACGGCGATGATCGACGGAGCCGAGGTGGCCTGATGATGCGTCCTCGCGTGTTCGCGTCCTCGCCCCTGCATCACGCGAGGTTCCTCCAGCCCCGCCTCCCTGCCTTCTGGCTGTACGTGGTCGTCGTGACGTTGACCGGCATCGTGGCGATCGGGGAGCAGAACCTCTTCCGCGAGATGTCGCCCGGTGGCTGGCTCCTGTCGTGGGGGCTCGTGATCGTCTACGCCGCCCCGGTCGCCGTGCTCGTCTACCTCCTCGATCTCTACGAGCGGGAACCGATCCCTCTGCTGATCGCTGCGTTCGTCTGGGGAGCGGTGGCCGCCACCACGCTGTCGGCGATCGGCAACGCCGGGTGGGGCGTGGTGGTCGCGCGCGTGGGCGGGCCCGAGTTCGCTGCTCGGTGGACGGCGGCGCTCACGGCTCCGTTCGTGGAGGAGATCCTCAAGGGGCTCGGCATCGTGCTGATCGTGCTGATCGCTCGTGACGAGGTCGACGACGTGATGGACGGCTTCGTCTACGGCGCGCTCTGCGGGCTCGGCTTCGCCATCGTCGAGGACGTCTTCTACTTCGTCGCCGTGTTCGGTGGTGACGTCGGCGGCGTGCTCGAGGGGTTCTTCGTGCGCGTGATCGCGAGCGGCCTCTACTCCCACGTGCTGTACACGGGCCTGGTCGGCATGGCCGTCGGGACGCTCATCACGCGGCGCGACGGCCGGCCCGGGCGGGAGCGACTCGGTCCCGCCGCGCTGCTCGCCGGAGCCGCCGTCCTCGGGCACTTCCTGTGGAACTCGCCGATCCTCGAGTTCTTCCCGGCCCATCCGTGGGAGGGCGGGGAATGGTTCCTGATCCCCCTCGCGACCGCCGTCAAGGGACTGCCGCTCCTCCTGTTCCTGGTGCTCGCGGTGCGCCTCGCGCACGCGCGGGAACGACGCTGGCTCCGGGCGGCGCTGATGACCGAGGTCGAACACGCCGCCGTGACGCCCGACGAGCTGTCGATCCTCGAGCGTCCGGGGGCGCGACGCCGGTCCAGGCGCGCGATGCGAGAAAGAGCCGGCGATCGAGCCTCCGGCGTGCTGGGTCGACTCCAGCGCGAGCAGGTCAACCTGGCGATGGTGCGATCGCGCGTGGCATCGGAGGACGATCCCGCCCTCCTTCGGCAGCGTGCCGTGTGTCGATCGCTCCGCGATGCGCTGGAGGCGATCCCGGGCGCGGGCTCCGCGGGCGGCGCGCAGCCGACCCGCACCGACCGACCGGTAGGGTGAGCGTCGTGGACGTGGCGGAGCTCGTCGACGGGGTGCTGGCCGGCGAGCGCCGCGCGGTCGCGCGCGCGATCTCCGCCGTCGAGGACGACGCGCCGGAGCTGGCCGAGCTGTCGGCGGGGATCTACCCGGAGACCGGTCGTGCGGCCACGATCGGCCTGACCGGCGCGCCCGGCGTCGGCAAGTCCACGCTCGCCGGTGAGCTCGTCCGGATCGCCCGTGCCGACGATCTCCGTGCGGCCGTCCTCGCCGTGGATCCCACCTCGCCGTACACCGGCGGTGCCCTCCTCGGCGACCGCGTACGGATGCAGGACCATGCCGTCGATCCCGGGGTGTTCATCCGCTCGATGGCGACGAGGGGGCACCTCGGGGGGATGGCGCTCGCGGCCCCGGAGGCCGTGCGGATCCTCGACGCGGCCGGCTACGGCGTGATCTTCGTGGAGACGGTCGGCGTCGGACAGGCCGAGGTCGACGTCGCAGCGGCCACGGACACGGCGGTCGTGGTGATGGCGCCGGGGATGGGTGACGCCGTCCAGATGGCGAAGGCCGGCATCCTCGAGGCCGCCGACGTCTTCGTCGTGAACAAGGCGGATCGCGACGGCGCTCCCGACGTGGCCAAGGAGCTCCGCCAGATGCTGCACATGGGCGCCGCACGCGACTGGGACCCGCCGGTGCTGATGGCCACCGCGGCGAAGGCCGAAGGCGTCGAAGAGGTGTGGGCGGCGATCCGCGAGCATCGCGACGGCGCCGAGGCGTCCGGCGCGCTCGCCGCGAAGCGGCGAGCCCGCCTCCTCCGTGAGGCGGAGAGCCTCGCCGCCGAGCGGTTCCGGATCAAGGCGGCCGAAGCCCTCGAGCGGGACCCGGCGCTCGGCGACGACCTCGCCGAGCGCCGCACCGACCCGTACGCCGCGGCCCAGGAGCTCCTCCGCCGAGCCCAGGAGCTCGATCAGCTGCCGTGATCGCGCCGTGATCCGAGCCGGAAGCGACCTTTGCGCCGAAACCTGACGCCACGCATCGTTCGCGGTCGGCCCCTAGTGTTCGCGGCCGGCCCACCCAGCCCGGAAGACTGCGATCCAGTCGCCGACCGTGAGGTCGATGGCACGATCGTCCGGATCGAGGTCGGCGGCCCGGATCACTGACCTTCGGAGCCCGAGGGAGCGGTCGATCGGCGCACCAGCCTTCTCGAATCCTCGTCGCACGAGCCGTTCGAACGAGGTGCGCTCGATCGGCGCGATCAGCGGCTGCGAGCGACGCTCTCCGACGAGCCAAGCGGCGTCGACGGAAGGTGCCGGGTGGAACGATCGCGCCGGGATCCGCCGGCGAACGCCGAAGCGCCACTCGGTACCCCAGAGCACGGAGAGCACGCTTCCTCTGGCGGCGGCTCGTTTGCGAGCGGTTTCGAGCTGCGTGATCAGGTCGAGGCGCTCGACCTGATCGAGCCGAGTGATCCGCCGGAGGAGTGCGGTGGTGATATCGAACGGGATGTTCCCGACGACTCGGAACGAGGACCCAGGCATCTGCGTATCGAGGGCGTCACCTTGGTGCACGAAGACGTTGGGCCACGACCGCGCGGAGCGAAGCAGCTCCGAGGACAACGCGGGATCGATCTCGATGGCGAGCACGAGCCTGGCGGACCTCGCCAGTTCACGTGTCAGTCGACCGGTCCCCGCTCCGACCTCCACGACGAGGTCCGCGGATCCGACGTCGAACGCCCGGACGAGCTCAGCCGCGGATCGCGGGCTGAGGAAGTGCCGACCTCTCGAAGGGACGCCGTGGCGCGGACGCGAAGAACGTGCGCCCACGGACCCTCACCGCACAACCCATCAGCAGCAACCTCCTGCGATCGAGTCTACGGTCCGTGCCCTCCGGTCGTCGTCCATGGCGGGAGCTGGACCTTCGGCCACAGGCACTATCCTCGAAGGGATGAGTCCTGAACGGCCCCGCGCTCCGTGGAGCGATCGTTCGCACCGATCCTTGTCCGGTGAGCCCGTTCCTGCGATCGTCGGGCCCGACGACCTCGGGGGCTGGGAGCCGGACGAGAAGCTCGGCGAGCCGGGCGCCTTCCCCTTCACTCGGGGCGCCTACCCCTCGATGTACCGGGGCAGGCTCTGGACGATGCGCCAGTTCGCCGGGTACGGCACGCCGGCGGAGACGAACGCCCGCTACCGCTTCCTGACCGACCACGGCCAGACCGGTCTCTCGGTCGCGTTCGACATGCCGACGCTCATGGGGCTGGACTCCGACGACCCTCGGAGCGAGGGCGAGGTCGGCCGGTGCGGCGTCGCGACGGACTCGCTCGACGACTTCGAGACGTTGTTCGACCAGATCCCGCTCGGGGATGTCACGACGTCGATGACGATCAGCGGTCCGGCGGTCGTCGTGTTCGCGTTCTTCCTCGCGACCGCCGAGGAGCAAGGCGTCGACTGGTCGACCCTCGATGGCACGCTCCAGACCGACATCTTCAAGGAGTACATCGCGCAGAAGGAGTGGGTGTTCCCGCCGCGGCCGCACCTTCGGCTGATCGGCGATCTGATGGCGTTCTGCGCCGAGCGCGTCCCGAAATGGCACCCGATCAGCGTCTCCGGCTACCACATCCGCGAGGCGGGGGCGACGGCCGCCGAGGAGCTCGCGTTCACGCTGGCGGACGGGTTCGCCTACGTCGAGCTCGGGATGCAGCGAGGCCTCGACGTCGACACGTTCGCTCCCGCCCTCTCGTTCTTCTTCAACGCGCACATCGACTTCTTCGAGGAGATCGCGAAGCTCCGTGCCGCCCGCCGGATCTGGGCGCGCTGGATGCGCGATCGCTACGGCGCGACGACCCCCGAGGCGATGAGGCTCCGGTTCCACACGCAGACGGCGGGCGTGTCCCTCACCGCGCAGCAGCCGATGAACAACGTCGTGCGCACCGCGATCGAGGCGCTCGCCGCGGTGCTCGGCGGCACGCAGTCGTTGCACACGAACGCCCTCGACGAGGTGCTCGCGCTCCCCACGGAGGACACGGCGAAGCTGGCGCTCCGGACGCAGCAGGTGATCGCCTTCGAGTCGGGGGTGCCCGACGTGATCGATCCGCTCGGCGGTTCGTGGTTCGTGGAGGACGCGACTGATCGGATCGAGGCGCGGGCCGAGGAGATCTTCACGGAGATCGAGCGGATGGGTGAGGGCTCGATGCTCGAGGGCGTCCTGGAGGGGATCGAGCAAGGGTGGTTCCAGCGACGGGTCGCCGAGTCCGCGTTCCAGGAGCAGCAGCGCTACGAGTCGGGCGACCTCGTGAAGGTCGGGGTGACGGACTTCGTGGACGCGAACGAGAACCCGATCGACACGCTCGTGATCGGGGAGGAGGCCGAGCGGACCCAGCTCGCGAGCGTTCGCCGCACCCGCGCCGCGCGCGACGCGGCCGCCGCGGACGACGCGCTGATCGCCCTGAAGGAGGCAGCGACCACCGACGCGAACCTGATGGAGCCGCTGATCGACTGCGCCCGCGCCCGATGCACCGAGGGGGAGATCGTGGGGGCCCTCGCGGCGGTCTTCGGCACCTACCGAGAGACGCCCGCCTTCTAGCGCAGGTGAGCCAGTTGCAAGATATTGCAAGAACGGAGTAGGCTGTCTGCATGGATATGCGACGAGGGGCGCTCGCCCCCGCCCTCCTCCTGCTCCTCACCGGCGCTTGTGGGTCGGGTGGATCCGGTGCGGGGGCGGGGGTCGAGGTCGTCACCACCGTCTCGCCGATCACGAACATCGTGCAGAACATCGGGGGCGACCGCGTCTCCGTGACCGGGATCGTGCCCGAAGGCGTCAACAGCCACACGTTCGAGCCCGCCCCCTCGGACGCCGCGGTGATGGAGGACGCCGACATCGTCTTCATCAACGGCCTGCACCTGGAAGAGCCGACGCGCGAGCTCGCTGAGGCGAACGTCGGCGACGGGGTCCCCATCGTGCAGCTCGCGGACCGCACGATCTCGGAGGACGAGTACATCTTCGACTTCTCGTTCCCACGATCCGAAGGCTTCCCGAACCCCCACCTCTGGACGAACCCGCCCTACGCGAAGGACTTCGCCGAGATCGTCCGTGCTGAGCTCTCCGAGCTCGATCCCGAGGGCTCGCCCACCTTCGAGGAGAACTTCGACGCGTTCGCGCAGCGGGTCGATGCCTTGGATACCGCCATCCGCTCGGCGACCGAGACGGTGGCGGAAGAGGACCGCAAGCTCCTCACGTATCACGACTCGTTCCCGTACTTCGCTCGCGAGTACGGCTGGGAGGTCGTCGGGGCGATCCAGCCGTCGGACTTCGCCGAGCCGACGCCTCAGGAGATCGTGGGCCTGATCGAGCAGATCCGTGCCGAGGATCTCCCCGCGATCTTCGGCTCCGAGGTGTTCCCGAGCCCGGTCCTCGAACAGATCGCCGCGGAGACGGGTGCGACCTACGTCGACGACCTGCGTGACGACGATCTCCCGGGGGAGGCCGGCGATCCGGACCACAGCTACCTCGGATTGATGGTGTTCGACTTCACCACGATCGTCCGCGCGCTGGGCGGAGATCCGGCGCCGTTGGAGGACGTCGACGTCGCGAACCTGGTGACCGGCGGAGCGGGAGAGACCCGCTACTGATGGACGAGCTCGTGCGGTTCGACCGTGTCACGTGCCGCTACGGCCGGGACCCGGTGCTCGTGAACGTCGACCTGCACATCGGGGCGGGCGAGTTCATCGGCGTCGTCGGGCCCTCCGGGAGCGGGAAGAGCACGTTGCTGAAGGCGATCGCCGGATCGGTCGAACCGATCGCCGGGCGGATCCAACGCGATCCCGAGCTGTCGATCGGCTACGTGCCGCAGGTCGAGACGGTGAACTGGTACTTCCCCGTCACCGTTCGCGAAGCGGTGCTCATGGCGAAGATCGACGGGCGCCGCGTCCCGTGGCCCTCGAGGCAGGAGTCCTCACAGGCGCAGGAGGTCCTCGAGCGGCTCGGACTGGGAGGGCTGTCCGATCGACACATCCGCGAGCTCTCCGGGGGCCAGCAGCAGCGGGTCTTCATCGCCCGCGCGATGCTCGGGCACCCGCGTCTGCTCCTGCTGGACGAGCCGACGAGCGGCGTCGACGTCCGCACCCGTCACGACGTGATGCACGTGATCCACGATCTCCACCACGAGGGACTCGCGATCGTCCTCACCACCCATGACCTGAACGGCATCGCGTCCCATCTGCCTCGGCTCGTCTGCCTGAACCGCGAGGTGATCGCCACGGGGACGCCGCGGCAGGTGATCACCAGCGAGGTGCTGGAGAGGACCTACGGCGCCCCGCTCGAGGTGCTCTCGCACGGTGGGATGCCCGTCGTCCTCGAGCAGTACCCCGAGCTCGTCGAGGAGGAGGGCGCTCGCGTGCTGCCGCTCCGGGAG